>UQBJ01000013.1 GCA_900539255.1 uncultured Campylobacter sp. | reverse complement strand
GCGTGGCAATCTATGTGGATTTAGGCAAATTTTTTTGAGATTTGGTTTTTTAAGGCTTTACTTGAATTTTTGTGGTAAAGTTTGCTTAAATTTATGGATTGCCACGCTCGCCTTGTGGCTCGCTCGCAATGACGGGTAAAAAGTGTTTGTAGCATAATGACGGCGGATTTTGTCATATTGAGCGTTAGCGAAAAATCCAAAGAATTTAAGATACGCTTTAAATTTTAAGATGAAAAATTCATATTTTAAAATGTAAATTTGCACTTTAAAATTATGGATACTTCGCCTTCTTGCGAAAGCTCAGTATGACAAACAAAAAATTTTTGTAGTGCGCTTGGGTTTTGGCGGGGGTTTTTTGGGGAATTTTTGTTTTTTGGGCTGAATTTGGGGGTTTTGGGGTTGTGTCATTGCGAGCCGTTTTTTGAAAAACGGCGTGGCAATCTATGTGGATTTAGGCAAATTTTTTTGAGATTTGGTTTTTTAAGGTTTTGCTTGAATTTTTGTGGTAAATTTTGCTTAAATTTTAGCTCAAATCCCAAAAAATTTAAACCAAAGCAAAATTTCACGCTGAATTTGCCTTAAATTCGCTCACAAAAAGCCTAGCATTCCTTTGATGACAACGGCGTTGATGAGGTCGATGAAAAACGCCCCACACAGCGGCACGATGATGAAAGCCATATGGCTTGCGCCGTAGTGTGAGGTAACTGTTTGCATATTTACCATAGCTGTGGGCGTTGCGCCAAGCCCAAAGCCACAATGCCCAGCAGCCAAAACCGCCGCGTCATAGTCGCGCCCGCAAAAGCGAAAGGTTACAAACACCGCATAAAGCACCATTACAAGAGCTTGTGTCGATAAAATCACTATCATCGGCAAAGCCAAAGCCACTAGCTCCCATAAATTCAGGCTCATCATCGAAAAGGCAAGAAAGAGCGAAAGGCTGACATTGCCAAGCACGCTTACTTCGCGGTCAAAAACCTTGTGGATATTAAGCGCGCTTAAAGCGTTTCGCAAAATCACTCCGATGAAAAGGCAATACACAAAGGTCGGCAAATTTATGGCTTGAAAATGCGCCCGCTCATAATCTTTCAGCAAAGTGCCTACCAGCAAGCAAATGACGATGAGCGCTAGGGACTCCACAAAGCTTGTAGGCGTGATGAGTCGCTCTTTTTGGGGCTTTTCAAAGGCGCTTTCTTCGTCCTTAAAGTCCTTGCCCGGCGTTTTGAGCTTGTAATGCTTGACAAGATAGCGAGCCACAGGACCGCCGATGAGTCCGCCCATCACCAGCCCAAAGGTAGCGCAAGCCATCGCCACTTCGGTAGCTGCGGTGAAATTGTAAGGGGCTTTGATGAACTCAGCCGCCCAAGCTGCGCCCGTGCCGTGTCCGCCGCTCATCGTGATAGAACCGCCCAGCAAGCCAACAAGCGCATTGACATTCATCGCATAAGCCAGCGACAAGCCGATGACATTTTGCAAGATGAGCAAAATCGACACGAAAAAGAGAAAAATCCACAGCATTTTGCCGCCCTTTTTCAAGCTCGCAAAATCCGCACTCAGCCCCACAGAAGTGAAAAAAGCAAGCATTAGCGGGTCTTTTAGGGAGCTGTCGAATTTAAACTCGATATGCAAATACTTGTAAATGCCAAGTATGATTAAAGCGGCGATAAGCCCACCGATAACAGGCTCTGGTATGTTGTAATCTTGCAAAACCTTTAATCTTGCGATGATGAAACGCCCCAAAAGCAGCACAGCTACCATACACACGAGCGTAGAGTAAAAATCAAAATTGTAAGTCGCCATTTGCTAGTCCTTTTTGTTGTTTTCTTATTTTTGCTTTAAAATTTGCTTTTTTTGCACTTTTGTTTTTAAATTTTCGCCTTTTGTTCTTTTGTCTTTGCTGCTTTTTCTTGCTTTTTAGCCTTGCTGTGTCGCTTTTGGTGCGAAATTTTCGCATTGAGCGTGAATTTCGCGCTTAAATTCTTTAAATTTAGGCAATGCTTGTTTTGCTTTAAATTCAAACTTTGAGCGCAAAATGATGAAAAACCCACGCTCAAAGGGCGCAAATTCTTACAAAACAGCACAAAAGCAAAGATTACACGAAAATTATAACAAGCTTTGTTAAATGTGGCTTTTTTGGGGCGCGATTTTTGAATTTTTTGCGTCAATATGGGTAAATTTGAGTAAATTTGAGCGATTTTGAGTGGCGATTTATCAAATTTAGCTATCATAGCTTGATGAAAACGACACGCGAAAATCCCGCCTTTTTGAAAGAGCAAATCATCACTTATCTTGGCAACAAGCGCGCCTTGCTTGGCTTTATCGCAAGCGGGGTAGAGTATGCAAAAAGCGAGTTTAAAAAGGACAAGGTGAGCTTTTTGGATATGTTTAGCGGCTCTGGCGTTGTGAGTCGCTTTGCAAAAGCTCACGCAAATTATATCATAGCAAACGACTTAGAAGATTACTCACGCATCATCAACAACTGCTATCTTGACAATGTTGATGAAAAAAAACTCAAAATTCTACAAGAATTTTATCATAAACTTGCTTTGAAAAAAAATGAATTTCAAAAAGGCTTTTTAAGCACTCTATATGCCCCAAAAAACGAAAAAGATATTCAAAGAGATGATAGGGTATTTTATACGAAACAAAATGCGTTATATCTTGATTCTATGCGTTTAAAGATAGGACGCGAAATTCCGCCCGAATTTCAGCACTTTTTCATCGCCCCCTTAATCTACGAAGCCAGCGTGCATTCAAACACGAGCGGGGTTTTCAAGGGCTTTTACAAGGACAAATCAGGCGTTGGCAAGTTTGGCGGCAGCGGGCAAAACGCATTGAGCCGAATTTTAGGGGAGATTAAGCTTAAAATGCCCGTGTTTTCAAACTTTTCTTGCCCATTTGAAGTTTGGCAAAAGGACGCAAACTCTCTTGCAAAAGAGCTTGATAGCGTGGATATAGCTTACTTTGACCCGCCTTATAACCAGCATCCTTACGGCTCAAACTACTTTATGCTGAATTTAATCGCAAACTACACCGAACCAAAGGACATTTCAAAGGTTTCAGGCATACCAAAAGCGTGGAACAGAAGCGATTTTAACAAGCCACACAAAGCACAAGATGCGCTTTTTGAGCTTGTGCGTGCGACAAAGGCTAAAATTATCTTGCTTTCATACAACTGCGAGGGCTTTGTGAAAAAGGAAAAATTCGCTAAAAAACTCTCCACGCTTGGCAAGGTTTTTGTCAAAGAGCAACGCTACAACGCCTTTCGCGGCTCGCGCAATCTCTCAAAACGCGCCCTGCATATCAACGAAGAACTTTATATCGTGGTGAAGAGCTGAATTTTTAGGGATTTGTGGTGTTTGATGGTGTGGATAAAATGCTATAATGTCTCTTATTTTTCATTGAAAAGCCGATAAAAACGGCACGGCAAGCCACTGAAATTTAGGGGAATTTTTTGGGTGTTTGGGTTTGGCTTGTTTGGGGAATTTTGGAGAAATTCGTCATTGTGAGTAAGGCGTAAGCCTTGCGTGGCAAGCCATAAATTTAGCGTTGCCTTGTGGATTGCCACGCTCACAATGACGGATAAAAAGCGTTGTGTAGCACAATGACGGCTCACTCTTGTCATTTTGAGCGTTAGCGACCCAACGGGTTGCAAGGCATAGCCACAGCAAAAAATCCATATTGTCATATTGAGCGTTAGCGAAATATCCATAAATTTTACATTCAGCAGCCTATTCTCTATAATTTGTGTGGATACTTCGCTACGCTCAGTATGACAAGGACTAAGTCAATACAGCAGAATTTATAAGTATGACAAGGCTGATTTTGTCATTTTGAGCGGAGTGCGTTAGCACAAAGCGAAAAATCCATAGAAATTTAAGATACGCTTTAAAGGTGCAATTTGCACTTCAAATTTGTGGATACTTCGCTACGCTCAGTATGACAGAATTTAGGGCTTTGCTTGAATTTTTGGGAATTTGTATTTTTGATTTTTTTGGGCGTGATTTTGGAATTTTTTAGTTTTTTGAGATAAATTTGGGAAAATTTTTGCATATATAGTCAATGTATAACAAGCAACATTTGCCTTTGCAAGCGTGGTGAGTTGAATGTGGTTTTTGTCATTACAAGCACTTTTACCTGTCATCGCAAACTTTTGGTGCGTTAAATTTGTTTTATCCTCCTTCTTCGCTCAAACCGTGCAAGATAAACGGCAAGGTTTATCAAAGCACGGTAACGCCCAAAACAAGCCTTAAAACACCTTGCCAGCTTTGACAAGCGTGCTGTTTAGGCGATTTGCCTTTTTGATGTGCGCCTGCATAGCCTTTAAATCCTTACTACTTAAAGGCACAAGCCCTATTTTTTCAAGCTCTCCGCCACCGCTTGCTAAATCATCGCTCAAATAAAGCGTGGCAAAGTCCAGCGTTTGCGGGTTTTTTGCGTTCAGGTAGATGAAAAGGCTTCGTGCAAGTTTGTAGTCATTAGCGGCGATAGTTTGCTCGCTAGCTACTACTCCATCAATGTTTGCGGCATTTATCTTGTCCTTGTTGCTCGCTAAAAAGCCGTATCCAAAAAGCCCAAAGGCTTGTTTGTCCGCTGTGAGCTTGCTTACGATGAGATTATCGTTCTCACCGCTTGGTATATAGGCGTTATCTTGGCGAATGCTCTTGTATTTGCCTTGTTGCGCGCCGTATTCTTTGAAATTTTGAGACACCTTGCTCAGCACAAGCTCTTCGATAGTGTCGCGTGTGCCAGAGCTTGACGGGGGTCCATACACCGCTATTTTGCGCTCTGGCAAGCTTTTGTCAATCTCACTCCACTTTGTGTAGGGATTTGGCACGAGTTTGCCATTTTGTGGCACTTCCTTTGCTAAGGCTAAAAAAAGCTGAGCAAGCGTGATATTAAGCGGTGCGTTGGCTTTGTTTTGCGCTAAAACTATGCCATCATAGCCTATCATCACGCCCACGATGTCCTTAACGCCGTTTTTTTGACAAATGTCAAATTCGCTCGCTTTCATCGGGCGCGAAGCGTTTGAAATGTCGGTTTTGCCTTCGCAAAACACCTTAAATCCGCCGCCCGTGCCAAGACTCTCGACTATGGGCGTTTTGCTCTTTTTGATACTCGCGTATTCCTCAGCCACAAAGCTAGTAAATGGATACACGGTCGATGAGCCTGCGATTGTAAGCTCTTTTGCAAGGGCATTTGTGGCGACAAAACCTGCCAAAACTCCCGCAAAAACGAGCGATTGAAGTGAATTTTTTCTCATTTTTTCTCCTTTGTCGTAAAAATTCAAGGCGCAGTATAAAAAGAGACGGAAACTTTTTGGAAACATTTTGTAAATTAAATTTAAAAATAAATTCATTTTTAGCTCTTATGCCACTTTAAAAAGCCTTTTGTTTTGTGCTGAATTTTACCTGCAACTTTGAAATTTTAAGAATTTTTCGCTATAATCGCCCTATGAAAATTTTTGCCAAATTTGCCCTTATCGTTTGCAGTGTCGGTGTGCTTTATGGCTTTGAGCTAGTGCTAAACACGGGCAAAGAAAACGCCGCGCCTTTTGCCACGCTTCATCTAAAACACGAGCAGAAATTTGCTTGCGTGGAGCATAATGCAGGCGTAAAGGCGCGAAACTACTACGAGTGCATTATCGCAGGCGTTGTGGATAAGGATTTGAAAGAGCAAGAATTTGCTTTTTTTGATTTGAAATTTCAAAAAAACGAAACAAACACGCGCATTTTTATCTACCCAAAAGCTCCCGTTAAGCGTTATAATCTCTCCCAAGAACTCTACAAAGACGCAGATATAAAGGGCGATTTAGATGATACAAATTCCACGAGCTTTACCTTTGTGTTTAGTGCAGAAATCCCACATTTAACAGAACAAGAGGGCTTAAATTTTGATATCGTTTTTCCAAATGTCGCAAACCCAGCCGTAGGCGCGCTTGATTTGGACTCAAACCCCGTTACTATCCCGCAAAGTGGCGATATAAATGTATTTTTGCGGATAAAAAACGACTACGAGCAAGAAAATTATCAGCAAGTTATATCAGATGCTACAAACGCCATTTCACGCTATGAGGGCAGCATTTTTATGAACGAATTTATGCTCTATCGCTTGCGGGCGCAAAATGAGCTTTACACGAAAGGTGCTGATTATCGCAACCAAGAGCAGCTTGAAGCGATGATAGAAGAAGCAAAGGTGTGGAATCGCAACTTTGCCAGCGACAGAAACTACCCAGAAGTGCTTTATATAAGCCTGCGCGCGTATATAGCGTTGGAGCAAAAGTCAAATGCTGATTATACCATACAAATTTTAAGCACAGAACACGAGGGCAACTATTTTGCCGAGCTTGGCTTGCTTGATTATGCGGATTATTTGCTGCGACTTCGCGACACAAAGGGCGCGAAAATCATCTTTAATGATTTATATTACAAAAGCAAATCCGTGCATATCGCCACTCGCGCCGCACTTTCTACCGCTAAACTCGCTTTGAACGAAAAGGACAAAACAAAGGCTATGGAGCTTATAAACACCGTTTTAAGGTCTAACAAAGAGTATTTCAGCAAGGACAAAGCCACAGCCCTTGACATAGCGGGACTTTTGGCAAAGGAAAACGAATTTGACACAAGCGCTGAAATTTACGAACTCGCCTTTAACGCGATGACAGATGTTGATACAACTTATGAGCAAACCCTGCGGAATTTAGCCTTGATGATGAGCAAAACCAAAAGCTACGACAAGGCGAAGCGGTATTTGGACTTGTATATGGAGGATTATAAAAATTCAGAGCATATCGCGCTCATCAAAGAGGCTGCGGACAATGTCTTTTTCAACCTGCCAGACAGCAACACCAGCTTTTTGCACGCTCGCTACAAGGAACTGCAAAGCGAGTATGAAAACGAAATCGCCACAAAAGCCTTGATAGCCGATGTTATGCTTTATTATGATGAAAACAACACCGCTGCGGTGATGGGGTATAAAAATGCTATCGAAGAGCTTGACAATGCGGGGCTTAAAGACTTGCTTGCCCGCTCGGCTTTAAAAAAGCTTGATGAATTCATCAAGGCTGATGATTGCTTGGGCGCAACGGCTTTAAATGAAGAGTATGCGCCCTACGAGCTAGCCCAAAAGTTCATCAACAAAAAGGCTATGCTTGCTTGCTTTACGCGCACCTTTCGCACCGAGCAAGCCCGTGCTTACATAGCCGCAAACCGTGCGGAGGACAAAATTTACTATGATTTGCAAGAAGCCTTGCTTGATTTAAATGATAAGGACTATAAAAATACCCTTGCGTTAAGCAATTCTGTTTTAAATTCACGCACGCTTAAAAGTGAGGACGAAAAATTCCGCGCGTATTATTATAAATTTTTAGCACAATTTAGAAACGGCGAATATAATGAAGCTATGGCTACGCTCAAAATCCTTGACGACTTTCCTATGGATTATCGTATGGTAGAACTTTACAACGAATTTTTAGGCTACTGCGTGGATAACAATCTCACAACGACTATTTTGACTTATGCACCAAAAGCGATTGATTATCAAAATTTAAAGGGCGTCAATGTCTATACGCCCGAGCTTGAATTTGCTTATTTATCAGCGCTCAACCTGCACGGCTATGACAGCGAGGCTTTGGCGGTGCTGACTGATTTGCTGAAAGTAAGCCGTCTCACGCCAGCTGAACGAGCGCGCGCCCTTTATATGCAAAGTGAAATTTACGAGCGCAGGCGTGAATTTAGCGCACAAAGGCAAAGTTTAAATTCGTGCGTGCAGCTGAGTGAGCTTTCGCCGTGGCAGGATTTGTGCAGGCAAAGGCTTGACTTGCTGCAAGAGCGATGAGATGATGAAACGACTTGAAATTTCAAAATTCGGCATTAAGGACATAAACGCGCGCAAGAGTTTGGGGGCGTTTATGCGGGCAATGACATTGAAAAAATTCCATTTTGTTTTGATTTAGCAGAAGCTCCGCACTGCTTTGTGGCTGGGACATCAGGCAGTGGTAAAACCAAATTTATCCAAACGATGATAGTGTGTTTGCTGCAAAAATCTAATGTTGAGATTGTGGTTATTGACCCTAAACAAGGCATTGATTTTAAGGTATTTGGAACAAAAATCACCCTCATCACAGACAGACAAAAAGTAAGCGACTTCATCGATACTTTTATCGAAGAAATGCACGAACGCAACGCTCAAATGAGCGATTTTGGAGCAGACATACAAGCGTTAGGTTTTCATTTTAAGGTTCTTATTGTCGATGAACTTAACAATCTCATCGAAAATGACAAAAGTATAAAAGACAAACTCTCACGCCTTGCGGAAATGGCTAGACAGGCTGGAATTCATCTCGTCCTTGGCACGCAACGCCCAGACGGAACATTGCTCAAAGGACTACGCAACAACATAGACGGCAAAATCGCACTGCGCGTGGATAGAGGAAGTGAATCAAAGATTATCCTTGATGAAAGCGGTGCGGAAAAGCTGCTCGGTAAGGGCGATATGCTCGTAAAATTTGGCAATATGTCTAAACCTAAGCATATCTTTGGCGTGAAGTTAGAAGATGATGAGATAAAAAGCTTGATTTAATGGGCTATTTTATAAAGCCTACACACCGCCACGCTCTTACTTTGGGCGTGGCAACCCTAAAAGCCCTTGCCAAGATAAAGCAAAATCCAAAAAAGTAGCGTATCATAAAAATTCAAGTAAAATCCTAAATTTATAGCTTGCCACGCTCGCAAAACTCACTTGCAATGACTTGTTGCGGACGGATTTTGAGTTGTCGTTGCGAGCCGTTTTTGGGGTGTCTTGGGGATTTTGGGTTTTTGGGGTGTCTTGGGGTTGATTTGGGGGTGAGCTGATTTTTGTTTTTGGGTTGAATTTGGGGTAGCTTTGGTTTTGGAATTTGAGTTTTTTGAGTATAAAAACTTTGTCATTTTGAGCCTTTTGTAAAAAGGCGACCCAACGGGTTGCAAGGCGAAACCACAGCAAAAAAATCCACACCACTTTTGTCATTTTAAGTGAGTGAAATGAGCGAAAAATCCAAAGAAATTTAAGATACACTTTAAATTAAGGCAAAAAATCCACGCCTTAAAGCACTAAAATCGCGTTTTAAATTTATGGATACTTCGCTGCGCTCAGTATGACAAAAATAAGTCAATATAACAAGAGAGAATAATTCAGTATGACACAAAATTATCGATATGATAGAATTTGGTTAGTATAACAAAAACAAATCAGTATGACAAAATTTATGACACAAAGAGTGTTTGGTATGACAAGACAAGTCAGTATGACAAACAAAAAAAAGGTTTTAAAGCTGTCATTGCGAGAATTTGCAAAGCGCAAGCGTGTAAATTCGTGGCAATCCACTGAAATTTTTTGTGGTGTGTTTGAGGCTTTGGTGGGTGGTGGAATTTTTGTGGAGTGTGCTTGGGGGTTTTGGGGATTTTTGGGGTGGAATTTTGTTGAATTTAAGTGTGGTGGAATTTTTTGGAGTGTGGCTTGGGTTTTTTGGGGTTTTTGGCGGAGGTTTTGTGGGAATTTTTGGAGCTTGTAGCACAAATTCGGCTAAATTCGCTCAGACACTTGCCATTTAAGTGTTTTGCCTGCCATAAATGGCACGACATTGCCGTAGTTTTGTGGCACGCACCATTCTTTTTGTGTCAAAGTGATGAATTTATCGCTCTCAAAGCTAAATTTATACAAATTTACAGCGTTATCGCTGATGAATTTTTGCAAATTTGCTTCGCTTGAATGCTCGCTAAAAAGCTGCGCTAAAACGCACAGGGCAACGGGCGCGCTGAAAATGCCAGCCGCACAGCCGCAGCACTCTTTTTCGCTTTGTGGGTGCGGGGCTGAGTCTGAGCCAAACATTAGCTTTTCAAAGCCGCTAAAAGCAAGCTCGCACAAGGCTTCTTTGTCCTCAACCCTTTTTGCTATGGGCTTGCAAAAAAGGTGTGGCTGCATTTTGCCGCCGATGACATCATCAAGGGTAAGCATTAAATGGTGCAAGGTTGCGGTGGCGTAGAGATTTTCGTGCTGACGCAGTAGCTCACATAGGGCTTTGGTGGTGATATGCTCCATCACAATGACGAGTTTTGGGAAAGTGCGCGCAAGTGTGGCGTAAATGGGTGCGAACTCACGCTCTCTGTCCAGCACAAAGTCGTTCGTCTCGCCGTGTATCAGCAAGGGGATTTGCAAGTCGCTCATCGCCTGCAAGGTGGGCTTTAAGTGCGCTATGTCAAAGTTTGCAACGCCTGAGCTTGAATTTGTCGTAATGCCCGCTGGATAGAGCTTGATGGCAAAGATTTCAGAGCGAATTTGCTCCAAAAATTTACGCTCATAGTTTTGAAAAAAAAGCGTCATCAAAGGCGTAAATTTTTCGTCCCCACAAGCCTTTAAAATCCTTTGTTTGTAGGCGTTTAAGGCTTCTTTGCTCGTAAGGGGTGGCACTAAATTTGGCATTATGACACTAGCCTTAAAATCCCTTGCCGAAAAGGGCGCGACAAGGCTTAACATCGCGCCGTCTCGCAAGTGTAGGTGCATATCCAAAGGATTATGAAGTCTCATTTTTGTCCCCTAGTTTTAGCTCGTAAAAGCCGTTTTTAAGCCGTTTGAAAAGCCTTTTTTGCTCCAAAAATTTAAAGGCATTGATGGCGGTGGGCTTTGAAATGTCAAGTTCTTTCATCATCTCGTCTATGGTAACGAAAACAAAGCCGTTTTCATCGGCTCTTTCGCACAAAAATTTAAAAATCTCAAAGCGTTTTGCCCCGAAAATTTGCCCGCATAAAAGCTCAATTTTTTCATTCATTTTGAAAGTATAGCACAATATCGCTAAATTTAAAATTTTTAAGCTACATTTAATGAAAATTTATGTATAATTAAAAGTGAATTCACTTTGAAAGGATTAAATATGAGGAAACTTTTACCTTGTATAATGGCTCTTTTTATAGGAGTAAGTATGGCACAGGCAAAGCCAAAGGTGGCGATTTTAGCCACAGGCGGCACGATAGCAGGCAGCACTGACAGCAAGCTTGCGACCACAGGCTACACAGCGGGCGTTTTGGGCGTGGAGGTGTTGATACAAGCCGTGCCTGAGATTAAAGAGCTTGCGGACATCACGGGCGAGCAAATCGCAAATGTCGATAGCTCAAATATGACTGATGCGATTTGGCTAAAACTCGCCAAAAGGTGCAACGAACTGCTCGGCAAAGTCGATGGCATAGTCATCACGCACGGCACGGACACTATGGAGGAGACGGCGTTTTTCTTAAATTTAGTCGTCAAAAGCGACAAGCCTGTGGTGCTTGTGGGAGCTATGCGCCCTGCCACAGCGATGAGTGCTGATGGTCCCAAAAATCTCTACAACGCCGTAGCCCTAGCGGCAAACGCTAACGCCAAAGGCAAGGGCGTGATGATAGCGATGAATGACAAGATTTTGGGCGCAAGAGATGCGCAAAAAACGCACACGCTCAATGTCAGTGCCTTTGATTTTGGTAATCTTGGTTACATAGTCGATGGCAAGGTGTTTTTTGAAAATGCGAATTTAAAGACGCACACCAAAAAAGCTGAATTTGATGTCTCAAAGCTCAAAAGCTTGCCAAAAGTCGATATACTCTACACTTACTCAAATGACGGCTCAGCCGTTGCGGCAAAAGCACTCTTTGAAAACGGCACGAAAGGCATAGTCGTAGCTGGAAGCGGGGCGGGCAGCATACACACCGCGCAAAAAGAAGTGCTGAAAGAACTGCTTGCAAAGGGCTTAAAAGTCGTGGTTAGCTCACGCGTGAGGCAAGGCTTTGTCGCGGTGGGCGATGAGGACAAGGCACTTGGCTTTATCTCCGCTCAGGATTTAAACCCGCAAAAAGCCCGTGTTTTGCTGATGCTCGCACTCACAAAGACAAATGAGAGCAAGAAAATTTGGGAGTTGTTTGAGAGGTATTAGAATTTTAGGTAGATTCTTGCGTTTGTTTATGTGAGAATCTACCTAAACATACTTTCTTTTGCTGAAATTTAAAAGATATCAATCACTTCGTTTATTTTTTCTATCAATTTTCCTTTTCTGCTTTTCAATGCTTTGATATTCCATTCTTTTTCTCTTAAAACCATTTGTGTTGTTCTAAAACTTGTAGCAACATTGTCTTTGTTGCTATAAATTTCTTTTTTGGTTGCAAAATCATAATTTTGCGCTTGGATATTTTTTCTAAATCCTAATAACACTAAATTTGCCAAGCTATCAGTCCATTCTTCTAATTCGTCTTCATCAAATCTTTCTTGCCAATACTTGTATGCCAAAGGGTATTTTTCTTTGTTTGGTAAAGTTCTTGGTAAAATGTGTTCTAAATGTAATTTATTGTTTATTTCTATAAAAGAAGCCTCATCAAGGCTAAAATACTCCACAAGTAGTAAAATAGGTTTTACCCATTTATAGCCGTAAATATAGATTTCTTCTTCAAGAAGTTCTTGATAATCTTTTGTGGTTTTATACTTTTCAAGATTATCTTTTATCTCTTTTTTAATATCTTCTAATTTCGACTTTTTCTTTAACAAAGATAAGATATTAAAAGAAGTTTGTTTGAATTGATTTGCAGTTAATCCAGCGATAAAATTTTGGTAATAATACGCCGTTATAATTTTAGTTAATTCGTTATATTCACTATATTTAAGGTATTTTGCTGTTGCTAAAATGCTTATCCAATATATTTTATTTGGCAAATATTTTAAACAATGAATATATTTATTTTTCGTTTCATTTTGCAGCAATTCAATATAAATTTCTGAAAATGCCTTAATGTCTGCTATTACTTTGATAGCGTTATCTTTTTTAAATTTTTCGGTTGCTAGCAATTCCTCATCAAGTCTCTTTTTAGGATTTTTAGCTGTTAAAAAATATAAATACGCATTCAACATATCATCAAGCAAATAATTAAATTGTTGCAAATTTCCACTAATGCTCTGCCATTCCGCCTTAAACGCCTTTCTATCTTCTTTGTCTAATTTTTGCATTAGCACGGATTTAAGTATATCCGTTGGATTTAATGGCATTCCTCTATTATTTAAGACATTAAAAATTCTTATAGCACTTTCTTCATTAGGACAAATAATTACTGTTAAGATAACTTTTTCATATAGCCATTTGATAAAATCGTTGATATTGATTTTATTCTCTTGTAATAAATTTTTCAATTCATCTTTTATATAATAAGCGTTTTGCAAATATCTATTATGTCTAAATTCTTTTTCTATATTTTTAGTGGCTTCAAATTTAAGTTTATTTAATATAAAGGTATTTTTAAATTCAGCTTGAAATGTTTCATCGGTTAAAAATTTTAACTTTTCATTTTTTCCATATCTATCACTAATAGATTCTTTGATTAAGTCTTGCACCTCTTGTTCTAATTGACTTAAATATAAATCTCTAATTATACACGCAAATATCGTAAATGTGGTAAGTCTTTGTTGTCCGTCTATAACATCAAATCTTTTGTCTTTATCATTTTTAACCAAAACCAACGAGCCACAAAAATACTCTTCGTTTTTATTGTCTATAAAAGAATTTGATAAATCTCCCAATAAATCAGCAATATTGTCTTTATCCCAAGAATACGGGCGCTGATAGTTTGGTATTTGGTAAAATTTGTCTTTATCGACAAGTATTTTGTCTAAATTTAAACTTTCTGCCTTAATCTGCGAATCTGCCATCATATATCCTTTTGTTTTTAAAATTCTTAACTTCTCAAACCCACTCTCTCATTTTTACAAACACACAGGCAAAATTCAAAAAAAAATTTGCGTGAATCCAAGCAATCCACGCAAATTAAAAGCCTTTGAGCGCAAAGCAAGCTTAGAATTTAACAACTTGCTCCAAAAAGCAAGAAAAATTCAAAAACTTGCTCTAAATTTAGTGCAGTTCGCTCCACACCTTGCGTTTCCACAAAATCGCAAAAACGCTCAAAATAGCGAAAAATATCATCACGCCTATGCCCACGCTCGTGCGCTCGTCTTTTTTGCTGTCGCCAACCATTTCCATATATGAGATGACGCTAGCTTGGGCGTTTTGTGTAAGTCCAACTCGTGGCATAGCCGTGCCTGCAAGCACTTTTTGGGTGTTGTTGATGAAATTGTTAAGGTATTCGCCACTTCTTGCGCGTATCATCATCGACAAATCAGGCGGATTCATACCCAAATAGCCATTTAAATCGCTCATCGCCGATAAAGCCTTGAAACCATCATACTTCATATCGTGGCAACGCCCGCAAGCCTCGATGAAATCGTTCTTTGCCTTTGCAAAGGCTAAGTCCTTTTCCATAAATTTAGCCTTGTCGCTTTGGCTTAAATCCTGCATTTTAGCGTATTTGGCTTTTAGCTCTTCTTTCACTTCGCTTTCAAACGCCTTTTTGTAGTCCTTGCTGACTTCTTTCAAGTAAGCGATGACATTAGCAATATTTGCGCTCACTACTTGCTTGGCAACGCTGGCGTCCTCGCCGCTTGTCTCGTCATTGTAGGCTGTCATTATGAAAGCCTCGCCGAATTTATGCTCTACTTTGAGCGCAAGTGCTGGATTTAAGATGAGTGCGGCTAGGAATTTCTCATCATAAAGCGCGCCTGTGGAGCTTAAATCAGGCGGCAACACGCCGTAAATTGACGAGTCAGGAATCGCCCCTTCAAGTCCAGCCGTCTTTAAGCTGTGGCAGGCTACGCAGTTTGTAGCGAAAAATTCAGCCCCGCTTTGAGCGTTGCCCGCTTTAAAGTCGATTTCTTTGACTCTGTCCCACAAGGCTTGATTTGCAGCTAGGGTTGCCTTTGCACTCTCCACAGCAGCCTCAGCGGCTTTTTGCTTGTTTTCAGCTTGAATTTTCAGCTCTTTGTCTTTGGAATTCTTTGCCTTTTTTAGCTCATCATTTGCAAGAGTAAGCTCTTCTTGCTTTGCAGCAAGCGTGCTTTTGGCAAAATTTATGTCCTCTTTGGCAAAGTCAAAATTTGCAGGCGCGACATGGGGGTTCATCACAGAGTGAGCATAAGGCTCAACGCCCCAATACACAAGTGCTGTAAATACAGCGACTACAAAAAATATCTTCAACTCTCTCATTTGCTCTCCTTTTTTCTCTCTTTAATCGTAATGATAGGCAGCACCACGAGCAAGAGTAGCAAAAACACGATGGACGCGTAAAAGCCTACCCAAGCGTTCATTCCTGTCGGCGGCAGCTTGCCGTAGATAGTCAGCACGATTAAATCCACAAGCAGCACCCAAAACCACACGAAAAACGCAGGGCGATGATGCGCAGGCTTTACCACATCGCTTCTGTCAAGCCAAGGTAAAAAGAAAAAGATGATTTGCGCGATACCAAAGGCAGCCAAACCTATATCAAACGCCTTGATACCAGCTACATCAAAGAAAAATCCACGCAAAACTTCATAGCTCCACAAGAAATACCATTCAGGGTAAATGTGCGCTGGGGTTTTGAGCGCATTTGCAGGGTCAAAGTTGATGGGGTCCATAGCAAAGTTGAATTTAAAGCATACAAGGTAGATGAAAAAAATCATAAACAAGCTAATATACATAAAATCCTTGCTTAAAAAGCCGGGCCAAAAAGGTATAACCTTCGCGCCTTTGGTGTCGCCATCTTCGTATTTTTTAGCTTCAAGCTCGAAATCAAGCTCTTCGGCTATCTCGTTATTGACGTGTGGCACGCGCAGCGAATAAAAGTGCAGCACGATAATCGCCATAATCAAAATCGGCAGCAAACACACATGCAGCATAAAAAAGCGAGTAAGCGTAGGGTCGCTCACCGCATAATCGCCCCTTATCCAAATCACCAACGCATCGCCGATAAATGGAATTCCGCCAAAAAGCTGAGTGATAACTTGCGCAGCCCAGTAACTCATTTGTCCCCAAGGCAGCATATATCCGCTAAACGCTTCGGCTGAAAACGCCACAAAGAGCAGCATTCCGCTTATCCAAATCATCTCGCGCCCCTTTTTATAAGAGCCATAATAAATGCCCGTAAGCATATGTATGTAGATGATGAGAAAGGTTACTGATGCCGCAACGCCGTGCAAATGCCGCCACAGCCAGCCGTATTCGACTTCTTGCATAATGGTTTTATTGACGCTATCAAACGCCAAAGCCGTATCTGGCTTGTAATACATCACAAGCAGTAAGCCCGTTACAAAAAGCACCGCAAAAAGCGTGGTTAAAATCACGCCCATAGCCCAAAGAAAGTTGATTTGCTTTGGTATCCAATACTTTATCATCATTACATTCATAAATTTTTTCACAGCCAAACGCTGGTCTAGCCAATCGATAAAGCCTGTTGCTTTTCTTATCTGTGCCATTTTACGCCTCCGCTATCATTTTTTTATACTCAAGTCCTTCTTCTCCAAGGACGAGTTTAGTGCCATCTATCCTAAAAGGCGGTATATCAAGCGGTCTAGGCGGCGGTCCAAAGGTGTTTTTGCCGTTAATGTCGAATTCTCCGCCGTGGCAAGCACACTTAAACATTCCCTCGCTTGGGGCATAGGATGGGATACAGCCCAAATGCGTGCAAAGCCCTATCATTACGACATAAGGTGAGTTTTCTATCGAAAGCTCTCTTTTTGGGTCTTTGAGCATATCCGCGCTCTTTTTGAGTATGAAAATAGGCTTTTTGCGCCATTCTATCGTGCGCAACTCGCCTTCGTTCATACCCGACAAATCCACCGTGGTAAAGCCCGCAGCCCTTACGCTAGGCAGTGGGTCCCAGGTCTTTTTCACCGCCACAAGCGATAAAACACCGCCCACAGCAGCTACTGTGCCAAATGCAAAGCCTATAAAGCTTCGCCTACTCTCGTTCGTAGCCATTTTTGTCCTTTCGCTAAAATGAGTTTTAAACTTATTAGTTTAGCAAAATTTCAATAAATTTTTTCTTTAATTTAGCAAATTTTACTTAAATTTTTGTGCCTTGCCTTTTCATTAACCGAAATTGTATATACTTTGCACGAAATTTACTTTTAAAGGACAAAAGATGAAAAATCTTACCAAAAATAGTGTTGCAAATGTAGCAAAAGTAGGCGTAGTAAGTGCCTTAATCGGTGCTGGGTTATTTTTGAGTGCGTGCGGGGGCGATAGCACAAGCAAGGCTGAAAAATTTGTCAAAGAAAAATACCCTGACGCTAAAATTTTGAGTTTCAGTGAAATTCAAAAGGAATTTGGCTTGAAAAATAAAGAGTGTCTTGCTAAAAATGGCGGAGTTTTTACGACAACTCATCATTTTCTTAAAACACCAAGTGGAGAACTTGTAATTTTAAGCGTTATGACTGATAATAAAAATGGTGCTTCTAGAATTGGAGATACTTATTCTAGTGTTGATAACTTTAAAAATTGGAATCCAAATTGCTTTGAATGATTAGGTAAGATAAATCAAAATGCGAAATTTCAGCGAAAAAGACTTGCAAAGGCTCTTTTCCAAAGAAAGATTGCAAAGCTATAAAAATTCACAAGAGCATTTTGATAATTTTTATTTTGTCGGTAGGATTAGCCCTAAAATAGGGCTTTTAGAAGTCATCATTCGCAATAAAATCGATAAAATTTTAAGCCAAAGTAATGCTAGATGGATTTATTCACATAAAGATTTATTGAGCGATGATATACTTGCGCTACAAAAGCATCAAATTATTTCAAAACAAAATTTAGGTTTTTGGGTAAAAATAGCTGATTTTTATGGCATTCATACACAAATTTTTGATATAAATTTTATTACAAGGCTTAATTTAAGGGCTTATTATAAGGGCAATAAAAGCCATAAAATCAAACATTTTAAGTTGCGAGATACACATAAAGCTAGAATAGTGCTTTATCTCATTAGGATTATTCGCAATAGAGCCTTTCATTTTGAAAATCTTTATAAACTAAATCGAAATTACCCACGATTAAATGTCAAAATAATGCTCGGTAAAAATCCTTTATACATAGCTATTGCCCCCGATAAAATTATAGTATTTTTAGATGATATTTTAGCTAGTTTTGATGAGAGATTGCTAGATACAAAGCACGAATTTTAAAGGTGGGGGACAAGGACCCCCTAGAAAGTGGCAAAATTATAACATAAAAAAGTTTCGGTGTCAAGTGAAAATTTGTTTATTTTTGACTTTTCATAAAATGTTTTGCTGGTAATGCACCACCCACACCTACACCTTGATTTGCTACGCCCAAAAGCTCACTTATCCAAGTAGGCTTTTTTGGAGTAAAAGTATGCCTACAATGCACGGTTGTTAGAAAAATTTTATCGTTTTCTTTTAAAGTGCTACAAAAAGGTTTTTTTAGCAAGCTCAAAGCTAGCGTTTTAGGCTTTTTCTATACTCGATATTTTCCTCAAATTCACGCAAACGCTTGTGTATGCTTCTTAATTCTGTGATTTTTGTCCAATTTGTGATAAAAACGCTAAACGAGCTACGCACTTGGTCAAAGGCATTGTTCATTTGCATCACCACGCCAAGCCCGATAGCACCAGCAAACAAAGACGGAGCGACTATGAGAAACGGCACTATGACGATAATTTGCTCAAATAAAATAAGCCAAATGTTAAAGTAGCCATAGTGCAAAAAAAGCCTTTTGTAGTTGAATTTAAGCCCCGTGAAAAGCTCTATCATCGTTTCGCGCGTGGCATAATCTCGCCTGTTATCCTCCGCAAAAACAAGCTCTTTACGAAAGGCGGCTTCGGCTTTTTGGTTGTTGTATTCAAGCCCAGGTAGCTTTATGCCGACAAACCACGAGATGAAAAGCCCGCCAAGACTGATGAAAAGGGCGACATAAACCAAAAGCCCGTCTATGTGTTTGAGCGGAGCGAAAATAGAATTTTCATCTATGCCCTCAAAAAGTGGCGCGGCGATAACCCCGCTTAAAGCCCAAAGTATGGGTATAAAGGCAAAAAGTATCATCAAAGCGCGGATAAAGGCTAGCCCTAGGCTTTCGACTATTTTAGAAAAGTTGTAAATGTCCTCTTGTATGCGCTGCGAGCTGCCTTCTATGTTGTCGTCCTTTGCTTTCCAAAAGGCAAGATACTCAAAAGTCATCGCTTCGCGCCATTTGAGTGCGTAAATGCTCGCAAAATACACATTTATCGTGGCTATTAAGACATAAGGCAAGGCTATGCAAAGAAAAACCCATATCATCGCGTAAAAAATCCCTATGCTGTAAGCGTTTTCGCCACTTATACTGCGCGCGTTAAAAAAGTGTTCGAGCAGGCTTTGGTAAAAATAAAGCGAAAATTTATTAAGGAAATTTGCCCCATCAAGCTTTTCTTGTGCTGCCTTTGCGGCGGCATAATGCTTGGCTGTGTCGATGAAAATGTCTAAATTTACGCCTTTTTGCGTGGCGAGTGCTTGGAAATTTAAGTTTTGATTTGCTTGGGCTGAATTTGTGGCGTTTAAATTTGATGATTTTTCGTGCGTGGCTGAATTTTGGGCTTTGTTTTGCTCTTTGGGGGCTGAATTTTGCATTTGCGCTGAATTTTGCGTGGCAAATTCTTTTGCTTTGGCGTAAATGAGCGCGAAATTTAGGCTTTGATTGTCATCGTTTAAAAGCTCTAAATTTAGGGCTTTTACAGCGTTTAAAAACTCATCTTGGCTTAGGATTTGCCCCTTGCTTTCATCATCTTGCCTTGCTTTTTGCTCGGCTTTGCTTTGAATTTTTGGCTTTTGCAAAATATCGTAAAAGTCCTTATACCACTCGTTTATAGCGACATTTAGGCTTGTTTGTATATAGAGAAAAAAGAGCAGCAAAAAAAGCCCGCCATACGCCCACAACGCCCATTTTGCCGTGATAAAAAAGGATTTAAACATAAATTTTCCTTACAAAAAAAGTATTGTAGTAAAAAAAGACAAATGAAAGCACCACAAAAAACACCAAATTTATGCTATCATTTTATCTTTAAATGAGTTTCAAACGAAAGAAAGCAAATGGAATTTAGCGCTTATCAAATTTTCATCGCCTTTTTGTTGTCCTTGCTTGCGGGGATTTCTACCTGTATCGGCGCTGTGGCGGTGTTTTTTCTCAAAAAAGACAGCCCAAAAGTCCTATCCATAGGGCTTAGCTTTTCTGCGGGCGTGATGATTTATATCTCTTTTATGGAGATTTTGCCTGAGGCTTTTGAGGGGTTTTCTAGCCTAAATTTAGGCATTTGGGACAAGATTTTGGGCTTGGTGTGCTTTTTTATAGGCATTTTACTCTCAGCCCTTGTGGATAAACTCATACCAAATGACTTGCACAAGCAAGAACAAAACGCCTACAAAGAGCTTAAATTCGAGCTTGTGGGCGAGCAAAAAGCTCCATATCACACCAAAAAGCTGCAAAGAATGGGCGTTTTGCTTGCTATCATCATCGCTCTACACAACTTTCCTGAGGGCTTTGCGACATTTATATCTACGCTGAGCGACTTTTCTTTCGGGCTTGTGATAGCTTTGGCTGTGATGATTCACAACATACCAGAGGGTATGATGGTGTCCTTGCCGATTTATCACTCCACAGGCAGCAAGAAAAAAGCCTTTGTGTATGCCACGCTTTCAGGGCTTAGCGAGCCTTTGGGCGCGCTTGTGTGCGCTTTGGCGCTTTTGCCCTTTATGAGTGAAACCGTGCTAGCGGTGATTTTTGCGCTTGTGGCGGGGATAATGGTGTATATTTCTTTTGATGAGCTTTTGCCTGCGGCGAAATTCTACGGCAAGGCGCACCACTGCCTTTACGGCTTGCTCGTGGGAATGGGCGTGATGGCGTTTAGCCTGCTTTTGCTAAATGGCTAATTTTTTGTGAATTTAAATTTGCTTTTAATCAAATGCTAAACGGGCAAAAATTTTGCGTGTGGAATTTAAATTAGCAATTATCAAAATATAAATTTACAATTTTTGGCTAAAATTCTCAGCAAAAAGGACAAAAATGCAAACAACCAAACTAAGCAAAAAGGCTCAAATTCACTCTGTTATCGCTGCAAGTAGTGGCAATCTTGTTGAATGGTTTGACTTTTATATTTATGGTTTTGCGGCTGTGTATTTTGCTCATAATTTTTCTAATGCCACTTCAACACTTTTTCAGCAAATTGAAATTTTTGGTGTCTTTGCGGCTGGCTTTTTAATGCTGCCTGTTGGAAGCATTATTTTTGGCAAAATGGCTGACATTAAGGGGCGTAAAAAGGCAATGATAGTTTCTATCATCTTTATGGCATTTGGTTCTTTTGGCATAGCCTTTTTACCTGATAAACAAGCAATTGGAGATATGGCTGTGGTGTTTTTGCTGCTTTTGCGGCTTATTCAAGGCATAGCAGTTGGCGGGGAATTTGGTATAGTTGCAGCTTACTTAACAGAAATCGCCCCACAAGGTAAAAGAGGCTTTGTATCAAGCTTTCAATATGTTACCATAATCGGCGGACAACTTCTTGCAGTGGCAAGCATTAGCCTTTTATTTTTGTTTATAGATGAAAAACAAATGCAAGAATTTGGTTGGAGAATTTTATTTTTCGTGGGCGGAGTTTTGGCTGTTTTAAGCCTCTTTTTTAGAAGTTTTATACAGGATAATTCTCATAAAGTCCTTGAAAATTATGCTGATAGAGGGAGCTTTAAAGCCCTTTTTAAATCCTACAAAGCCCTTTTAATAGTAATAGGCGTAACGGCTGGTTGCACCATAGGCTTTTATGCAATCACAGTTTATCCTAAGGTATTTATGATAAATAACGGCGTTGATACAATCTTAGCTAATAACATTATGCTAGGCTCTTTATTTGTGCTGTGCGTGGCTATACCCTTTATCGGCGCAATTAGCGATAAAATAGGCTTTAAAATTTCACTCTTCATTTATCTTGGTTTTTGCCTTGTAGGGACTTATCCGCTTTTTATGGCTTTAAAAAGCGTAGCATTAAGCGGGTCAAATGAGTTTTTACTCTTTGTTATAGTTTGTTTTATGTGTTTTATGTTAAGTTTTTACACAGCTGTGGCAGCCATTTCTAAAACCTCACTTTTTCCACCCCAAATTCGCGCACTTGGTGCTGGACTTGGGTGTATGATAAGTGTGGGACTTTTTGGCGGAAGCGTGAATTATGTAGCCTTGCAATTTAAAGCACTTGGCATAGAATGGGGCTTTTTTGTGTATTTTGGCGTTATTGCTTGTATCTCACTTATTTGCACAGCTTTAATACCAAAGCAAAGAGAACTTGATTAGAGCGCACTTGCGTGTTTTATATGATAAAGCCAAATCACTCATCAGGGTTATCAGGGTCGTAGGCTTTGTGTGCCTTGTTGATTCTTATTTCTTTGTCGATTTTACGCATATCAAAGTCCTTGCCATCGTTGCTTGTGGTAAGAATTTGCTTTTTAAAATCATAAGCATTGCCCGCATTATGATAAGTGCCATTTGTAGCTTGGGCTAAGTCTTTAAGGTATTTTAAATCAGCCCCGATAGCAAAGGTGTGAATTTTCACAAGGTTTTGCGCTTTGTTTTTGGAGTTTTTGACTATGTTTTGATTAAGATTGCTCGTTAAAGTAAGCACCTTTTGAGAATTTTGCATATCGCTTGGCTCAGCGTTGCTGATGAGATAAATTTCCTTTGTCAAGCCATTGTCCTTTGTAAAATTTGACATAGCCTTAATCAAAGAAAGATTAAGCATCTTTGTCTGTGAGTTCTTGCTTTTTATCTTGTTTAAAGCCTTTGTGAAACTTTGCTCATCATAAAATGTGCCAAGCTCGGTTGAATTTAAGCCAGAAAAATACACAAGCGAGATTTTAGCGTAGTTTTGTCCGTCTTTAAAGATATTTTGAGCGATAAAAGGGGCTATTTCTTTGAGTGCGGTGTTGTATTTTTGCATAGATGAGTTTGCGTTGATGACTATGGCAAGCTCTTTTGTGGGGTTTGTGCCTAGTTTTATGTTAAAATCGCCGTTTTTAAAGTGCAAAATGCTAAAACTTTGCTTATCGCAAACACTTTTCACGCTCAAAGTGTCATTTTGTAGAGCGTAAGAAATGGCTCTGTCAGCACTGATAAAATTTGCATTTTCTTTTATCCCGCCTACTAAAAAATTGCCCGCAAAGCGAATGATTTTGCTTTGTTTGGAGTTTTCATCGTATTTTAAGCCATCAATACTGCTGCCATTATACACGGTAATGGTATTTGGGCTAAAAGCTGAGTGTTGATGCGCTACTTTTTCATCACAACTTGCCCCAAAGATGAGACTATAAAGCATTTGATTAAAATAATGCTCATCAATCACAATGTCATCATTTGCATAAACAAAGCAAAAGCACAAAAGACACAAGAACCACTTTTTCATTTCATCTCCTTTTGTTTTTATAAACTATTGTAATATCAAGGCATTAACCAAGTGTAAATAATTTGACTTTTTTTGCAAAGCCTTTTTGTTACTCGCATTTATGGCATTTTCTTTGAAAATTTAAAAGTTGGAACACTTCTTGCTTACAAAGTGATACAGAGTCTGAAAAGACTTAAAAAAGGTCGTTTGAAAGGATACAAAATGTCAAGACCAGCAGGACAGGCTTTTATAAGCAAGAGCAATGACGCAGTGGGGCAGGCTTTGAGTCTGCTTGAAACTTTGCAATCACAGCAAAGCGGTAGAATGGTTCGTATATCATCAGAGCTTAGCAACGCTTTGGCTGATGAGGACAATTTTAAAAAAATACAAAACGCCAAGAATTTGGACGAGTTGCTTGACACGATGGAGGGCTTTGAGCTTGAAAACACTATGCTTAAAGTGCCTTGCGAGGAACTTTTGCGAGCGACTTACCCGAGTTTAGCAAAAAGGGCGTTTTTATAAAAGAAAGGTTTTTGTGGCAAGTTTAACTTCGCAAAATAGCTTTTTAAATCTCTCTCCAAAGGCTGAATTTACCGCCACAGGCGCGAATTCAGCCACGCCTTATGTGGCAGAAGATGGCGATGCGCCGAGCTTTCTTAATGCCTTAGTGCAAGCCCTTGACGAATCAAACGAATTTTTACCGCAAGATTTGCAAGTAAGCGATGAGGCGCTTTTGCAGGATTTAGCACTCTCTTTCCAAAAAGGCTCACTTTTGGGCGAAGTGGAGCAAAATGCGCTTTTTGAGAATTTGAGTTTTATGCAAATCCTTTCTGTTTTGGAGAATTTACAAATTCAAGCCAGCGAAGTAAAATTAGGCAATCTTTCCACGCAAATGCAGCAGCTCGTGCAAACGCAAAGCAATCTTGACGCCCTAAAAGGCGCGAAAAACATAAGCGAGCTTTTAGACATAGCCAAAAGCCTAAATTTAAAGGTTACAAATGTTAAAGTCGAGCAAATCGGCGAGTTTAAAACGCATTTTCCAAATCTCAACAAGGCAAATTTTTTCACGCAAAATTTAGAAAGCGTGTTTAAAGAGTTTTTAAACACCAAAATTTCAACGCTCATCAAAGAAAACGAAAGCAAGCTCACAAACCACAGCGCGCCCAAAAGCACCAAGCAAAGCCAGCCAAATTTGCTTGCCAAAGTGCTACAAAGCATAAGCGATGATGACACAAGCGTGCTTAAAAGCGAGCCAAAAAACACGACACCAAAGCTCAGCGAGCTTTTAGACACAGCCGATGAGCTACAAAGCAAGACAGGCAAAACGCCTTTAAACAGCGATGAAACGCAAAATTTAAGCACCAAGTCCGCAAAGGTAGAGTTAGCCTTAAACAAAGGGCTTGAAAATGTCGCCAAGGCGACTTTTAGCGAGCCAAGTGCCGCGCTAAAAGATGAAAAGCCACTTTTCAACGAGCAGCCAAAAAGCACGCCCGCAAAAGAAACGCTAGCTAATGAGATAAAACAAACGCCCACAAATGCACTTGATAGCAAGCCACAAAGCGAGCCAAAAACTTTCGCAAGTGCTTTAACCCAAAGCGCACAAAGCCTTAAAAGCGTGGCAAATCAAGCCCCGCAAGAAAATTCCTTAAAAGAAAGCAAGGACAACAAAGAAAGTAAGATTTCTCCAAAAGAGAGCAAAGAAACTAAAAGCGAGCTGAGTCAAAAATTTGCGTTCAATGACGAAAAGCTCGTTGTAAAAGATGAAAAAATCACCCAAAGCGTGCTTAAAGCAAACGAGCCACAGGTTCAAAAGGCGCAAAGCCCACAAATTCAGCCTATCACGCCCAAAACACAGCCCAAAGCTCAAAACAGCGTAGAAAGCAAAGGCACGACAAGCAAAGAGAGTTTTGAAAAGAGCTTGCAAAGCGAGCTTTCAAAAGAAAATTTAAGCACAAACGCCACAAACACAAGCGTTGAGAGCAAAAACCCTACAAATTTAGAAAGTTTGATGAGCAAGTTGCAAAGCAAGCTAAACGCCGACACCACAAGCACTACAAGCGTTCAAACTTTAAGCGAGCGACAAAGCGAGCAAGTGGCAAAAGCCGATGAAATAGACTTTGGCATAAGTAGTGATGACAACAGCGAGCTAAACGCCGCGCTTAAAGATTTGAGCCAAGTTTCGCGCAGTGAGCTTAAAAGCGATTTAAATCTCAAAGAGACTTTTAGGAATTTCGCGCAGGATTTCAAAGAGCAAATGCAAACTTACAAGCCGCCTATTACGCGCTTTAACATTACTTTAAATCCGTCAAATTTAGGCGAAGTGGAAGTTACGCTTGTCCAACGCGGGCAGAATTTACACATAAGTTTTAACACCAACACCAGCACGATGAACCTTTTTATCCAAAACCAAGCGGAATTTAAGAATTCGCTTGTCAATATGGGCTTTACGGGGCTTGAAATGAATTTCAGCGACCAAAGCAAAAAAGACAGGCAACAACAAGGCAAAAACCGCAGTGGTTACGGCTTTAAAGAAGAGTTTGAAAACATAAACCCCCAAAACACCGCATTAGAATTCGTTTTAGCTAAGTATTTTTAAATTTGGAACGGCATTTGCTTACCAAGCTATACAAGACAAATTAAGGAGCTAAAATGGCAACCGTAACAGACAACACTTATTACAGCTCGACAAATACGGCTGTGGCGCCAAACACGACGACAAATTCGACTACAAATTCAGGCACGAATTCCACCACGAATTCAAGCAACAGCACGAATTCCACGACAAATTCGACAAGCTCGTCTTCAAAAAAGACGAATTCTATGCTTGACAAAGACGCCTTTTTGAAACTTTTGCTCATAGAAATGCAAAATCAAGACCCCACAGACCCTATGGACACGGACAAAATGCTTACGCAAACTTCGCAGCTTGCGGCACTTGAAATGCAACAAAACACAAACGAAACAATGCAAACTATGGTTGATACGATGACAAAACTTGCTGATTCTATGAATTCCACAGGCAATCTCGCCGCCCTTAATGCCATCGGCAAAATGGCGACTATCAGCGACACGACATTTAAGCTTGAAAATTCAACCCAAAGCATATCAGTAAGAATGCATCTGCCAAAAGAAACCAAAGACGGAGCGACATTTACCATACTTGATTCAAAAGGCAATGTCGTAAAATCCATAAAAGTCGCCAAAGACCAGCTCAAAGTCGGCACAAATGTCATCGGCTGGGACGGACGCAAAGATGATGGCACTTTCGCGGGTGCGGGCAAATACTCGATGAAAACTTCTTACACTGATGTCGATGGTGGCACAAGCACAAGCACTTATGGCTCATATCCTGTGGAGTCCGTGAAATTCAAAGACGGCACGCTCAAACTCGTCATCGCGGGCAAAGAAGTGAATTTCAGCGACATTTCGCAGTTGAGTTAAGGGCAAACTATGTTGAAGTCGCTTTGGAACGGAGTCAATGGCGTTAAAACGCAGAATTTAGGCGTGGATATAACGGCAAATAACATTTCTAATGTCAATACCATAGGCTTTAAGCGCACTTCATCTGAATTTGCTGACATTTTTTATCAGCGCGTGGTTTCGCGCTCAGCCAACCCAGCAGAGATAGGCAGCGGCTCGCTACTTTCAGCCAGCAAGGTTGTTTATGAGCAAGGCTCATTTACGGACGGAGAGGGCGAATTTGATGTCGGGCTTATGGGCAAGGGCTTTTTTGGCGTGCGTGGGTTTAGTCAAACCTACTACACAAGAAATGGCGAATTCACGCGAGACGGAAACAACTATCTTGTCGATGCTTCGGGCAACTTCGTGCTAGGCACGGTAAATCCTAACCTAGTGCCGACTCAGTTTAGCGACAGGGTAGCGCAGGCTATGGGACGGCTAAACGGCACAAATAATTTGGTTACAAGTGGCTACACCGTCAATAACCCCAACCAAGACTTTACCATAGCTCCAAGCACTATGCAAACAAAGCTTTTCGTGCCGAGCAAAAATATGTATTATTTTCCAGAAGTAACCACACAAGCTACCTTTAAAGGCACGATTAGTGCTGTGCTTAACACGGCTACGCAAAAAACGGGCTTAAATTTAACGCAAGCAGATGGCACTACCAGCATAGCGACTTTTAAGCCGACAAATGTAAAGGTTACCTTTGGCGGCACTATGCAAGCAGGCGGACAAGGCGCACAAGGCGACACGGTAGAAATAACTTTAACAGACGGCAAAGACCCAGCCACTGAAAAAACCTACACCGCTCAACTTGATGAAAATTTAAATTTCACAGGCGAGATAACTCTGCCCGATACCTTTGACTCAACAAAAGTTACGGTTAAAAGCGCAAAAATCAAAAAAGACGGACAAAACGACATAACGATTGCCGAAAATCAATTACCAACCATAACTAAAACCGCTGCCACAGGCACTTTGAGCGGAAATTTAGCAGGTGCTACGCAAACAGACACAAAAGGCGATGACGGCAAGCCACTTGCAGCCCAAATTCAAAATGGCGACAGGGTTGTCATCACCCTTAAAGATAAAAACGGCAAAACCCTAACCACAAACGAAATAACGATAAAAAATGACGACAAAACCTTTTCACTTACAAATCTTAACGCAACAGACGGCTTTGATATGGCAAGTGCGAGTGTAGCAAGTATCACGCAAGTGGGCGAGCGCAGCACTTACGAGGACAAGGCTTTTGGCGTGCGTGTGTATAACCTAGACGGCTCTGTGAGTTCTTTGAAATACAACCTGCATTTAACCAACACCAACCGCACTGAAAAAGATGATTTCATTTACGAAGTCGTAGCGGGCGTTTATGATGACAATGGCGCGCTCATCGGCACAGAATCACGCGGGCAAATCACTTTTGATAAATTTGGCTCACTCAAACAAAACACGCTCACAAGCGTGCCAAACCCGCAAGGTGGCACTATAAACATAAATTTTGGCACGCCGACAAATAGCCCATCAACAGACCGCACGGGAGCGGGTTGGGACGGCGTGTATATCTTGCCTGACAGCAAAAGCGATGCGATAACATCCAGTGGCAACGGCGTGGCGGAGGGCTTTTTCAACCGCTATCAAATCGAGCAAGACGGCTCAATCATCGTGCAATTTACCAACGGCAAAACCGTAACAGTTGGCAAACTCGCCCTTTATACTTTCATCAACGAGCAAGGCTTAGCAGTGGTGGGCGGAAATAACTTTATGGCGACTTCAAACAGCGGTGCGGCAAGCTTTCTTTACGACAATGAAGGCAAGCTTGTTCGTCCAGCTCTTTTTGTGGGACAAAAACTTGAAATGTCAAACACGGATTTAAGCACGGAGCTAACAAATTTAATCGTTATGCAAAGGGGATTTGAAGCAAGTTCAAAGAGTATAACCACAAGCGATAGTATGCTCCAAACAGCCATAGGATTAAAAAAGTAGATGAAACTCGTCTTTGAGAGTGGGATTAGGCTTTAAAAAAAAGGGTAGAATTTGCGCTTGGCGGAGGCTAGGCACACTTTTGCCCGCTTGGCTTGAATTTGGGTTTTAAGGATAAAAAATGCAAAGATATTTAGAAAAAGCAAACACACTCATCGAAGCCTTGCCCTACATACGCAAATTTAACGCTAAAATAGTGGTGATAAAATACGGCGGTTCGGCTATGGAAAACGAAACGCTTAAAATTTCGGTTATGCAGGACATAGCCTTGCTCAAACTCGTGGGCTTAAAGCCTGTTTTGATACACGGCGGGGGCAAGGAAATCACGGCTTTGTGCGAAAAACTAGGCGTTGAAAGCTCGTTTAAAAACGGCTTACGCGTAAGCTCAAAAGAAGCCGTAAATGTCGCTGAAATGGCACTTTATCACATAAACAAAACTTTGGTGCAAAATTTAGAATGTCAAGGCGTCAAAGCCGTAGGCATTTGCGGCAAGGACGGCGCGTTGCTTAAATGCTCGCAAAAAGATGAAAATTTAGGCTTTGTCGGCAAAATCGAAGCCGTCAAAAGCGAGGTGCTAAAAGACTTGCTCGAAAAGGACTTTTTGCCCATCATCGCGCCCATAGGAATGGACGAGAACTACAACAGCTACAACATAAACGCCGATGATGTCGCCTGCGAGGTGGCAAAGGCGTTGCGGGCTGAAAAGTTGGTGTTTTTAAGCGATGTGGAGGGCGTTTATGAGGACTATGCGGACAAAAATTCGCTCATCTCTAAGCTGAATTTAAAAGAGGCAAAGGCTTTGGCGCAAAAAACGCAAGGCGGAATGCTTGTCAAGCTAAATTCCTGCGTAGAAGCTTGCGAAAACGGCGTGAAAAAGGTGCATATTTTAGACGGACGCGTTAAGCACAGCCTGCTGCTTGAAATTTTCACGGACAAAGGCATCGGCACGCTTATAGGCTAATCGGCGTTTTGTGAATTTTTAAGCCGACTTTTTTGTGATAAGTGCTTTGAACTTTCACAAAAAGGCTTTGGCAGGTGCTTTTAAAACGAAAGTCTTACTTTTTGTCATACTGATTTATTTTACCTTGTCATACTGAGCTTTGCATAGCAAAGTAAAGTATCTCAAAATCCTTGTCATACTGAGCGTAGCGAAGTATCCACAAATTTAAAGTGTAGATTTTTTTGCTGTGGCTGTGCCTTGCAACCTGTTGGGTCGCTTTGTGCTAACGCACTCCACTCAAAATGACAAGAGTGTGCCGTCATTGTGCTACAAACGATTTTTGTCCGTCATTGCGAACGAGCAAAGCGAACGCTTGTTAAATTCTCGTCTTTTTGCCCAAATTTGCGCTCAATTTAAAATTTTAAACTAAAATTTTTGCTTTTTATGGATAAAATTTGCAAAAAGGACAAAAAATGAAACTCATTTCGTGGAATGTCAATGGACTGAGAGCCATTGCAGATAAGGGCGGCTTGGAGTGGATAGAGCGTGAAAAGCCTGAATTTATAGGCTTTCAAGAGATAAAAGCGAGCGAGGACAAGTTTCCAAAGGGCATTTACGAGCTTGGCTACAAGCATATCTTTTCAAATTCGGCTACTCGGGCGGGGTATTCTGGCGTGATGAGTTTGTGTGATTTTGAATGCACCAGCGCAAAGTGTGAATTCGCCGATGATAGCGAGGGTAGAGTGCTAGAACACCGCTTTAAAGACATAGTTTTGTTTAACATTTACTTTCCAAATGGGCAAAAAGACGAGCAGCGACTAGCTTATAAGATGAAATTCTATGCTGATTTCTTGCTTTACTTGAAAGATTTGCTCGCAAAAGGCAAGAAAATCATCATTTGCGGCGATGTCAATACCGCACACAAAGAGATTGACTTAACTCACCCCAAGGCAAACGCTAACACTTCGGGCTTTTTGCCTATCGAGCGAGCGTGTATAGATGAACTTTTGGGGGCTGGCTTCATCGACACCTTTCGCGCCATCAACGGCGATGAGCCGCAAAGATACTCGTGGTGGAGCTACCGAATGAAAGCGCGCGAAAAAAATGTGGGCTGGCGGATTGATTATTTTTTTGTGAGCGAAAATTTGCGCTCAGCCTTGAAAAATGCCTTTATAAGAGATGACATTTTTGGCTCAGACCACGCTCCTGTGGGGATAGAACTTGAAATTTAGGGTTTGATTTGCTAAATTTAGTAATTTAAACAAAAACTTTCAAAAGCCTTTTTAAATTTTTTAATTACATTGCTGAATTTAAGGCTAAATTCTCACAAAAACAAAGCTGCAAAACTCTTTCAATGCCGCTTGCTACGCAAGAAATTTATCTGCTTTTTAGTGGATTTTCAAATCAAAGCGTAACTTTGGCTTTTGCGAAAACGCCATAAGCACGGCTTTGAAATGGCGTTAAATTTGTGGGCTTTGTGTTTTATGCTGGCAAAGTGGCGTATTTGCATTTATCGTTTGCAATTTCAAGGCTTTGAAAAGCCTTGAAATTTAGGCACTTTTTAAAATCAAAAGCATAAGTTGGGTTTTGCTTATCGTAAAACAAAGATTTTCATAGCTTGGGTGTTTTTCTTTATTGTAAAGCAAGGCTTGTAAATGGATACTTCGCTGCGCTCAGTATGACAAAGATTAAGTCAATGCGAAAGAATTTATAAGTATAACAAGGACTTTGTCATTGCGAGAATTTGCAAAGCGTGAGCGTGCAAATTCGTGGTAATCCAAAGGTAAAATTGCGTTTAAATTCGTGGATTGCCACGCCGTTTTTGTGAAAACGGCTCGCAATGACGGACAAAGAAAACGGACTTTGTTGTTTTACAATGACGGCGAACTCTTGTTATTTTGAGCGTAGCGAAAAATCCAAAGAAATTTAAGATACACTTCAAATTTAAGGCGAAAAATCTATAAGAATTTTAAAATACGCTTTAAATTTATGGATACTTCGCTGCACTCAGTATGACAAAGTTTTATCAATATAACAAAAAATAAATCAGTATGATGAAAATTTATCGGTATGATAGAATTTAGTCAGTACGACAAGATAAGTCGGTATAATAAAATCCATCATCGCGAGCAAGGCGTGAAATCAAAATGACAATGCGCTATCATCACGCCTTTGCAAAAAATTGAGCGTTTAAAATTCACATACAAAAAAGCAAGTCTTATGGATTGAGTATTAAAATTTCATTCACAAAAAAGCAAGTCTTGTAAATTGAGTGTTTAAATTCATATACAAAAGCTAGTCTTGTGGATTGAGCATTTAAAATGAGCTAAGAATTTACAAAAAATTACAATAAGGCAAGCTAAAAAATTTCGCAAGATTGTGTAAATAAGGTAAGCTAAAATTTACAAGAATGCAAATTTAAAGCACGCAAAAATTCAACAAGAATTTGCAAAAATGTAAAAATGCAAAAAAAATTTAATTCCCCCGACTTCCCGGTTTAACCGCCACAGAGCCGTTTTTGCAAAGCGGACAAGCATTTGGTTCATACATTTTGAATTCAAAGTTAGCCAGCGCAAAAAAGGGCAAATCGCTTGGCAGTTTCGCGTTTTCTTTGCTTTTTGTCTCTAAGTTGCTCACCCCGCAAAAGCCACGATTTGCAAGCGCGGCAAAGCCCACGACAACGCCGCCTAAACCCTCTAACACCAAAGCACTCTCCAAAGCCGAGCCGCCTGTGGTGATAATGTCCTCGCAAACGATGAATTTCTCGCCCTTTTTCACCTCAAAGCCACGCCTTAAAGTCATCACGCCATCAACGCGCTCTGTGAAAATAAAGCGTTTTTCACAAGCACGCGCTAGCTCATAGCCTGCTAAAATCCCGCCAAGTGCGGGCGAGCAAATGCTGTCAAATTCCAAGTCCGCACCCTTGATAACGCTGGCAAGTTTGTCGCAGAGTTTGCCCGCTAAAATGGGGTTTTCAAGCACCTTTGCGCTTTGCAGGTAAAAGCCTGAGTGCTTGCCCGAGCTTAACAAAAAATGCCCTTGCAAAAAGGCGTTATGCTCTTTGTAAATGGCTTCTATGTTCATACTTTTAAAAGTTCGCTTTCTTTGTTTTTGAAAAGCTCATCGATTTTTGTGATAAAGCCGTCCGTGAGCTTTTGCACCTCATCATAAGCCTTTTTCGCCTCGTCCTCGCTTATGGCTTTGTCTTTTTCAAGCTTTTTAATGCCATCATTTGCGTCCTTGCGGACATTTCGCACGCTTACCTTTGCCTTTTCGCCCATAGCCTTAGCGTGCTTGGCGTTTTCTTCTCTTTGCTCCCTTGTCATCGGCGGAAAAAAGAGCTTCACAGCCTCGCCGTCATTGTTTGGATTGACACCGATATTTGCCGCAGCTATGGCGCTTTCTATGCTTTTAAGCATTGATTTTTCCCAAGGGCTTATGCTGATGGTGCTTGCATCGGTTGCAAGTATGGTAGCTACTTGATTTAAGGGCGTTTGCGTGCCATAATAATCCACGCTAATGTGGTCGAGTATGTTTATGCTCACCTTGCCCGTGCGTATCGTGGTAAAGTCTTTTTTCAGGGCTTCAAGGCTCTTTTCGCCCTGCGCTTTTTGTTTGGTGTAAATCTCATCAAGCATTGTTTATCCTTACTTTTGCGTTGAATTTTGCTCGTCTTGCGGGGCTGAATTTGGAGCTGAATTCACGCCTTGTGGGGCTTGTGGCGCTAAATTTTCGCCTGCATTTGGCGCACTTTGTGGGGCTTGCGGCGCAACTGGCGCGCTTGGTGTGGCGATTTTCTCAGCCACAGAGTCCTTGCCCGCGGTGTTGTAAAAATAGCTCAACGCGATGGTGTTTGCCACAAGCAAAAAGCCCAAAATAAAGGTGAATTTCGCTAAAAATCCCGCAGGTCCCTTTGCCCCAAAAAGGCTTTCATTGCTCCCGCTATACGCGCCAAGCCCTATGCTTGAACTCTTTTGCAAAAGCACCGCGATAGTGATAAACACCACTAAAAGCACTTGAAATACGATAAAAACGCTTGTCATAAATTTCCTTTGAATTTTGTTTTGAAAAAGGTATTGTAGCGAAAAATCCTTAAATTTAAGGCGGATTTTAAAAAAGTTTTAAATTTATGTGAAATTTTTTGCCACGATAAGCCAAAACGCGCCTTATCACACGACAAAAAGCCGTGCGATAAGGGTAAGGGGCTTTACTCGCGGTTTGTAAGCCCCAAAATTTGAAGTAGGCTTGCAAAAAGGTTGATAAAGTCCAAATACAAAGCCACAGCGCCCTCGATAGGGTGAGCGTAGTTGCCGCGGATAATGTTTTGCGTGTCATGCAAAATGTAAAAGCTAAACAAAATCGCCGCCACAGATGAAATCACAAGCGCAAACACAGGGCTTTGTGTGAAAATGTTGATAATCATCGCGCAAATCACCACGATGAGCGTGATGAAAAGCATTTTTCCCATAGTGGTAAAATCGCGCTTTGTGTTCATCGCAAAAATGCTTAACGCCCCAAAAGCCACAGCTGTGAGCGCAAAGGCTTGCGCGACTATCACGCCGCCGTTAGTTGAAGCCAAAACCGCATACAAAAGCGGCGTAAGCCCAAGCCCCAAGATGAAAGTAAAGGCAAAGAGCAGCACGAGATTGAGCGGGCTTTTGTGCAGGCTCACTCTCATCGCAAAAAACAGCACCAAAGCCACGCCTAAAATGATAAAAGGCGCAGCCATTCCAAGCTTAGCAAAGATAGGCACAGCGTAAAGCACGCCTACATAAGCTCCCGCAGCCCCAGCCAAAAGCGAAGCCGCAAAAAGCTGGTAAGTTTGCTTGATAAAGGCTGAAAGCGCGGAGCTTTCACGGGTTTGTTCGCCCTGACGGGCATAATCTCTTTCATAAAGACTCATTTTTTCCTCCAAAATAAAATCTGAGCGTAAATTTAACCTAAAAAGTTAAACGCAAAATTACAAATGCAAAAATTTTTTGCCCCCCAAAATTTAAATTTCATCAAAAATTCGCATTCATTGCAAAAGGTAAAATTATCAGCAAAAGCCCGCACGCTCACACAAACATAGATAAAATTCAAGGCAAATTCAAAAAAATCTAAATTTTTAAAAGCAAATTTAAAAAATGATGATGAATTTTAAGGCGAATTCAAAAAGGCAAATTTAAGATAAATTCAAGCATAACGATGAATTTAAAGCCGAATTTAAAAAAGCAAATTGCTGAATTTAAAAAGAAAGCTGAATTTAAGCGATAAATTTAAGATAAATCCGCGCCCTACTTTGAGCGCGAAATTCATTAAGCAAATCAGCACGGGTCTTGTGCGCTGATGATTCTCACCTTGCCATTACCCAAATCGTAGAATTTAAGATAATCTTGCTGGTGTCTGCAATCCTCATCTTGTATGGTGATAAAAAGCTGTTTAGCGCCTTTATACTCGTATTTTGTGCCAAACCAGTCATCATCAAGCGCGCTTGGCTTGTAGTTGTAAGTGTAGTCATTTTGTGGCAGCTTTTTGACAAGCCTGTGATAAAGCGGATACTCGCTTTGCCTGTCATAAGCTAAATATCGATAGTAAGCAACCTTTAAATTTCGCGCCCTAATCGTTACGCCATAAGGGTTGCCGCAGCCTTGCGTATCGACATTAGCGTCCTCTGCGATGGGCGCATAAGCGCAATTTACACGCTCCCATTGCCACTCTTCTTCTGTGGGCGTGTAGGTTACGGCTGGTTCTTGCACGATTTCTTCTTGCACGACATAGCCATCATCAGCGTAATAATCCTGTTCGCTGTATCCGCTTTGTTGCTGTTGGTCAAAATACTTCTCAAAGCTTCCCGCACACCCGCTTACAAGCAGGGCAAAGCCTAGTGCTGTGATGATTGCTTTCATTATTTATCCTTAAATTTTAAGTTCGTTAAAAGCATATTATAGCTAAATTTAAGTCTTTGTCAAGGAAAAAGTTTGAATTTTTGTTACAATGCGACAAAGTTACACAAGGATTTTCATAAATTTGACAAAATGATAGCAAAATTAAACGAAAATTGAGTTAGAATTTACAAAAATTTAAGCGATTTTAAATCAAAAAGCAAAATTTTGACTTAAATTTGCTTAAAATTTTAAATTTAAAACCTTAAATCAAGCCTTAAAGTTTGATTTAAGCCAAAAGGACAAAAATGCAAGAACCAAACAACACTCAAAGCGCAAGCTCACAGGATTTAAGCCAAAGTGCTGAGCCAAATCCCGCAGCAAGCGAGAATTTAAACGCAAGCAGCACACAAGGCGCAAATTCCAGCTCTTCGTGTGTGAGTATGCGCCCGCATATCACAAACTACGCTAAAAAGCGTTATTTTGCCTATGCGCTCATCGCCTTAGTAGCGCTCACGCTGCCCTTTGTGCGTATCAACGGCAACCACTTCTTTTTGCTCAGCTTTGACCACAAGCGACTTGACTTGTTTTTCATAAGCTTTGACACGCAAGAGCTTTATTTGATGCCCTTTGTGCTTATCGGGCTTTTTTTGACGATATTTTTCGTTACCACGCTAGCGGGGCGCATTTGGTGCGCTTGGGCTTGTCCGCAGAGCATTTTCCGCGTGATTTTTAGGGATTTGATTCAAACCAAATTGCTTAAAATTCACAGCTCCATCAAAAACAAGCAAAAGTTAAGCAGTGCAAACGGCTTTAAAAAATTCATCGCCGTGTGCCTTTTTTACGCTATCGCGCTCGTGGCGGTTAGCAACTTGCTTTGGTATTTTGTGCCGCCTGAGGACTTTTTTGCTTACATTCAAAACCCCGCAGAACATAGGCTTTTGCTAGGCATTCTCATCATCGCGAGCTTGCTTTTTACGCTTGATATTTGCTTTTTACAAGAGAATTTTTGCGTGTATATTTGCCCTTATGCAAGGGTGCAAAGCGTTATGTTTGACACAAATACCTTGCAAGTTATTTATGATGAAAACCGCGGCGGCAAGGTGTTTGAGGGTGCGACAAAACTTTACAAAAAGCCGCCACAAGGCGAGTGTATAGGCTGTGAAGCCTGTGTGGCGATATGTCCTACGCACATTGACATTCGGCGCGGTATGCAGTTAGAATGTATAAATTGTTTAGAGTGCGCGGACGCTTGTTCTGTGATGCAAGATAAGCTCGGGCGAGCAAGTCTTATCAACTGGACGAGCTTTGAAGCTACCCAAAAACGCGTGCCTACAAAATACCTACGCTTTCGCACTATCGCCTACTGCGTGGTTTTGCTCATCGTCATCATCGCATTTAGCGTAATGAGCAGCAAAAAAGAGTATATGCTACTTGACATTAACCGAGACACCGAGCTTTACAGTATAAAGAAAAGCGAAGATGGTGCAGTGGTAAGGAATGCGTATAGGTTTTTGTTTCATAACACTGACAAAAAAGAGCATAGCTACTATTTTGAAGTAAAAGTTGATGGCAAAAAGGACGCTTTAAGCATAGTGCGCCCCACAAAGCCCTTTAAATTAAGGGCTGGCAAGCAAACCTTTCAAGTCGTGGAGCTACAAGCCAACAAAAATTTAGCTGAATTTAGCGACAAAGACACGATTTTGCCGATAGAAATTCGTGCTTATGCGGTTGATGAGCCAAAAATCGAAGTGTTTAGAGACAGCATTTTCGTGCATCCTAAAAAAGATTTTGAGTAAAGGCTAGGGCTTGTGTAAAGGCGACAAATGCTTTTTTCAAGCCCTTTTTGGGCGCGAAATTCAGCTTTAAGTTTGAATTTAAGAGTAAAAATTTACAAAAAGCTGAATTTTAAGCAAATTTTTGGGTAAAATAACTCAAAATTTTAAGAAAGGGGCGAAATGACCTTAGTCGTGGAAAATGTGCAGGCTGAATTTGTGCCAAGTTTAAAAGCCTTTGCCAAAGCTATAAACGCCAAATGCAAGGTGCAAGAAGCGAAATTAAGCAAATTTGAAAAAAGCGTTTTAAAGGCTGAGAAACAAATCCAAAAAGACATTAAAAGCGGCACGCTCAAAGCCTACAAAAGTGCAAAGCAAATGCACGAGGACATTTTGGGTGAAATTTGACATTTATTATTCAAAGGACTATAAAAAAGCGGTTAAAAAGCTTGACAAAGAGAGTTTGCAAGCCTTAGCTTGTGTTATTGACAGGCTAGCAAATGATGAGAATTTGGAGTTAAAATTTAAAGACCACGAACTCAAAGGCAACTTAAAGGGGTTTAGAGAATGCCACATAAAGCCGAATTTACTTTTGGTGTATAAAAAAGTGCGCCAAGAGTTAAGGTTGAGCGTTTTAAGAGTCGGTTCGCATAGCGAGCTGTTTAAAGAATAACGGAGCGAAAATGAGTAAAGCAGATATTGTCGTAGGCGTGCAGTGGGGCGATGAGGGCAAGGGCAAGATAGTCGATAGGCTGTGTGCGGAGTATGATTTTGTATGTCGAAGTGGCGGCGGACACAACGCAGGGCATACGATTTGGGTAAATGGCGTGCGTTACGCGCTGCACTTAATCCCCTCAGGTATCTTACACGAAAAGTGCGTAAATATCATCGGTAACGGCGTTGTAGTGTCCCCAGAAGCCCTTATAGACGAAATGTCGCAGTTTAAAGAGCTGAAAAACCGCCTTTATGTCAGCAATAGGGCGCATTTAAATTTAGCTCATCACGCGCTCATCGACAAGGCAAGAGAGCAAAAAAAGGGCAACCAAGCCATAGGCACGACAGGCAGGGGCATAGGACCGAGCTATGCGGACAAGGTAAGCCGAGCAGGACACCGAATGAGCGAGCTTTTAGAGCCAAAGAAACTTTGCGAAGCCCTAATGAACGACTTTAAAGACAATGCCGCCTTTTTCAAGGGCTTAAACATAGAAATTCCAAGCGCGAATTCGCTTTTGCAAGACTTGCAGCAGTATAAAGAAATCCTAGCCCCTTTCATCGCCGACACCACGCAAATGCTGTGGCAGGCTTTAAGCAGCGGCAAAAAAGTGCTTGTGGAGGGCGCACAAGGCTCTATGCTTGACATAGACCACGGCACTTATCCTTTCGTTACAAGCTCCAACACCATATCAGCAGGGGCTTTGACAGGTTTAGGGCTAAATCCAAAAGATGCAGGCACTATCATCGGTATCATCAAAGCCTACGCCACGCGCGTGGGAAATGGGGCTTTTCCAAGTGAGGATTTAAGCCAAACGGGCGAGAAAATCGCGCAAATCGGCAAAGAAATCGGTGTCAGCACAGGGCGCAAAAGGCGTTGTGGCTGGTTTGATGCTGTGGCTGTGCGCTACACGGCAAGGCTAAACGGGCTTGATGGCTTTGCGTTGATGAAACTTGATGTTTTAGACGGCTTTGAAAAGGTGAAAATTTGCCGAGCTTATGAGTATGAGGGCAAAGAGATTGATTTCGTGCCTTATGATTTGCAAAATGTCAAGCCCATTTACGCTGAATTTGCGGGCTGGGACAAGGTAAGCAAGGTGCGTAAATTTAGCGATTTGCCACAAAATGCCAAAGCCTATGTCGAGGCTTTGCAGGATTTAACGGGCGTGAAAGTCAAATACATATCCACAAGCCCAGAAAGAGATGACACCATAGTCCTATGAAAAGCAAGTATTCGCAAGTGGTGAAAATCAAAAAGCAAGAGCTTGACAAAGCTGAGAACAACCTAGCAGCCGCAAAGCAAAGGCAGCGCAGCAACGAAGCCGCCTTAATGCAAGCAAAAGCTGAGTATTTGAGCATATCCTTGCCACAAAGCGGCTCAGTGCAGCTTTTAAGGGAGAGTTTGAGCTTTAAAAACATAGCCAAAGACATTAAAGACGCCGCCCAAGAGCGCGTAAATCTCTCCAAAAACGAGTGCAACCACTATCAGCACCTTTACAAAAACGCACACTTAAATTACGAAAAAATCAAGTATTTAGAAACGCAGGATTTAAAAGAGTATCAAAAACAGCTTGCAAAAGCCGAGCAAAAGGCACTTGATGACATAGCCACGAGCAAGTTTTTTAGGGAAAGGAAAGAAAATGAAGAGGCTTAAAATCGCTTTTTTGTTGCTTGTTTTGGGCGCAAATGTTTCATTTAGCGCAAGTGATGAGGAACGCTACCTTGAAAACAAACGCCGCCAGCTTGAAATCCAAACAAGGCAGGCAAACGAAGCTAAACAAGCTCTAGAAGCCTACAAAAGCTCATTTGAAGCCCTACAAAAGCAAAAAATGGACGATTTAGTGCGAAAAGAACGCGACATAAACGCGACTTTGGCAAAGATAGAAGCGACAAGGGCGGAAAATGAACGCATTATGATGATGAACCGCCAGAGTTTAGGGGAAATCGACAAGAAAAAAGGCGACAGGGTGCGAGAGATTTACTCACAGATGAAAGATGCTGCTGTGGCGCAAGTGCTGAACGAAATGCCAGCAAGCGAGGCTACAAAGGTAATCCTTACCCTAGAATCGCGCAAAATTTCAAGCGTGCTTGCTAAAATGGAGCCAAAAAAGGCAAGCGAGCTAACCTTGCTCATCAAAGAAGTGCGAGAAAACAACGCGACAAAGCCGCAAAGTGAAGCTACTAGCGAGGCAAATTCAAATGATTTGAACCAAAATCCTGCAAATTCAAATTTCAACACCTCACTTAACGACCCAAACAACACCACTTCAAGTCAAGACAACGCTAGCGGGATAAATCCTTGACGCTTTTGGGTTAAAATTCACAAAAGTCGCGCAAAAGCATTGAATTTGCAAGCAAAAAATTATACAATCACCCTATGAATTCGCCTAAATTTCTCTACGCCTTAATGGCGTTGGCTATGTTTTTTTGGGGCTTGTCGTGGGCTAGCTCAAAGGTGCTAGTAGCTTACAGCGATGCTTATACCATAGCGTTTTGGCGATTTTTCTTTGTGCTTGTGGGCTTGTTTGTTTTGCTTTTAATCCTAAAAATTCCACTCACAACCCCGCGCAAATTCATCAAATGGATAGTGCTGGCAAGCATTTGCAATGTCATCTACTCCGTGCTTTACTTTGCCGCGCTTAATTACGGGCAAGCGGGCAAGGGCGGCGTGCTTGTTACCACGCTCACGCCGATTTTTACTTATTTGCTCGTGCTTTTCATCATCTTTTGGCAAAAGCGCAGCTTGCAAAAAGTGCCAAAAAACGAAATCATCGGGCTTTGCTTGGGGATAATCAGTGGCTTTTTCTTGCTGAATTTAGGCTCTGTTGATGAGCTGTTTGGAAAATTTAACACCTTTTTTGTCCTGTGCGCCTTTGACTGGGCTTTGATGAGTATTTTCACTCAAAAAATCCGCACCAACCCTTTGGTGATGAATTTTTACATTACGCTTTTTAGCCTTGTGGCTTTCGTGCCGATTTGGTTTGAGCCTGCGACTTATTTTCTCTTTGAAGCGCCCTTGCACTTTTGGTTTCATCTTTTTTGCGTGGCGATTTTATCGACACTTGTGGGGACAAGCATTTATTATCTTGGTATCAAAGAGCTTGGCTCGGCAAAGGCGAATTCCTTTATGCTGCTCGTGCCTGCAAGTGCTTTGATTTGCAGTTATTTCGTGCTTGGAGAAAAGCCGTCCTTACTCACGCTTTTTGGCACAGCGTTGGCAATTTGCGCGATTTATCTCATCAACGGCAAAGGGTTAAAAAGCAACGCAAATTCATCATAAATTTAAGCTTTGTGGATATAATGGCAAGTGGGGTTAGCCGCAGGGCTGCAACCCTGTGGCTGAAAACTCGCCCAAGAAAGTGAGGTGAAGTGAGTATGCTGCAACTCATAGTCATTATTATACTACTTTGTGTAATAATTGTCAAGGCTTATTAAAGTCTCCCCCGCGAAAGCGGGGGTGTGAGTTAGCCCTGCGGACAAACAAAGCACTTAAATTCTACCCAAATTCTACCCCTTGCCACGCAATTTTTGCAAAATTTATCCACGATGATAAATGACAACAAACAAAACGCAAAATTAAATTTTTTTGTAAAATAACCAAAAATTTGCTATAATCAACCCTAAATTTTTGATAAATTCAGCAAAAAAGGACACACTATGCTTCAAACTTGTATCTTTCCCGCAGCAGGATACGGCACGCGCTTTTTGCCCGCCACCAAAACCCTGCCAAAAGAAATGCTTCCCATACTCACAAAGCCGCTTATTCATTATGGGGTTGATGAAGCATTAGAAGCTGGTATGGACACTATGGGCTTTGTAACGGGGCGTGGCAAGCGGGCTTTGGAGGATTATTTTGACATAAGTTATGAGTTAGAGCATCAAATTTCAGGCACAAAAAAAGAGTATTTGCTCGCTGAAATTCGCACGCTCATCAACCGCTGCACCTTTACCTTTACAAGGCAAAATGAAATGCGCGGTTTAGGCGATGCCGTGCTTAAAGGCAAGGCGCTTGTGCAAGATGAAGCTTTTGGGGTGATTTTAGCTGATGATTTGTGTGTCAATGAAGAAGGTGCTGGCGTGATGGCGCAAATGGTAAAAATTTACGAAAAATACCGCTGCACCATTGTTGCGGTAATGGAAGTGCCAAAAGAGCAGATTTCAAACTACGGCGTTGTCGCGGGAAATGCTGTGGAAGATGACATTATAATGGTAAATTCAATGGTAGAAAAACCAAGTGTAAAAGAAGCCCCAAGCAACCTTGCTATCATCGGGCGTTACATTTTAACGCCCGACATTTTTGGCATTTTGCAAAACACAAAGGCGGGCAAAAACGGCGAAATTCAGCTTACTGACGCGCTTTTAGCACAGGCTACAAACGGAATGGTTTTAGCTTATAAATTTCAAGGCAAACGCTTTGATTGTGGTTCTGTGGAGGGCTTTGTGGAAGCGACAAATTATTTTTACAAGAAAAGTCTATGCTAAAACACACGCTATTTTTTGAAAAAGAGAAATTAAACGGCATTTTAGCTTATGCAAGCAGAATGAACGATGAACGCCAAAGCGGCGAGGTAGGCTACTATCATCTTATGGACACTTCGCTCGCGCTCATCAAAGAAAGCGAAAAATTCATCAAAGACAAAGAGCATATCAAAAAAGTCCTGCTCATAGGAATGGGCGGTTCAAGCTGCGGTGTAAAGGCGTTAAAAGACTTTTTGTTTGACGAAAAGAGCAATGAACGCGAACTTTTCATCATCGACAACACTTCATCGCACACTTTCACCCAAACCATAAAAAAGCTGAATTTAAAAGACACGCTTTTTATCATTTCAAGTAAAACAGGCACGACTATCGAGGTAGTGTCGCTTTTTAAGCTCTTAATAGCGCATTTTAAGCTCGAAAACAGCGAGCTAAAAAAGCATTTTGTCTTTATCACCGATGAAAATTCAAAGCTTCATCAGCTAGGCGACAAGCTTGGAATTTACAGCTTTTTTGTCCCACAAAATGTGGGCGGGCGTTTCAGCGTGCTTTCAGCCATAGGCATAGTGCCGCTTGTCATTTGTGGCTACAACGCAAAAGGGCTTTTAGAGGGCGCAAAGGCTTGCTATGAGGACTTTTTCACGCACAAAAAAGATGAAATTTTGCAAAAAGCCTATCATTACTGCACGCACAAAAACGCCCATATCAATGTGCTTTTCAGCTATGGAGACGCTTTTAAGGGCTTTAATGAATGGTTTGTCCAGCTCATCGCTGAGAGTCTTGGCAAAAAGCAAGGCTACAAGCGAGTAGGGCTTACGCCCATCGCTCTCATCGGCGCGCGCGACCAGCACAGCTTTTTGCAGCTCATAATGGAAGGACCAAAGGATAAAACTATCACCTTTTTAAAGGTGCTAAATGCTGAAAAATCCCCAGCCGTGCCTGATTTTAGCCTGCCGTTTTTGCAGGGTTGTGATTTTGCAAATGGCGTGAATTTACACAGCCTTTTAAACGCGCAGTGCGATGCGACTTTGCAGGCTTTAAGAGCTGAGAATTTAAGCGTGGATTTGATAGAGCTTGAAAGGCTTGATGCGTGGCACGCAGGGTATTTAATGTATCATTATGAGCTTTTTACCTCAGCTTGTGGCATAATGCTTGGTATCAACACCTACGACCAGCCCGGCGTTGAGGTAGGAAAACTCATCTTAAAAAAGCTGCTTGAAAAAAATAAGCCCTAAAACGCTCACAACACGCTTTTATGCACTTAAATTTGCTTTTATGCTCGCACTTTTAAGGCGTAAATTTATCGCCGCTTGCACTTTTTGCAAACCTTTTGCAAACCCTACTCGCATAAATTTGCCACCTGCTCCACGCTCAGCTCACGCCATTTGGGTAAAAGCCCCAAAGATATGGCTTTAAGGGCAAGTTTTTCTAACTCTTTGCTGTGGCTAAATTTAGGAAACCCGCCGCCCGAACAAGCCCGAAGCATTTTTTTAAGCTGATAAAAGTTGCCTTTGAGTTTGAGTTTAACGCCATTTGCGCCCTCTAAAACCACGCCCTCATACTCTATCTCCCAGCTTGCGAAAAAATCCTTTACATAGGATTTTAACTCATCTAAATTTGAAATTTCGCCCAAAAGTGCTTTGTCCTTTAAAACTCCCCTAGCAGCACCGCCCAAAATGTCGGCAAGTTTGTAATCCAAAAGCCGCTCTTGCTCCACATTTTCCACGATATTGAGTAAAAAAACCGCCTCATCATCATAAACTATGGGGTGTTTGTCGTCTTTTTTGCTGATGACCTCCCACAAACAAGTGGCGTTTTGCGCCTTGCAAAATTCGCTGATGATAGCGATTTGTTCTGCGCTAAAAAGGGCTTTGGCGTTGTCGTTCATCGGCTTGCCTACGCTTGATTTGGTTGCAAATTCAAGCTCTTTTGTGAATTTGTTAAAAAAAGTCAGCAGCAAATGCCCATTTTCCTTGCGCCATACCTTGACAGGATACTTAAAATCCTCTAAATTCGGCACGCCTTCAAATTCTTCGTAATTAAAAAATTTATCATAACTGCGCCCTGCGATTTCATCATCATTTATGTAGCGAAAAAGCCCGCGCGCCTTGATGGTTTGAGAAGTCCAAAGGCGGTTAAAAAACACCGCCTCGCTGAAATTTACAGAGTAAATGCCTTGTTTTTCAAAGCGTTTTTCGTTGATTAAATTCGCGCTTTTTCGGCTTGTTTGCTCGCAAAGTTGGCTTTGGAGATTGTCATAAAATTCAAGTTTGCGCTCTGGTAGGCTCAAAACAGCGAGCTTGCCGCCACTTTCTATGTCGCACTCCAAGCAGTAGCAACGCTCGTTGATTTTAAAGTCGCTTAAAGCAAAGACATTGCGGTGTCCAAAAATCTGCGTGATATTTGGGTGATTTTTCGCCCAGCGGTTGCCGATTTTTACATAGTCTAAATAAGCATTTTCGCTTTCTCCCTGTGTCAAAACGCCCAGCAAATAAGCATCGGGCAAACTTGTATCCATTTTTTCCACGCCAGCGTGGTTGAAAAAATACTCATCCCCCTTAAATTCAGCCCAAATATAAGAGCGAAATTTGTTTGACACGCTGCGGAGTCGCTTTTTGAGTTCATTTATTTTTTTGCATTTTGTCTCTATCTCAGCTATACTTTCTTTAAACGAATTTGGCGGAGTGTGATTTATGTCAAACGCCCACTCAAAGAGCCTTGTGTCGTGATTGCCACAGAGAAAATACACATTTTCTTTTGTCGCAAATTCACAAAGAAAATTTACCATTTCGTAGTTTTGATTTCCTCTATCAATATAATCCCCCAAAAACACATAGCCTATGCTTTCATCTTTAAACCAATTTTCAGCCCTTGCAAACTGCGCCAAAGTATCATAACACCCGTGCAAATCGGGCAAAACCTTTATCTTGTCATAATCAAGGCTGATTTTGTAAAAATTTTCCCATTTTAGCGCGCTTTCAATGCTGTCGCAAACATTGCTTTGACGGGTGAAATTTTGCATTCTTGTGTAAAAGTTAAAAATCACGCTTTCAGGCAAGTCGCTGTTAAATTCACGCGAGCGGACATTTCGCACGCATTCTTCAAGGCTGAATTTGTCAAATTTCACATACAAAACGCGGTAGCGAAAAGCCTTAGCAAGCTCGGCAAATTCATTTACAGAGCTTGAAAGCCCTGTGGAGTCAAAGATAGTTGTAAGCCCAAATTTAAAGCGGTTGCAAAGCATTTTTCTAAGCTGCGCCCACACCATAGCATCAGCAAGCGGAGTAATGCTCTTGCCGCAAAGTGCGCCGTTTCTTATGCGAAGCTCATCAGGGCTTAATGTCAAATGCTCCAAGCCCAAACGCTTTATCTGCGTGCTTTTGCCAGAACCAGGGATACCGACTAAAATGATAAAAACTCTCATTGTTTTCCTTAAATAAAGCTTAAAAATATGAATTTTATGCTTGAATTTGTGCTTTTTTCTGCTTAAAATTTACCCAAAATTCGCTTAAATTTAGAATTTGGCTTAAAAAGACACTCAAAAGCGCAAATTATAACAAAAATTCAAAAAAAATTCAAATTCAGCTTTGTTTTAAGGCAAATGAGTAAATTTTAACGCCACGCAGTGTCATCGCAAGTGCTTTTTAGCGTCATTGTAGCCTTTTAAGCTCGCTTAAAAGCTCTTCTATGCGGTATTTGGCGCGGTAGGTTTCGCTTAAAAGGTGTATGATAATGTCGCCTAAATCAATAACGCTCCATTCTTCTGAGCTTTGTATGTTTAAAAAGTCCTCGTTTAAGGGCTTTAAGGCTGTTTTTAGCTCATCGATTAAGCTCAATGCGTGCTTCTGGCTCATCGTTGTAGCGATGATGACGAAATCCACGAAATAATCCCCGCCTCTCATATCAAAAAGCTCGATAAATTCAGCCTTTTTCTCGTCCAAAATCCGCCTTATCGCCTCTACTCGTTCTTTCACCTTGTCTCCTTGCTTAAATTCGCATAATACCGCCTTGCCTCGTCAGCAATCTGCGGGCAAATGTCGCTCACGCTTAAATTCGCCCTTATCAATGACGATGAAATATCAATTTGCGTGTTGAGTTGCTTGAAATTTGGCGGCACGGCTATCTTGCCCCGTTTAGCGATGATGAATTCCACAAGGGTGTTGAGTCTATCAAATTCGTGCCATTTTTCAAGGCTTTGCAAGTGGTCAGCCCCGATGATGAGATAAAATTTGCTTGGATTATAGAGCTTTTGCAGGTATAAAACGCTTTCAATGCTCGGCACAGGGCGGTTTTGCCTTATCTCAAAATCACAAATTTCTACCCGCTCTAAATCCCCCCAAACCCTTTGCGCCCACGCAAATCGGCGTTTTTCATCAGCGAAAAAGCCCGATTTAAAGGGGTTTATAAAGGTAGGCATAATGATGAGTTTGTCTATATCTAGGCTTTTCAGGGCATTTTCTACAACGCTAGCGTGTCCTAAATGCGGCGGGTCAAAACTTCCGCCAAAAAGTGCGATTTTCATCAAAAATTTAACCTTTTTTTTGTAAAATTCTAGCATTAAAATTTAAAGGAAGTTAAATCAATGACAAAAATTGCGATAAATGGCTTTGGGCGTATCGGTAGGTGCGTGGCTCGTATCATTTTAGCTCGAAGTGATGTCGAGCTAGTGGCGATAAATGACACCACAGACATAGAGCTTACGCGCTATTTGTTTGAGTATGATAGCGTGCATAAGGCTTTTGCGGGGCAAGTAAGCGTTGCGGGCGATGATTTACTCATCAACGGCAAGAAAATCAAGGTTTTCAAAAGCCGTGAAATCAGCGATTTAGACTTTGCTGGGTGCGGGGCTGATGTGGTGCTAGAATGCACGGGCGCACATTTAACTATGGAAAAGTGCCAAAAATTCATCGACAAGGGCATTAAAAAAGTCATTATGTCCGCTCCCGCAAAGGATAGCACGCCTACTTTTGTGCTGGGCGTCAATGCGCACTTGTATGATGGCGAGCCTATCATCTCAAATGCAAGCTGCACGACAAACTGCTTGGGTCCTGTTTGTCGCGTGTTGCAGGATAATTTTGGCATACAAAAGGGCTTGATGAGCACCATTCACGCCTACACAAACGGGCAAAGTCTCATCGATGCAAAAGCGCGCGACAAAAGGCGCTCACGCGCAGCCGCACAAAACATAATCCCCACCTCAACAGGCGCGGCAAAGGCGATGAAGCTTGTTATGCCAGAGCTTGACGGCAAGCTGCACGGACAGAGTATGCGCGTGCCTGTGATTGATGTATCAAGCGTGGATTTAACGGCACAGCTTGGCAAAAAAACAAGCAAAGATGAGCTAAATGAAGCGTTTAGAAAAGCTGCAAATTCAAATTTAAAAGGGCTTTTGATGGTCGATGATGATGAGCGCGTGAGTTCTGATTTCATCGGCTCTTCTTATGGAGCGGTTGTGGCGAGTGATTTGACACAAGTGATTTGCGATGATTTTGTTAAAGTCATCGCTTGGTATGACAATGAGTGGGGCTACTCGTCTCGCCTTGTAGATATGGCTGTGTGGGTGATGCGATGAGTGATATTATTTCGATAAAGGATTTAAATTTAGCGGACAAAAAGGTGTTTATCCGCTGTGATTTCAATGTCCCGCAAGATGAGTTTTTAAACATAACCGATGACAGGCGCATTCGCTCGGCTATCCCTACGATAAGGTATTGTTTAGATAATGGTTGCAGCGTGATTTTGGCTTCTCATCTTGGACGCCCAAAAGAAATCAACGCTAAATACTCACTCGAACCCGTAGCTAAAAGGCTTTCGCGCTTACTTCACAAAGAAATCGTCCTATCCAAAGACATTGTCGGCGAGGACGCGCAAAAAAAAGCTGCAAATTTAAAGGCTGGCGAGATTTTAATGCTTGAAAATTTACGCTTTGAAAAGGGCGAAACGAAAAACGATGAGAATTTAGCCCAAAATTTAGCAAATATGGCTCAAATTTATATCAACGATGCCTTTGGCGTGTGCCACAGGGCGCATTCAAGTGTGGAGGCTATCACTAAATTTTTTGATGAAAATCACCGCGGGGCTGGCTTTTTGCTCTTAAAAGAAATCGCCTTTGCTGAAAATCTCATCAAAAAGCCCGCTCGTCCTTTTGTCGCTGTTGTCGGCGGCTCAAAGGTAAGCGGCAAGCTGCAAGCCCTTACGAATTTGCTCCCAAAAGTCGATAAACTCATCATCGGCGGCGGTATGGCTTTTACCTTTCTCAAAGCACTAGGCTTTGACATAGGCAACTCTCTTTTAGAGGACGAGCTTATCGAAGAGGCGAGCAAAATTCTCATCAAAGGCAAGAATTTAGGCGTGAAAATTTACCTGCCTGTCGATGTCGTAGCCGCCCAAGCCTGCTCGCAAGATGCGGAGATGAAATTCGTGCCTTGCCAAGAAATCCCAAGCGGCTGGATGGGGCTTGACATAGGACCTGCGACAACAAGGCTTTTTAAAGAAGCCATTGCTGATGCGCAAACGATTTGGTGGAACGGACCTATGGGCGTGTTTGAAATCGACAAATTCAGCAAGGGCAGCCTAAAAATGAGCCATTATATCAGCGAAAGCCACGCTACTACGGTTATCGGCGGCGGCGACACAGCCGATGTTGTCGCGCGTGCTGATGATGCTGATGAGATGACTTTTATCTCAACAGGCGGCGGGGCGAGCTTGGAGCTTATCGAGGGCAAAGAACTGCCCGGCGTAAAACCCTTGCGAGTAAAGGACAATGAATGATTTACGCGGCAAATTTAAAGTGCAACCACAACAAAGCAAGTTTTGAAAATTATGCTGATGAGCTAAATGCCTTTTTAAAAACGCACGCAAATGGCGATGAAATCATCGTTTTCCCCCCAAGTGTCGCCTTTGTTTCAAAGGCGTTAAATTTCACACAAGGCGCGCAGAATTTCTACCCTTGCATAAACGGCGCATTCACAGGCGAAATCGGCAAAGAGCATTTAGACGAATTTGGCATTGAGTGCGTTTTAATCGGACATTCAGAGCGGCGAGTTTTGCTTGCTGAAAACGAAAAGCTCATCAAGGCTAAATTTGACTTCGCCAAAGCGCAAGGCTATCAAATCATCTTTTGCGTGGGCGAGGATGCGAAAATCAAAAGCGAGAGCAAGACAAAGGCGTTTTTAAGCGCACAGCTTGAAAGCGTGGATTTAGAGTATGATAAGCTCATCATCGCTTACGAGCCTATTTACTCTATCGGCACGGGAGTGAGCGCAAATTTAAAAGACATAGGCGAAATTTTAGCCTTTTTGCGCGAAAAAACAAGCGCAAAGTTGCTTTATGGCGGCAGCGTAAATGAAAGCAGTATCAAAGAAATTTTAGCTTTACAGCATTGTGGTGGCGTTCTCATCGGCTCAGCCGCGCTTAAAGCAAGCAATTTCATCAAACTCATCAAAGGATAAAAAATGTTAATGCAAGGCAAAAAAGGACTCATCGTAGGGGTCGCAAACAACAAATCAATCGCGTATGGCATAGCAAAAGCCTGCCACGCACAGGGCGCAAAGCTCGCTTTTACCTACTTAAACGAGGCTTTACAAAAGCGCGTTGAGCCTATCGCGCAGGAATTTGACTCAAAGCTTGTTTATGAGCTTGATGTCAATAACGAGGCGCATTTAAATGCGCTCACAGACAAGCTCAAAGCGGACTTTGGCGAGCTTGACTTTGTGCTTCACGCTGTGGCTTACGCGCCAAAAGAAGCACTTGATGGCGAATTCGTTGAAACAAGCAAAGACGCCTTTAATGTCGCTATGCAAACTTCGGTGTATTCGCTGTTAGCGCTTACGCGCGCTGTGCTGCCTGTGATGAAAGAGAGCGGCTCAATCCTTACTTTAAGCTATCTTGGCGGCGTGAAATTCGTGCCACATTACAATGTAATGGGCGTGGCAAAGGCTGCACTTGAAAGCAGTGTGCGTTATCTTGCGCGGGATTTGGGCTTGCGTGGAATTCGCATAAATGCCATATCAGCAGGACCTATCAAAACTCTTGCAGCGAGCGGGATAGGGGATTTTAAGATGATTTTGCGCTACAACGAGCTGAATTCGCCACTCAAACGAAATGTCAGCATTGATGATGTGGGAAATTCGGCTATGTATCTGTTAAGCGAGCTTGCAAACGGCGTAACAGGCGAAATCCACTATGTCGATGCGGGCTTTAACATAATGGCTATGGGCGATGTAACCACAGATGATGAGGGCAAAACCGTTCTTTGCTGGGACAAAAAAGAGTAAAATTTGATTTTACTCAGCCTTTTTTAAAGGGTAAATTTATTTTTTATTAAGCCCTTTTTTAAGAGTAAAAATTTATTTTTCTCTAAATTTTTTAAAAAGAGTAAAAATTTATTTTTTACTATGCCATTTTTTAAAAGTAAAATTTATTTTTCGCCAAGCCCTTTTTTAACGCCCTTATCAAAAAGCGTGCGGGGTAATGGCTGGATAAATTTTTTGGGAGTTTTGAAGTTTTTAGGGCTTTTTTGAGGTTTAAAGCTTTTTTGGGGCTTGTTAGCTTTTTTTGAGGTTTTGCAAAAATTTTGGGAGATTTTTGCCGAGACTTTTTGTCATAAGGATTTTTCCGATATTATGTAGCAAATGCACAGGACTTTTTTGCTGAAATCAGCTAGAATTTTG
>UQBJ01000012.1 GCA_900539255.1 uncultured Campylobacter sp. | reverse complement strand
CCCCCCCCAACCGCGAGTAAATGAAAAAAGGAATTTTCAAAAAAATTTTGAAAATTTTTGGAATTTTTTGGAATTTTTGAATTTTTGTTGCGAAAAATTTGAATTTTTGGAATTTTTTTTGAAAATTTTTTGCAAGAATTTCAAAATTTTTTCATAGGATTTTAAAATTTTTCATACAAAATTCAAAAATTTTTTCACAGAATTTTAAATTTTTGTGAAATTAAAGAAAAACAAATCCACCAAAAAAGCCCAAAAAACAAGATATTTTCACAAATTTTCGCTATAATGTTAAGCGTTTTGTTAATGAGAAAGGGAAATGGTGAAGATACTTTTAGCGTCAAACAACGCTTGCAAGGTGGCTGAAATCAAAGCTTTGCTAAAAGGCTACGAAATTTACGCTTTTGGAGAAATTTTAAAGCCTTTTGAGATTGAAGAAAACGGCACTAGCTTCAAGGAAAATGCTTTGATTAAAAGCAGAGCCGTCTTTTGCGCTTTGAGTCAAAAGCAAAAGGGCGAATTTATCACGCTTTCTGATGATAGCGGCATAAGTGTAGCAGCCTTAAACGGCGCACCTAGCATACATTCGGCGCGTTTTTCGGCGCAAAAAACCGACAAGGCAAACCGCGCTAAACTCATAAGCGAGCTAAAAGCCCTAAATTTAGAGCAAAGCGCGGCGTTTTACACGGCTTGTATCGCTATAAGCTCGCTTTGGGGCGATTACACGGCGCAGGGCTTTATGCACGGGCGTGTCATCGCTGTGGAGCGTGGCACAAACGGCTTTGGCTATGATAGCCTTTTTATCCCAAACGGCTTTGATAAAACGCTTGGCGAGCTTGATGAGAGCGTGAAAGCCTGCATTTCGCACCGCTTCAAAGCCCTGAATTTAGCAAACATTATCTTAAAAATTCTCCAAAAAGGTTTTCAATGAACATTTTCGTGCAATACCTGCTCGTAGCCATAAGCGTTTTTGTGATTTTTACTTTGATTGCGTCCTATATGAACGGCAGTTTTTCGTTTTAGGGCGTATCAAAGCAAGCAAACTTGGTAGCAAGAGCAGGCTTCCTAAAAGCAAAAGCACCATTACAAGCACCGTGAGCGCACCAAAGTAAATAGTCGGCGTGAAGTTGCTGCTCATCATCGTGCAAAAGCCGATGATGATGGCGATTTTGCTTTGGAAAAAGGCTTGCCCTATGGTGTAGTGCGAAAGCTTGATGGCTCGTGCGGTGGCAAAAGTGCTGCCAGCCTTGACAGCTTGGCGTGCGGCGAGTTCTTTTTTGAAATTGTAGATATAATGTATGCTATCATCAACGCCAAGCCCTATGCAAATGGCGGCTATGGTGATACTCATCAAATCAAGCGGCAAGCTCGCAAAGCCCATCAACGCAAACACCACGCTCAAAGGCACGACATTTGCGACAATGCCTATAAGAGCGTATTTTGCGCTACGAAAGACAAAGACAAAGAGCAAGAAAATCGTCCCCACGACAAAGGCTAGCGTGTTAAACTGCGATGCAAAAAGGCTTTGAAGCATATTGTTGTAAAGCAGCATTAGCCCTGTAAGCTCGCTAGAAACTTGCTCGTCCTTTAAAAGCGCGTTAATGTCGCTTTGAATTTGCCTTATGAATTCATCTCTTTTTAAGCGCGGGTCGGAGTCTTTAACTCTCATCACAAAGCGGAGTTGGTTTTTTTCGACATTGACATAGGCGTTGAGTAAGTCTTTTTTGAATTCTTCGGGCAAATTTTCGCTCAAAAACGCCAAAGTAAAGTCATCTAAATCCTGCCCGCCCATAATGCCCTTGCCAAGTTCTAAAAGGCTGTTTAAGCTCAGCACAGAGCCTATGAATTCATTTTTTGCAAGGTATTCGTGTGTGAGTTTTGCAACTCTTGTTTTGTGCGAGTTATACCAGTAAATTTCATCATTACTCAAAGCTTCAAATTCACTCTCAAAGCTGTCAAAATCGGCGTTTGTGGCGCTTGTGTTTTTGTCCTTAAAAGTAACGATGAGTTCAAGGGGCAGCGTGCCGCCAAAGTCCTTGTCGATGACGAGCAAGCCTTGTTTGATGGGCGAGCTGTTTTTGAAATAATTTACAAAAGAGTTTTCAACCCTAAGCTGCACTATGCCAAAAAGCGACACCACAACGCATAGCGCGCTTATGGCGAAAATGAGTTTTTGCTGTTTTAGGCTGAATTTCGCGCAAAATTCCAAGAAATTTACCTTAAAGCCCTTTTTGTCGTCAAATCGCACATTTTTTAGGCTGGGCATTAGGCTTGCAAAAAGCAAAAACGAAAGCAACAAACTCACGCTAATACCCACGCTCATCATCGCTCCAAGCTTTATCACAGGCTCGATACGGCTTAAAATAAGGCTTAAAAAGCCTATGGCTGTGGTTAAGATAGCGTAAAAACTAGGTCGGCTCTTTGCTAAAAGCGTGGCAAGCACTTTGTGGCGGATATTTGAGCGTGGAAATTTCTTGCAAAGGTTTATAAAATGGGTAAGCAAATGTATGATGAGTGAGATAGTGATGATGAGCATTAGGGCAAGGTAGTTTGATGAAATCACCGTGATTTTGAAATTTAAAAGCGCGAAAATCCCGCTTGCCGTGCCAAGCGAAAGCACGCAAACAAAGAGTGTGAAAAGCACGAGCGAAATTTTGCGGAAAAAAAGCCACAAAACTAGGCTCAAAAGCAGGGTTAAACTCACTCCATACACGAGCAAATCAGCCTTTATGTAGCTTATCATATCATCAGCTATCATCGACACGCCACCAAGATAAAGCCCATTTGTCTGCGTTTCATACTTTGCTATCACGGCTCTTATGGCGTTTAGGCGTTCTTTGTTTTGGATTTTGAGCTTTTCTTGGTAAGATTCAAGCTCGCCTTGAATTTGCGCTCTTTGGCTTGAATTTAGGGCGTTTGCTCTGCTATCAAGCAAGGCTAGATGATAAAAATCCGTCCCAAGATAAATGACAAAAGCCGTGCTTTTGCCGTCTTTTGAGATAATGTTGTCCCTATAAAATGGGCTTTGCAGGATTTCAGTCCTTGCTTTGGTAGCGTTTATGTCAGCACTTGTGAGATTTGGCACGCTTTGCAATAAATGCTTTAAGTCCGTATTATCGGTGCTTTGCAGCAAGGGTGCGTTTAAAATGCTTAAACTTCCCTTAACCCCGTCTATGCTTTCAAGCTCGCTTTTTAGGGCTTTTAGCAAGGACAAACTTTGCGCTGAGAAAGGATTTTCGTCCTTTGGCTTGATGGCAAGCATTAAAAAATCATCACTCGCATAATCCTTGCTCACCTGCCTAAAAAATTCCAAATCCTTATCATCATCAAGCATCAAGCTGTCCGCACTTGCATCAACACCAAGCTTAAAGGCAAAGGCGCTTAAAAACACGCAAACGCAAAAGGTAGCGATGAAGACAACTTTGGCGTTGTCGATGAGCCTTTTGTAAATTTTAACGAGCATTTATCTTTTCAAATTTCGTTGCTTTGAGCGTGTCAAGCAAGGTGTTAAAGTCTGCTTTGTCAAGCAAATCCGCAAATTGTGAGCGGTAAGTTTGTATGATACTTACGCCCAAAATATCCACATCATAAATGAGCCAGTCGCCCTTTTTGTCGTAAAATTTAAAGATGATATTTTTCACTTCGCCGTTGATTATCATCTGCGAATTTAAAAACATACGCTCTTTAACCTTGTCCAAAGTCGTTACTTTGATTTCCTCGTCCTTGTAAAGCCCAAGTTTGCTTGTAAAGCTCACTTTAAGCTGCTCTTCAAAGGCTTTGTTAAATTCGCTTTTTTGAGCGGGCGTTAGGGTGTTGTAACGCTTTGACAGGCTCAACTTCGCCATAAGCTCGTAGTCAAATACCTTGTCAAAAAGCGCGATGATTTGCTGTGCGGCTTTGTCGGTGTTTGCTTCTTTTTTAAGCAAAGCGCGGCTTTTGTCAATGTTAGTTTGCATAGTTTGTGGCAGAGTTTGCAAGGGCAAAGCCCACAAATTCAAAGCCACACACAAAAACAAAACGAATTTTTTCATTTTTTCTCCTTTATTTTGCCATTTCCATTCGCCTTTTTTCATACGCATCGCGCAAGAAAGGGTAGAGATTTGGCGTTTTGTAAAAAATCTCATCAAGCGTTGGCGTATTTAAAGACGCTTCGTTAATCATAACAAAACTTGTTATACCAACGCTTAACCAATTTATCCACGCCGATGAATCATAAGTAGCAGCGTAAGTAATCGGGCTAGCATACCAATTTACAGGGATAGAAAGCGTGTCGCGTAAATTTGATGGTCCTAAAACGGGCAGCACAAAATGAAAACCCCCGCCCACGCCCCAATGCGCCAGCACCAAACCAAAATCAGCGTGGTGTAGCGGGATTTGCGCCTTGCTCGCTGCGTCTATAAGCCCAAAAAAGCCAAAGATAGTATTAACCCCAAAGCGTTTAAGCTCCGTGCCAGCTTCTTTGAATTTAAGCTGCAAAACATTACCCAAAAAACGAATGGGCATATTGATATAGCTTGCGAAATTTTTTATGCCAACCCTTGCAAATTCAGGCATCACAAACTCATAGCCCTTTGCGATGGGGCGTAGGGCGTAGGTGTAAAGGGCGACATTGAAGCGCGTCATCATTTTGTTGTAGCCTGAAAGTGGGTCATTTACCTTAAAATTCTCAAATTCAGCTTCAAATTCATCAAAACCAAAATCGCTCTCATCGCTTGAAATTTCGGGGGTTGCGTTGTTTTCGGTGCTTGTGGGCGTTGCGGTGTTTATAGTGTTTGCTGAATTTTCGTTTAAATTCGCTATGAATTTATTTGTGCTTTGATTTTCTGCGCTGATAAGCAAATTTTCGCCTAAACTTTGCCCATTATTTAAACTCTCATCGCCCACAAGAGCGCAAAAGCTCATCAACAGCACCGCCGCAACCCTTTTACCCAGCAAGTTTTCTCCCTTAAATTTCATCTTTTTGGCTTTAAATTCACGCCCTTTGCCTTAAAATAGCCCTTTTTGCGTTAAACAAATTTTTTTGCAAATTCGCATAAATTCGGCAAAATGTAACACTCATTACCAAAAAGCAAAGTAAAATTATAGCTCAAATTTGGTTAATCAAAACAGCAAAGAGCTAAAAATTGCAAACAAAAACAAGGATTAGCAAGGCTAAAATTTGCCAGCAAGTGAGAAAAAATTCAAGCAAAGGGCGAAATTTAGCCTAAAAAAGTCGCTCAAAAACCGCTTTAAGCTCATCGCTCATCGCACAAGGCTTTTCGTCCTTGACAAAAGCAAGGGTAAAGCGCGCTTGAAAGAGTTTTTGACTCAAATTCGCCCCATCACAGCGAAAAATCTCTTGCATAAGCAGCACGCTAGCCCTTTTTACTTGTATGATTTGAGTTTTGATTTCGAGCAAATCCCCAAGTTTAGCAGGTTTGATAAAGGCGCACTCAGCCTGAGATACCAAAAAATGCCCCTTGCTCGCCTCAAAGATATAAGGAAAATGCTCGAAAAAAAGCTCACTCCGCGCCCGCTCGCAAAAATTCAAGTATTTGCTGTGATACACCACGCCCCCAGCGTCCGTGTCCTCGTAATACACCCGCATTTTCATCTTTTGTCCTTTGTGTGAATTTAGCCCATTATAGCATTTTAAAGTAAGTGCTTAAATTTGTAGCGTTCAAGCAGTGAGGCGTTGCCCCTTGTGCCGCCTTGATGGATATAAAGCACTTTGCGCGTAAAAATGTCGCGGTAAAAAAGCATAGTCCGCAGTCCCACGCCATCATAAAGCAAGCTAAACTCAATGCCCGTTTGCTTCAACGCCCTTTGATAAATGCTTAAAAGCTCTTTGTAAGGCTTGGCAAAATGAAATTTGCGCGGGGTTTTAAGGATAAAAATTTGAGGCTTTTGCTTAGGGCAAAGTGGCGAATTTGCAGGGTTTTCAAGCAAATTTTTCGTTTGAAAGGGCGATTTTTTAGCCCTTAAAAGTGAATTTTTCACTCTAAACAATGAATTTTTCAGCTCAAAAAAGCAAGTTTTTGCCCCTTGTAAAAAAGTGAGTAAATTTAGGGCTAAATTTGGGTATTTTTTAGCGAAAAAAGGCGGTAAATTTAAGGCTATGTTTGGCGATAAAATCTCTCTTAAATCGCTTTTTTTGTCGATGATTTTTATGTCAAAATTTGGCTCTAAGGCAAGCATTTGTCGTTTAAGATAGCCCTCATCGCCCACGCAAGCGCAAGTAAAGACGCGAAACTCGCTGAATTTAGCTAAATAAAGCGCGCTTGCGCCCGTGCCAGCGGGCAAAAATATGTCAAATTTGCGCTTCATTTCTTTGCTTTGCATTTTTATCTCATCGGCAAGCGTTTTAAAGCCCCATTGTGCTTCTTTGCACGCCACGCCCTCTTCGATGAAAATGTCCTTTTCCTCGCACAAACTCAAAGCCATTTCACGCCTTGATGAAAAGCGTGAGTTCTCAACGATTTGCGCCCCATTTTGCAAGGCAAAAGCGTAGTTGCCACAGGGGTTTTGCTTTAAAAAATTTGAGATTTTTTCACACACGAAAATGAGCGTAAAGCCATTTATCCTCGCAAACACGCTTAAAGCCGCAAGCGCGTTGCTTTGGGAGCTGCCGTAGCTTATTATCCTTAAATTTCGCTCAAAGTTATGAGCGTTTTTGACGAAAAATTCAAGTTTTCGCGCCTTATTTCCGCCAAGATAATCGCCCAGCAAATCATCGCGTTTGATGAAAAACTCAAAGCCATCAAGAGTGGCTTTTTGAATTTGACTCTTAAAATTTCTCATTGAATCAACAAATCCTGCACCCTTTGAAAAACAAAGTCATTAGAGATAAAAAGGCGAAATTCCACGCGGCTACTTGCGCTGTCTTTTTTAGGCGCAAAAGCAGCACTGACAAGCAAATACTGCTGCAAGCGTTCATCTTTGTAAAAAGAATTTATAAAGCTCAAAAGCTCGTCCGCTCTTTTGCTCGAAAGGGCGATTTTTTGGGGGACGGACAAGCTCTCATCTGTAACATAAACCTGTATGCTGATGAATTGCAGCCCTTTCATCAACTCTTTGTTTTGCAAGATAGCGTTAAAATAAGTGTTTAAAATGCCTCTGATTTTGGGCTTGTTTTCATTGCGTATAAGATGCGAATCATTTTCAAAAAAAACCTCGCTCGGCAGGCTCAGCGAACCCCTTGTCGTGCTGGATAAATTTGTGTCAAATTTAGCCTGCAACTCAAAGGCAAAGCCCTCTTTAACGGCATTTAACGCCTTAATCTCGCTTTTGAGCTTGGCAAATTTGTCGTTTAAGCCTTTGAGCTTTTTTTCTTTTTCATCAAGTGCGGAGAGTAAGATGAGATTTTCTTTGTCCTTAAACGAAAGTGAGCTGGCGTTTTTCTCCGCGCTTATCTTTTTCGCAAGGGCGTAAATAAGGGCTTGGCTTTGTTTAAAGTCCTCTTTGTCCTGCTCGAATTTAGCCCTTTCTTGCCTTAAACTCGCCTGCTCGCCCTGCAAATCGCTTCTTGCAAGCGTGTTTTTCAGCAAAATGCCCGCCACTATGAAAAGCATAGCAAAGAAAAGCCCCGCCACTAAATTCGCATAGCTCACAAAAAAGAGTTTGTTGTCTAAATTTTTCATTGATTTGGCTTGTCGCTGTTGAGTTTTGCGATGACTTCGCTAGCTTCGTTGTCAAGCTGTGTGATGTCGGCTTTAAGCTGACTCATCAGCTCTATGCCCCCATCGATGTGCTTTTCTTCCTCGTAGGCTTCCTTAAATTCGCGTATGCCTTGTATCATACTTTGCTTAAAGCCTTGAAAAACCTTTTCTTGGTTTTGCAGCATCATATCTTGGTAGTAGCCAAAGCTGCGTTTTAGGCTCTCTACCTTTTCGCCAAAGGCGGCTAGGGTTTTGTCTAAATGCTGAATTTTTTGCGCGCTAATGTCGGTGAGATGATTATACTGCTCGCTCATTCTTATGTTGATGTCTTTTAAGCTCTGCTGCAAGGAGCTTACAGCGTCTATCATCTCCACATACACCCTGCTTAAATCTTTTTGATTTTTTTGCGCGCGGTGCAGTTCGTTCATATTTTGTTTGATATGCTCGCTGCTTATGTGTATGGCTTTTTCCTCCACGCTCAGCATTTCTTGGAAAAGCCCAAATTTACGCTCTATGCTGCGGTTGAGTTCTTTGAAAAAGTCCTCGTTGCTGACTTGCTCGAAGATAACGCCGATTTTTTCAAAATGCGCCAGCCCTTGCGTGAAGTATCTTTGCTCCAACTCGTCCTTTGTCCAAAAAAAGTTGCTTGTAGCGTTTTTTTGTCGGTAGAGTAGGCGCTCAATCTTACTTTGCCCAAAACGCTCGAAAAATATCCACCACAAAGCTAAAAAAATCCCATAAATAGAAATGTAAAAAGCATTGCTAATGCCGCCCAAAAAGAGCGAAATTTCGCCCTCCAACGAACCCAAATCGCTTGTGCTAAAAGTCGGCACAAACAAGGCTATGCTGATGAAAGTGCCTAAAATGCCCATAGTCGCAAAGACGCTTGTAGCGATAGTGGCGAAGTTTTCGTTGCGCGCGCTTTTTATGTATGCGCTTGCAAACTCGTCAAAGCTCGCATTGCTCTTTGTTTCCTTGCCGATAGTTAAGAAATTTCGCATTATGTAGGCTTTTAAGGCGTGCTTGAATTCATCTTTTTGTTGTTCTAAAAAGCTTGAAGCGTATTCGGCGTTATGCCTTGCAAAGATGAGAGCGACAAACAAGATAACGCCCATCAGCACGAGTGAGATGAACTCTATCTTAAAGTCAATGCGCCCAAAATACGCCGCCACAGCCAAAGCATAAATCGCACAAGGGATAAAGATGATTTTAAGATAAACTAAAAAGCCCTTGCGCTCTTTGATTTCGGGCAGGACAAGTTGGTCGATTTGGCTCATTTTGCTCTCTTTTGTTTTTAATTTTCCTTGAATTTTCTAGCTCATTTTTGCTTAAAATTTAGCTAAAATTCATCTTTTTTGCGAATTTAAATCCGCCTTTTGTAATTTTAACTAAATTTTGTTAATTTGAGTGCTAAAATTTATCTTTGTGAGAATTTATACCGCTATAAATTGAGCAAAATGCTTGTTTTGTGCCGCTATGATAAATTGAAAAAGTAAGATGCCCAAAATTTTCAAAAGTTCCAGCACTCAGTGTAGCTCTGCCACATTTACTTGGTGTTTATTAACCAAAGATTGTTTATTTATATCTTGGGTAATAATGCCATCAATATCTAAACCCCAAGCGAAATTTGCACAAACGCTAACTAACGAGAGAGAACGCTTCGCAAATTTTTGCGCCTTTAAATTTAAGTGTTGTGAATTTTACTGACATTTTCGTCCTTTCTTCACGGCATTTTAAATTTTTTAAAGCCTTTTTTGGATGATAACACTGCTTTGCTTAAAATAAACTTAAATTTTTAATAAAATTCAAGCCAAAACGGCAAAGCAAAGTTTTTATGGCTAAAAATTTAAATTTCACACAAAAAAGGCGAATTTTGCCAGCACCACGATGAAAAAGCCCAGCACGAAAACGATTTTGTGCGTGGAGTTGCCAAGTGGATTTGGTTTTTTCAACACAAATTTGTGCGCCAAAGCGTTGATGACAAAGCCCACGATAAGCAAGGCTAAAATGATTTTAACACTCAAAAAAGTTTGCAAGGGCGTGCCGAAAAAGCCAGCCAAACCGCTGCCAAAGTCCAAATACCGCGTCATCATCGCCCCGCCTGTCAGCACAAGCAAAAGCACGCAAATAGGCATTATTTTCGTGCCTCGTTTCATTACATTTTGCAAGGCGTTGTCGCCAAGCGTGCGCCTTAAAATGCTTAAAAGCACGACATCAGTAAAGATAAAGCCCAAAAACACAATCGCACAAAGCAAATGAGTCGTAAGAAAAAATGGATACAAAGTTTGCATAAACTTGCCTTTTTTGAAAATTTATCTCAAATTTTAATCAAAAAAGGCAAGAAAAAAATTAACAGCGGTTAATTTATGAGCGGCTTGTCGGCGTGTCGTGGATAATGCTCACTTCGCCTTTTATGTCGCTCAAAATAGCGCAAGCTGCCTCCGCACCGCTACCTATGGCACACGCTACCATAGTCGTAACCCCGCTAGCCAAGCCCGCAGCATAAACTCCGTCTTTAACCAGCTGTCTGCCTGTGGTTGCAAGGCGGATTTTGTTTGGTTTGTTCATCAGTTCGTGTGGGCGCACAATGTCGCCTAAGCCCTTTATGTCAAAGCGTGAAGCCCCTGTGGCAAGCACCACATAGTCTGCCTTGACACTTACGCCTTCGCCAGAGCCTACAAATGCGCCTTTTGAGCCGCTTATTTCGTTGATAGTGCCGCTTATGTAGCTCACTTTCAGCAAGGCGTCAATCTGCTTGCGCGTTTGCTCGATGATGTCCTTGCCGACAATGCCTTTGGGAAATAAAGGCACATTGTAAATCGCCACAGCGTTTAAGTCCGCCTTGCCGTCATCTACGATACTAATGTCAAAGTCCAGCTCCGCATTTTTAGCACTTGCTAAAACCAAAGCCGCCGCCAAGCCCGATATAGAGCCACCTACGATGAGAATGGATTTTTTCATCTTTTGTCCTTTGTGTTGAATTTAAAAGCATATTTTAGTGAATTTGGGTAAATAAATGACAAAGAGAGTCTTATTATTAAATTTTTTTGCGCTGACACTTTAAAATTTACCATTATAAGTATGAAAGCGAATTTTTGCCTTGAATTTTTACTTCTTAAAAACGCACAAAAATAAAATTTAACGCTCTGTTAATTTGCTTTAAGTAAAATTTAAGGAAAAAGTAGCTATCATTTTAATGTAAGACAAACAAGTCTTAAATTTAATTCAAAGGAGATTCCTATGGGAACAAGAAAAGAACACGATTTCATCGGTGAATTAGAAATCCCCGATGATGTGTATTACGGAGTGCAAACATTCCGTGCGGTGGATAATTTCCAAATGACGGGCAGAAAGCTCAAAGATTATCCGTTTTTTGTCAAGGCGTTCGCGCAAATCAAAAAAGCTGCGGCTTTGACAAACAAAGAAGTAGGCGTCCTTGACGCTGACAAGGCAGATGCTTTGGCTAAGGCTGCTGACAGGCTTATAGCTGGCGATTTTGCCGAGCAGTTTGTCGTGGATATGATACAAGGTGGGGCTGGAACAAGCACAAATATGAATGTCAATGAGGTTTTGACAAATATCGCCCTTGAATCTATGGGGCATAAAAAGGGCGAGTATCAATACCTACACCCAAACGACCACACAAATTTGGGGCAATCCACAAATGATACTTACCCTAGCTCAATCAAAGTCGCCACTTGGACAAAGCTTGGTGATTTGCTCAAAGCTATGGACAATCTCAAAAACGAGCTTGAAAAGAAAGCGAAAGATTTCAAAGACTACATTAAAATGGGGCGCACTGAGCTTGAAGATGCTGTGCCTACGACTTTGGGAAACTCGTTTAATGCCTTTGCAAGCTATATCAAAGCCGACATTGAAAGGCTCACATACGCAAGAAGCGTTATGCAAGCGCTTAATATGGGCGCGACAGCCATAGGCACGGGCATTAACTGCCATCCTGATTACAAAAATGTCGTGGAAAAGCATTTAAGCAAAATCACAGGGGGAGAATTCAAGCCTGCTGCTGATTTCATCGCTGCTACGCAAGATACTGCGGACTTTGTCTTTGTAAGCGGGGCTTTAAAAACAGCTGCGGTGCGCTTAAACAAAATCGCAAACGATTTAAGGCTGATGAATTCAGGTCCTCGCTGCGGTTTGGGCGAAATCAACCTGCCTAAAATGCAACCGGGCAGCTCGATAATGCCGGGCAAGGTAAATCCTGTCATCTGCGAAGTCGTGCAAGAAGCTTGCTATGAAGTCATCGGCAACGACACAACTATAATGCTTTGCTCTGAAAGAGGCGAATTTGAGCTTAATGCTGTTGAGCCGGGCATTGCTTATGCGTTGTTTAACTCACTAGTGATTTTAGAAAACGCGATGAACACTTTGGCAAACAAAGCCATTAAGCACCTTACTGCAAACCCAGAAGCTTGCAAACAATCCGTGCTTAACTCTATCGGCATAGTTACAGCCTTTAACCCTGTGCTAGGCTATGAAAAATCAGCAAGCATAGCAAAAGAAGCACTCGAAACAGGCAAAGCAGTCGGCGAAATTTGCCTTGCAAAAGGCTATTTGCCAAAAGCGGAGATTGACAAGATTTTAGACCCACAAAATATGCTCAATCCACAAATGAAACAAAAAAGAAAAGAGTAATAATAGGAGGACATTATGGACATTATGCTCATTTTACAAATCATCGTGCTTTTAGGCGCGATTTTCTTAGGTATCCGCCTTGGTGGCATAGCTATCGGCTATGCGGGCGGTTTGGGAGTCATCGTGCTAGGGCTTTGCCTTGGTATGAAACCGGGTGCCATTCCTTGGGATGTTATTCTCATCATTATGGCGGTTATCGCGGCGATTGCAGCTATGCAGCTTGCGGGCGGGCTTGATTATTTGGTGCAAATAGCAGAACGCATTTTGCGCTCAAACCCCAAATATATCAACTTCCTTGCCCCAACGGTTACTTACTTTTTAACCATACTCGCAGGCACAGGACACACCGCATTTTCGATGATACCTGTTATCGTTGAAGTGGCAAAAGAGCAAAACATAAAGCCTAGCGTGCCGCTTTCCATTGCTGTCGTTTCATCACAAATCGCCATCACAGCTAGCCCTGTGAGTGCGGCGGTTGTCTATATGACAGGCGTTTTAGAGCCTTTGGGGTGGAGCTATCCTTTGCTTTTAGCTATTTGGATACCAACAACCTTTGTCGCTTGTATGCTTACAGCCTTTATCATCGGCAAGTTGTCTGATTTAGACCTTTCAAAAGACCCTGTGTATAAAGAAAGGCTCAAAAAAGGACTTGTCAAAGCCCCTGTTGGCGCGCAAAATATGAAACTCCCAGAGGGTGCGAAACTTTCTGTGCTTTTCTTTTGTTTAGGCGTTCTTTTTGTGGTGCTTTACGCAACTGCTATTTCTAAAATCGGCGGCGAGCCTGTTTTAATCGCAAATGTCATCGTGCCACGAGATGCAGCCATAATGAGCGCAATGCTTACCATAGCTACACTCATCGTCATCTTTTGCAAGGTCGATGCGAGCAAAATCCCTGAAACTTCATCAGTTTTCAAAAGCGGTATGGTAGCGTGCGTGTGCGTTTTCGGTGTGGCTTGGCTTGGCAATACCTTTGTCGCAGGACACACAAAGAGTATCGAAACCCTTGCGGCTGACTTGGTTACAAGCTATCCAGCACTTTTGGCTGTGGCGTTTTTCTTTGCCAGCACCTTACTTTACTCGCAAGCTGCGACAGCAAAGGCTATCGTGCCTGTTGTGGTAGCTGCACTTGCTATAAGCCCTGAAAATGCGGGCAATGCCTACATACTTGTGGCTAGCTTTGCCGCTGTGAGCGCACTTTTCGTGTTGCCAACCTACCCAACACTGCTTGGTGCGGTGCAAATGGACGATACAGGCTCAACGAGAATAGGCAAATACATTTTCAACCACGCCTTTTTAGTCCCCGGCGTCCTTGCCATAGCATTAAGCGTGGCTTTGGGCTTTTTAGCTGTATCTTTCGTCTAAAAGCTGAATTTACAGGCTTTCAAGGCGTTTAAACTTTTTAAACGCCTTGAAAAATTTAAACTCTTTCAAGGCTTGCCCTTAAAAAGGCTTAAAGCCTTGCTCCGTCTTTTTCGGCGGAGCTTTTTCTCTCATTTTTTCAAAAAAATACAAAAAAATCGTAAAAATTAACATAAATCAATAAATTTATTAGTTAGAATTTTATATAATTTTGATAAAATTTATTAGAAAGGTTTTCATAATGTTAAGAAAATTCACTTCTCTTGTCTTGGCATTGAATTTCGCCTTAATGTTAAATTCAACGCTTGTTTTAAGCCCTTTGCTTGCTGATGATTTGGCAAATTCAAATCAAATCAAGCCCCTAGTGTCCTTTTCTCCGCCCCCGCTCATCACGCCGATGAATGCTCTTTCGCATAAGGTAGAAAATCAATTTGACAACACCTTGCGTGATTATCATAGCGTTACAAACACTCTTGACAACGCCTTTAATCCCTTTCATTTTGCCAGCGGTATTTATGGGAATTCTACCTACAATGCCTTGCTTGCTAAATTTAGAGCAAGCAAGGTATATGGAGCATTAAATGCGCATTACACCAAAGCAAATTCATACAAAGATGGAGATGGCAACAAGGTAAATTTTGGCTACAAAAGAGCAGGCGCAAACGCTATGCTAGGGCTTGTGTTAAACTCTTACAATGAGTTTAAAACTACTTTTTTGTTTGATGATATCATAGATGATAAACAGCTTCATTATGTAATGGACCCTGTCGATACAAAACGATATATTTTTAAGTTTGATTATCGTTTAGGAGAGGAAGATTTAAGCAACACCTTAAATTTGAGCGCACTTTATAGAGACATTTCAAGGAGAGCAAACAACTACGATTTGCGTCCAACAGCACAAGCTAAAACAAAGATGAAAGTTAAAAGGCAGATATTTGATATAAATGCTAGATATGACATTTCGTGGCAAAGCATTCATAATGAATTTGGCGCACTTTACACACAAGATAGACATTTAGCCAAAAGATTTATGATGAATGGCACAACAATGCCCGATTTTACACATAATGGTTACCGCTTTGCGAATGTTTTAGCTCATCAAATTAGCGTTTTTGAGAGCATTAAATTTGACTTTAATGAACAAAATGCCTTAAATTTAGGCGTTCATTATGATTATAATGTGGCTAATGTCAAAGATAAAGATGTCGTTGTCGCCACGCAAGGACAAATCACCGCAAATAATATGTGGTTTGCACATTATGGTAAAAGGATTGATGATAATATCAAAAAAGACGCGCTTTCACTTGCTTTAAAATATGAATTTAAACCCTTTTCAAATCACAGCTATGCCCTAAATTTACAAAGCATTGAGCGCATTCCTACTAATGATGAACGCTTTGTTGCTATAAATCCGCCAAATCCAAACCAAGCGCAAGCACACGCACAAGCTTGGGTAAGCAACCCTTTCTTAAAACCAGAACGGCGCAACCAAATCAAATTTGAAACACTAATAAAAAGCGAATTTTTTGGCGAATATATGCACTCAAAATATAATGAAAACGCATTCAGCGTAGGCGGATATATAATGAGTGATTTTGCGAAAGATTTTATCATTTATGATAGATTTGTAAGCTATACAAACGCTAATGCCACGCAGCAAGCAAACTACCGCAAGCATATCATCACGCGCAATGTTGATGCAAGAGTGTTTAGCGCAAATGCAAATGTAGCTTTCAATTTTTGGGGTAATTTTGGAGCAAAGCTAAATTTATGGGCAGCTTACGGGCAAAATGACACGGACAAACGCCCGCTTTATCAAATCCGCCCGCTTGAAGCGCAGCTTAACTTGGATTATGAGGATTACGCCTTTTTTGGTAAATTTAATGTAGGCTCAGCTTTAAGAGCTGTGGCAAAACAAACAAGGCGAGATGATGACATAAACAAAGGACTTGGCATAGATAGAGATAAAGCAGGTTTTGCTTTGCTTGATATTTATGCGGGCATAAGTTTGTATGATAAAATAGGGCTTCGTTTCGGCGTGGATAATGTTTTAGATAAAACATATAGCGAGTATATCAGTGCTTCGCATGTGGAAGCCATCGCGCCAACGGCTATTATCAACGCACCGGGGCGGACATTTTATGTCAGTATTCACGGCAATTTTTAGACAAAAAGGGTAAAAAATGAAAAATTCAGCACAAAAATTCAACAAAAAGGATAAAAAATGAACAGACGAAACTTTTTAGAAAAAAGCTCATCTTTGAGCTTGGCAACTTTGACAACTTTGTCTTTGCCAAATTTAGCTTTTGGCAAAGATACACTTACCATTTGGGGCGCACCAGCACTCATTGCGTTAAGTCTTGCGGTAGCTACGCAAAGAGGGGAAGCGCGAAAGCAAAAGGATTTAAAGCTTAAAATTTGGAACACCCCAGACCAGCTAAGAGTAGGCTTTGCGAGTGGAGATTTTGTGTTAAGTGCAGCTCCGTCAAATGTCGGCATAAATTTAGCTCATCAAGGGCTTGATGTAAAACTACTTAATGTCCTTACCAACGGGCTAAATTACATTTTTACGCGCGATGAGCGCATAAAAACGCTACACGATTTGGAGGGCAAGCATATTATTATGCCTTTTAAAAACGATATGCCCGACATAGTTTTTGCCGCGCTTTGCAAAAAAATAGGCGTTGATAAAGACAAAATAAAAATCACCTACGCCGCAAATCCGCCACAAGCAGCGCAACTTTTCATCGCCAAAGATGAATTTGATGCTGTGCTTTCACAAGAACCGCTTGCATCAGCACTCACGCTTATGGCAAAGAAAAACGGCATTAGTGTTTATCGGCAAATTTCTATGCAAGATGAATGGCAAAGGGTTTTTGGTATGAGTGTTCCGCAAGCTGGACTTATCGTAAATGGGGCGTATTATGAAGCAAACAAGCCCTTTTTTGAGAGCTTTCACAAGGACTTGCAAAATGCGGTAAAATGGATAAAGGCAAACCACGATAGTGCCGCACAGCTTGGAGCGCAGTATCTACCAGCCCCACAAGCAGCCATAAAACTTTCCATACCCTATGCAAATATGGTGGCTTTAAAGGCGAGTGAAGTGGCTGATGATTTGATGAAATTTTATGAAATCATCTTTGAAATGAACCCTAAATTTTTAGGTGGCAAAATGCCCGATAAAAATTTCTTTTTATGATGAATTTTGTTAGGTAAGCGATGATTTTAGAAAATGGCATTAAACAAAAGCAAGGCGTTTTTGGCACGCTTTTGGGGCATTTTTTCAGTGCCTTTCATACTTTGGGTGTGATTTGCTTTTTTATGGGCATTTGGGAGTTTGGGGCGCATTTTGCAAGCCCGATTATCTTGCCAAGTGCGCTTGAAGTGCTAAAAAGGGCTTATGAACTACTTTTTAGCGAGCAAAATGCCTTACTAATAAGCTTACAAAGGGTTTTAAGTGCCATTTTTTTGGGCTTTTTATGTGGAGTAATGCTAGGCACAATCGCGGCAAATTTCAAAAGCTTTGCAGCCTTTATAAAGCCTGTGGTGGATATTTTGCAAGGCATTGCGCCTATCGTGTGGGTGGTTTTGGCACTTTTTTGGTTTGGTGTTGGCGGTGTGAGCGTGGTATTTACGGGCTTTATCATCGTTTTGCCCTTATCTTTTGGAGCAAGTTTTATTAGCGTTTTAAGCTTAAATTCAAAATTAAGCCAAGTGTGCAAAGCGTATAAATTTAGCCTTTTGAAAAGGCTTAAAATTTTTTATTTGCCGTCCATTTTGCCCTTTTTGCTGAGTAATTTTAGCATAGTTTTTGCTATGGGCGTTAAGGTAGTGATAATGGCAGAGCTTTTGGGTGCTAGTGATGGCGTGGGCGCGCAAATCAACGATGCGCGAAATTTGCTTGATACTACGCAAATTTTAGCTTTTGTTGTGCTTATGGTGGGCTTGATTTTGCTTTTTGAAGCATTAGTGATAAAGGTGCTTAAAATCACGCTTTTGCCGTGGCTAGAAAGGTGAATTTGATGAAATTTAAAGCTAAATTGAGTAAAAAGTTAAATTTGAAAGGCAAATATGCTTGAAATTTCAAATTTATACTACAAAATCGCTCAAAATGAAATCATCAAGGATTTTAACTTGCACCTTAAAAAAGGCGAACTCATCACGCTTTTTGGGGCAAGTGGCTGTGGCAAAAGCACTTTGCTTGCTTGTGTGGCTGGGATTTTAAAGTATGAAAGCGGTTTTATTAAGGGTGAAAAATCCGCCTTTGTTTTCCAAGAGCATTCTTTATTTGAGAATTTAAACGCCCTTGAAAATGTGGCTGTGGTGATGAAAAAGCCAAACAAAGTGTGGATTTTAGATGAATTTAAACAGCTTTTTTTGGACGAAAAAGACGCGCTTAAATACCCAAGCGAGTTGAGCGGTGGAATGCGTGCAAGAGTGGCTTTTGTGCGTGCGCTTGCTTACAATGCGCCTTTGTTTTTGCTTGATGAGCCTTTTTCTGGGCTTGATTTTAATATAAAAAAAGTGCTTACTCACAGGCTTATGGATAAAATCAAAAGCCGAAATTACGCAGCCTTGCTCGTTACGCACGATGCCTTTGAAGCGTGCTTATTAAGCGATGAAATTTACTTTTTAAAGCCTAAATTTATGGGTGTTGAAAAACGCTTACGCATTGCAAAGCCTTTCGCACAAAGAGATGAAGCCTTTATCAACGCACACATTAAAGAGCATTTTAAAGATAGGATTTATTTTGAGTGATTTTTTTGCTTATCCTTTGCGGATATTTTTTATGAGCGGTGCTGTCTTTGCTATTTTAGCGTGTTTGGGGCTTATATTTGCGCCAAGTGTTTTTATAAATTTGCATCAATTTATCTTTTTGCAAAGCTTTTTGGGCGCGGCTTTTGCTGGGTTTTTACTCACAGCTTTGCCACTTTGGTGTGAAGTAAAAAGCTCATTAAAGCCTTTAAGTATCAGCCTTTTTGTGCTTTTATGCCTTGCTTTTGTGGCTGAGATTTTTAGCTTTGATTTTACGCTTTCTTATGGGATTATGAGCCTTTTTTGGTTTATTTTACTTTGTCAAGCTTGCTTTTGGCTTATCAAATCAAAAAACACAAAAAACATTGCCCTTGTGCTTGTGCTGTTTGGAATTTTTGTTTTAAGTTTGCTGAAAAATTTTGCTTACGAGCTGAATTTAGATTATGCTTATATTCATCTTTGCGTGCTGGCTACGCTTGTGGTGAGTTTTAGGGTAAGTCTTGTGCTTGGCAATGATGCTCTATCAAGCTTATCAAACCCAAATTTAAGCTTTTTGCCAAATGCTGTGCTGAAAAATATATCCTGCTTTTTGCTTTTTGTTTTCATAGTGGCTATTTTGTGGGGCAAAAGTGCAAATTTAAACGCCTTTTTGGCTTTTGGTGTAGGCTTTTCGCTTTTATCGCGTCTTTCAAGCTGGCATTATAGTGTGTTTTTTAGGACACATTATACCTTGATACTTTATCTTTTGTTTTTGTCTTTAAGCCTTGTTTATATAGGGCTAGGCTTTGTGTATTTGCTTGATATTTCTTATCTTAGTTTTGCAACTCACGCTTTAAATTTGCTTGTTTTGCTGGCTTTCGTGCTTTTTGTTTTTAACACCGTTTCGCTCAAACATACGCAAAATCAAATTTTTAACCTTTCTTGTGGCACGAGATTAAGCTTTATCGCTCTTTTCTTTGCCGCACTTTCAAGAAGCTTTTTAGCCTTGTTTGCTTACTCTTTTTATATTGTCATTCCAGCCTTGCTCGTGCTTTTTGTTTTTGTTTATTTTATTTATAAATTTTTTCCTATTTATAAAAATAATGGCTTTCAAGGCGAATAAAACAAAAGATGAATTCACAGCCAACGCATCTTGCAATTTTTACAATAAAATGTAACCTTTTTGTGCTAACATTGCTTTTGTAATTCTTAAATTTGGGTTTGTGAAATGAAAAAAAGCGCACTTTTTGCCACCTTGCTTGCTGTAAATGCTTTTTTTTGTGCTTGTGCGAATCACAGCACGGACAACTTTTTTTACGAAGAAGCCCTAAAAAACGCTTATTGTGATAATAGTTTTTTTGAAGACAAGCGCGCAAAGGTAGATAAAAACGATGATACCATTTACACAGGGCTAAATGTAGGCGCATTAGCAAGGCATTGTGATGAGTTAAAGCTGAGTAATTATTTTTTCGACAAGGCTGAGGAAGCTTACAAATACGATGTAGATTTACAAGGACTTGGCAAAAAGGGCGCAAAAGCACTCTCATCAACACTCATCAACGAGGGCGTAAATGACTATGAAGGCACGCTTTATGAACGCATAATGGTAAATGTCTATAAGGGCTTAAATTTTATGAGTTTAAAAGACTTTGCCAACGCAAGAGTTGAATTTAACCGCGCTTTGATGAGACAGGACAAGGCAAAAGAGTATTTTGCCAAAGAGATAGAGGCAAACCGCAAGGAATTTGACGAAGCAAAGCAAGATGCAAACTACGAGCAAAATATGGGCAACAACTACAACACCATTTCAGCACAATATGAGCATTTAATGCGCGATTTTACCACTACAAAGGACTTCATAAACCCTTATGCGACTTATATGGCGAGTGTTTTTTTCTTTTTGGACGAGGATTATCGGCGCGGGGCTGATTTGTTTAAAGAAGTAGCACTGATAAATTCTCACAATGCTGAATTTCACAAGGAATTTAGCGTCTTTAATCAATACGCAAACTCCACAAACCCGCAAAGGCTCAAAAAATACCTTTTCATCGTCCTTGAAAGCGGCTTTGGCGCGGGACTTGATGAGTGGGCGATAAGTGTGCCCCTTATCTTTGACAATCAAATCCTTTCAAGCCCGCTTGCCTTGCCCGTGCTCAAAAAACGCTCAAATTCTTATAATTATCTTGTAGCAAATGGCGCGAAAACGGCTGATTTTGTGGATTTTGACAATATCATCGCCACTGAATTTAAGATAAATTCGCCGTTTATCATCGGCAAGGCGTTAAGCTCTATGATTGCAAAAACAACTTTAAGCGCGGCTGTGGCTAAAAACGACCCAACGGGCGGCTTTTTGTCCATAGCGGCAAACATTTTTACAAACGCCACGACAAGAGCTGATGTGCGGTTTTGGAATTCTTTACCAAAATACGCTAAAATTGTGATGATAGAAAACAAAGGACGAGTTGTAATTCAAGCAGATGACGGCACAAGCGTGTTTGAAAGCGATTTGCCCGATAAAAATTTGCTGATTGTAGTGAGAAGTTTCAGTAGAGCTAGCCCTAGCGTGGTTTGGCTCATACAAAGATAAGGAGAAAAAATGCAAAAAATTGTTGTAGCTTTCGTGGCAGCTTTGTTTTTAGTGGCTTGCGGAAGCAAGGAACTCAGTCCGCTTGAAAAGCGTATAGCGCAGAAAATGGTCTTTGACAATGTCGATAAAAGCATAGTCAAGGCTTTTAACTACCGCACTAACGCTAACGGCTTACTTGAATTTGAGCTAGTGTTGCTTAACGACAAAGATGTGGAGCTTGAATACAAAGTTTCGTGGAAAGACGAAGATGAATTTGTGCTTAAAGCCCCAACTGATGGCGAGTTTATCACGCTTAAACTCAAAGAAAACAAAGAGTATCTACTCCAAAGAGTAGCGACAAACAAAGAGTCTGTTGATTTTACTCTCAATTTGCGTAAAAAATAATCTCAAACAAAGGATATACAATGACAAAATTTCAATGTTTCGTTTCAACCGCTTTGGCGGGGGTATTTTTGGCTGCTTGTTCATCAACGCCTATTTATACAGACGGCAAATCAGGGCAGGTTAAACAAGGTGATTCGCTCACACTCGGGCTTGACAGAGAAGACTTTGAAAACGCCGCTGATACGATGATACAAAGTATGCTGCGCGACCCAGCTTTTGCGAGCATTTCGCCAAGCAACCGCAAGGTTATCGCCATAGGGCGTATCGTAAATGACACGCCACAGCGTATCGACACGGACAAGCTCATCTCCAAAATCACTATCGCCTTGCGAAAGAGCGGTAAATTTGTGCTGACAACAGCAGTGGCTGCTGGCGGAGCAAGGGACTCGATGAGTAAAGATGTGCGCGAACTTCGCGATGATGATGAATTTAACCAAGCTACCATCGCGAAAAAAGGCACGCTTATTTCGCCAGACTTTTCGCTTGCGGGCAAGATTCGCCAAGACAATGTCAAGCTGCCAAATGGCAAAATTCAGGCTGAATACTTCTTTTATCTTTCAGTTACTGACTTAACCAGCGGTTTAGCTTACTGGGAAGATGAGCAAACCATCAACAAAACGGGCGACAAAAAATCCGTTACTTGGTAAGGATAGGCGATGAGAAAGTTATTTTTGAGTGCTTTTTGTGTGCTTTTTGGACTTAGTTTAGCCCAAGCTGCGCCACAGCAAAAAATAGTCGGCACGCCCACAGACAGCGACAATGTCGAAATCATCGATTTAAACATAACGCCTGCTGCAAGAACTGCTTTTAGTGCTGAAATAGGCAGCTCGCTCACTACGCGCGATGGCACTTTTATCAAAACTTCAACAGGCGAAGGCAGCGGGCAAACCAAAGAAATAGCGACACGAAACGCTGTTTTGGAAGCCATTTCTAAGCTCAAAGGTTTAAGTGCTGAGAAAAATTTGAATTTGCAGTCTTTGGAAGTGCCTACTTTGTTTGGCACTGTGCTGACTAATCCCCAAATGAGTGCGGCGACAAAGGGGCGCATCGACTCTTATGACATAATAAGCGTCAATATAGAGCCAAATGGCTGGTATATGGTGCGCGTAAATGTCTATAAGACATTGTTTGAGCGCAGCAAAAAACCAAGCGTAACCATCATCAACGCATCACGCTTTAAAGAGTTGGGCGAAACCTTGCAACGAAGACTCACTAATGACTTAGTGCAGAGCAAGAAATTCAATGTCCTTGACCGCAAAAATGACGCGTATTACAAGGCAGAAAAGCAGCTCATCGAAAGCGAAGACGCATCAAGCGAAGATGTGTATAAACTTGGCAACATTTTAGGCACTGATTATATACTGATTGTCAATTTGCGAGATTTAGGCAAAAGCAGCTCATCAAGTAGCGGCGTAGCCTCGACAAGCGCAAGTTCAAAGGCAAGCAAAGCCGATGTGGTGGTGGATTATCAAATGATACTCTTTGCTACAAAGGAAGTTAAACTTGCCAACACGCTTACTTTAACCCTTTCTTTAAAAGATGGCGGCGTGAAAGCTAACGAAGAGGCTATGGGGCAGATTTCAAAGGCTGTATCCACCGACCTTTTAAACACGCTTTACCCGCTTGTCGTAGCGGCTATACAGGACAAGGAAATCACCTTTGCCGACAGGCTAGATACAAACGCCATTTATGAATGTGGCTCAGGGAGAGTGCAAGTAACCAAAAGCGCTCAAACTTCAAAGGCTAAAATTCTCAGCGGCGAAGTCGCAGTGGGCGATGTTTGCAAGGTTGCCATAGAAACAGGCAAAGAAGCAAACTACAAGCTTGGCACAAATGGCGGCGTGAATTTAGGGTGGTGATTTCATCGCCCTTTTTTTGAATTTTTAAATTCAAAAACCATAAATTCAAAGCAGGGCAATCCGTGAGTAAAGCAAGGCTTAAATTCTAGGATTGCCCAGCTTGCAAGGCTTGTAGCTTGCTTTTGCAAGGCGCGTGATGGTGAGAAAAAATGTGCTTTGTCTTTTTTTTACAATGATAAAAAATTCCGCTCAAAATTTACATTTTTTACAAATTCACATTTTTTAGAAAAAGCCTTTTGAATTTAACTCAATTTTTTGCTATTTTTTTAAACACATTATTGTGCTACATTTTAGTGCTTTTATCATCAAGCAAGAACCATTTAATCATACTTACTTAGCTTATATTTAGTGATAACGCTTCGCAGGATTTCTACATATTTTTCCTTTATGGAGGCGTAGTTTCTCATCGTGTATATAGCATCAAGCCCCTTAAATGGCTTGTTTTTGGTGCGATATTCAAGGCGTAGCGTGCGAAATTCCTCATAAGTGTGATGTCTGTTGAGGTTGAGTAGATAGGACTCCACGCTTTCTTGCAGGCTGTCAAAGATTTTTACCTTGTGAGTCTTGCCTTTGGCGCGTTTTTTCGGCACTAAACCCTTGCCACCCCAAGTCCATTCGCCAAAAAGATTGTTCGCCTCGCGTGTGAAACGGCTCGTGCCTGTTGCGCTTTCTACCAAAGCCTGCGCTATGCCTAGTGATTTGGGGATTGTGTCGATTTTTTTTTGATAGGCTTTCGTGTCAAAAAGGTTTTTTATGCGGTATTTTTGCTGAATTTGCGTGAGTTTTTCAAGCTTTTCTTGGTCTAAATTCCTATACCCAGCCTTTGCGCCCTCGTCCAAAAAATTAAGCGCAAACTCCCTTTCTTTCAGCACTTTTTCAAAGGCTATGTCAAGCATTTGGTTTATTTTTTCCACAAAAATTTTGCGCTTTTCGTTGATAGGCAGTTGATAATAACTCTCATCAAATCCGCCCTCAATGCCCATCATCAAAAAGGGCGCAAAAAGGCTAAGAAAAATGATACTTGGCTTCAAAACAGCACCTCACTTCGCCTTTGAAAAAGATTTGCCCGTTTTCATAGCGTAAATTTAGCCGCTCGCCGCTTTTTGGCTCGACTAAAACGCTATTTTGCAGGGCTTTGTTTTTGTGCGCTAGGTAAAAACTCGCCGCCATTCCCGTGCCACACGCCAGCGTCTCATCTTCTACGCCTCGCTCGTAAGTGCGCACCCTTAAATGCGTGGGGCTTATGATTTGCGCGAAATTCACATTTGCGTTGAATTTTTCGCGCACGCTTTGGCAAAGGCGCAAGTCAAACTCGCCCAAATCCTTACAAAAATGCACCAAATGCGGCACGCCCGTATCACAACCCTGCCAAATTTTGCCCCCAAATTCAAAGGGCGCTTTTTCGTCTTTTACCACTCCAAGCGTGATTTCTACTGAATTTTTTTCAACGCTTGCCTCAATAAGTCCAGCCTTTGTGAGAAAGGCTAAATTCGCGCTTTTTCCCAAAAAATGCACGGCAAAATGAGCCGCCGCGCGTGCGCCGTTGCCACACATAAGGGGCGCGCTGCCATCGCGGTTGTAAAAATCCCACTCAAAGTCGTAGTTTTGGGACTTTTGCTTTGCGCTGTTTTCGGGGCATTTTTGGCTGATTTCGCACTTTTGCCTTGCTTCATTTTTAGGGCTTGCGTTTTCTTGCCTTGCGCCATTTTCATCACTCGCGCAACTCGGCAAAATAGCGATAAGCCCATCAGCACCTATGCCGCTGTGTCTATCGCATAGCATTTTGGCTAGCTCGCTTCTGTCCTTTTTGCCCTCATCAGCATAGATGACAAAGTCATTGCCACTTGCACAATACTTGTAAAATTCCACGCTTTTTTCCTTAAATTTTTGTAAATTATACCGCATTTTGAAAAACGGATTTTTATGCCTTTAACTTTTCAAAAAACTCAGCGCATTTTGCTTTAAATTCATCATTTGAGCCTATATTTTCGATGATTATGTCGGCAAGTTTTCGTTTTTGTTCTATGTCAATTTGCGCCTTTATCCTTAAATTTGCCTCATTTAAATTCAAATCATTTCGCACCATTAAACGCCTTAAACAAAGCTCTTTTGGAGCATAGATTAAAATCACCTTGCCTAAATTTTCATAATTTTTACTCTCAAAAAACAAAGGAATTTCCGCAAAAACAACGCCATTTTGCTTTGCAAGCCAAGCCGTTATGATAGCGTAAATTTTTGGGTGCATAAAATTTTCAAGCTTTTTTCGCAAAGATTTATCGCTAAAAACGAGTTTGCCAAGTTTTTTTCTATTTACTGCCCCATCTTGCAAAAAGCTTGAAATGCCCAAATACTCAGCAAGCTCACGCCCATTTTGCTCTAAAATTTGATGCGCTACCTTATCGGCACTAATGCACGCAAAGCCCCTTTGTATAGCCATTTGCATAAAACTTGACTTGCCACTTGCAATGCCGCCCGTTACAAAAAACACCCTTTTCATCGCAACCTTTTTTAAAAGAATTTAAGCTATAATAGCCAAAAATTTTTAAGGATTAGCGATGATAAGCTACGAGCAAGCAGGAGTGAGCATTGACAGGGGTAACGCCTTTGTCGAGAGCATAAAACCGCTGGTAAAAGGCACTTTCACTCAGGGCGTTATCGGGGGAATCGGCTCTTTTTCGGGGGCGTTCGCCTTGCCAAGCGGCTACAAAAACCCCGTGTTGCTAGCCGCCACAGACGGCGTAGGCACAAAACTTCGCCTTGCCATAGACGCGGAAAATTTCGATGGCATAGGGCAAGATTTGGTTGCTATGTGCGTAAATGACTTGATTTGCAACTTTGCAAAGCCCTTGTTTTTTTTGGATTACTACGCCACAGGCAAATTAGACTTAAACACCGCTCAAAGTGTGCTAAAAAGCATAGCAAACGCTTGTAAAGAGTGCGAATGCGCCCTCATCGGCGGCGAAACAGCCGAAATGCCCTCAATGTATGCGCCCACCGACTTTGACATAGCAGGCTTTGCGGTGGGTATAGCCGAGCAAAGCGAGATTGATAGGCGAAAATTCGTGCAAAATGGCGACATAATCCTTGCTTTGCCAAGCTCTGGGCTACATTCAAACGGCTTTTCACTTGCTAGAAAGGTGCTTTTTGATGAGTTAAAACTTAAATTTGACGATAAAATCGGACAAAATTCACTCATTGAAACCTTGCTAACGCCTACTCGCCTTTATGTGAAAGACTTTTTGCGCCTAAAACCTTTCATCAACGCCCTAGCACACATCACAGGCGGAGGCTTGCTTGAAAATCTGCCCCGAGTTTTGCCCGCTGGACTAGGCGCGGTGATACACAAGCACCACTTAAAAACGCCTGAAATTTTTTATCAAATCGGCGAATGCGTAAGCGAAAATGAAATGTATCGCAGCTTTAATATGGGCGTGGGGCTAGCCCTCATCGTAAGCGCGCAAAATGTCGCCAAAGTGCTTGAAAACTCTGACGCTTTCATCATCGGCGAAGTGGTGTATAATGAAGGCGTGATTTTGGAGTGAAAACAAGGCTAAATTTTGATGATGAGAGCAAATTTTTAAGCGAAATTTGCGCTGAACTTTGAATTTTTGAGTGTGAGAAAGATTAAGGAGTGGTTTTGGATACTAAAAAAATCAGCGTCTGCATACTTGTAAAAAACGCGCAAAACACTTTGGCGCAGTGTTTAGAATCCTTGCGTGAGTTTGGCGAAATCGTGCTTTTGGATAATAACAGCACAGACAAAACCCTACAAATCGCGCAAGAATTTAACACAGCGTATAAAAATTTACGCATAGAAAAAAGCGAATTCATCGGCTTTGGGGCGCTTAAAAATTTATGCGTAAGCTATGCAAAAAATGAGTGGATTTTAAGTATAGATAGCGATGAGGTGCTTGAAAATGAGGCTTTAAGCGAAATTAAGGCGCTTGATTTAAAGCAAAATTGTGTTGCGGCTTTGGGACGAAAAAACCTTTACAATGGCGAGTGGATAAAGGCTTGCGGGTGGTATCCTGACTTTGTGTGGCGGATTTTTAACAAAAATTTCACGGGCTTTAATGACAATTTTGTCCACGAAAGCGTGAAAATCCCGCAAAATGCTGAAAAAATTTATCTTAAAAACGCGCTTAAACACTATGCTTATGATAGTATCGAGGCTTTGCTTGACAAGCTCCAACGATACTCCACGCTTTACGCTCAGCGCAACCTAGACAAAAGTAGCTCTATGGGTAAGGCTTTGCTGCGTTCTTTTTGGAGTTTTTTGCGAAATTATTTCTTTAAAAAGGGCTTTTTGTATGGTTATAAAGGCTTTATGATTAGCGTTTGCAACGCTCTTGGAGTGTTTTTTAAATACGCCAAACTTTACGAGCTTAAATACGCAAAGCCAAATTCAGTTTCGCTCATCATCACGACCTACAACCAAAAAGAGCGTTTAGCCCTAGTGCTTGACTCTGTAAAATGCCTAAATTCCCTACCAAATGAAGTGCTTGTGGCTGATGATGGCAGCACAAATGACACAAAAGAGATGATAGAAACTTACAAAAAAGACTTTCCTTGCCCATTAAAACACATTTGGCACGAGGATAAAGGCTTTCGTTTGAGCCATATTAGAAATCTTGCCGTTAAAGCCGCAAAGAGTGAATATATCATCATCATTGACGGAGATATGATTTTAGTACCTGATTTTATCAGCGACCATTTATCTTATGCAAGACACAAAGTCTTTCTACAAGGCTCACGGGTGATTTTAGACGAAACTCGCTCAAAAGAACTTTTAGCTAAAAGCGGGGGGGGGAGCTTAAAGAAACGCAAAATACCCTTGCTTACTTGGCTTATTTACCGCACTTCACGCTTAAATGCGAAAATTTTTGATAAAAAAGAGCTGATAAAAGGCATTCGTGGGTGCAATATGAGTTTTTTTAAATGCGACTGCGAAGCGATAAATGGCTTTAACGAAGAGTTTGTCGGCTGGGGGCGTGAGGACAGCGAGTTTGTGGCGAGGTTTTTGTTTAATGGCGGAGAATTAAGAAGGCTCAAATTCAGTGCTTTGGCGTATCATATCTACCACGATGAAAATTCTCGTCAAATGTTTGAAAAAAACCACCAAATTTATCTTAACACCATCAAAAACAAAAGCAAATGGGCAAAAATGGGTATAAAGTCAAATGTAAAAGTTTGATGACATAAAATTTTGCTGAATTTTTCGTGTATTTAAATTTAGTTTTAAAAAAAACATTGATTTTGTGCTTTCATCTTACTTTTTTTAGGGATTATTTTTTGCGAAAGGGCTTTTTGTATGGCTACAAGGGCTTTATCGTGGCATTGCTTAATGCTGAGGGCGCATTTTACCGCTATGCAAAGCTTTATGAGTTGCAAAAGGACGAAACATAATTTATATCATTTTGCAAAAAATTAAATCATCTTCTCAAAATTTCGCTTGCAAATTTAGCTTCTTTGTGAGCTAAAATTGAGCTTAAATTTAGACTTTTTATCCTAAGCTCAAATTTTATCCGCAAATTTTGCTTGATAAGGCTGAATTTTAAGCCAAATGGAACGGCTTTTGCTTTGCCTAATGAAAAGCATAAAGGAGAAAAGATGAGTAAGGAACTTCAAATCCTACAAAAGCATTTGGGCAACTTTGAAGGCGTGGGCGAGTTTGCTACCAAGCAGCTTTGCGCGCAAATCAGCGATGCAAACGACTTTATCGGGGCTTTGCAGGTGCTTGATATGTCGCTAAAAAAGCTTGAAAACAATCTCAAAGAGCGTTGCAACGCCACTTTAAGCCCAGAACAAGCGGCGAGTTTTGACTCGCAAAATGCCGCCATCATCGAAAATGCCTTGTTTATGGGGGCTGGGCTGTTTGGGACGCATTTTAGCACGCGCATAGGCTCGCAGGAATTTAGCTTTGAGATACAAGAGCCTTTTGCAATGCTCGAAAATGCGGGATTTGATGGCGTTTTGGCTTATATCACGGACAAAAGAGAGCAAATCAGCGCGCTTTTTGACGAGCTGGACGGCGCTATCAGTCAGGATTTTGTGGCAAGTATGCCGACAAATGAGGGCTTTAAGGATTTCAAAGAGTTGTTGCGATAAATTTTTAACGGCACATTTGCTTGGTGCGCTTTTGTTGATATGCACCTTGCTAAAAGCGGGTTTGTGAGCGTGCGTTTTGCTAAATTTGCGCATTTTATCAAGGCGTGTGTTTTATCAAGTGGCGTATTTTGCAAATTTGCACCTTTGACAAAAACGCACCTTGCTTAAAATTTAAATTTGCGCCACAATTTGCCTAAAATAAAGCTCAATTTGCGCAAATTTAAGCAGCACCGCTTAAAAAAGCTAAATTTTACGCGAATTTAAGGGTGAAATTTAGCTTTAAAGGCGTTTGAAGTCTTATTTACAAAATAAAGATAAAATTTCAAGGATTTATGCGCCAAAAAATCTCCACGCAAAAGCTCACTTGCGATAAATGCGTGGCAGGCGCAAAGCAAGCTGCTATAAAAAGGATAAAAAATGTATGTCGCACCGAGCTTATTGTCCGCGAATTTCTTGCATTTAGCCGATGAGGTTAAAGCTGTAAGCAAGGCTGGGGCGGATTTGCTCCACATTGATGTGATGGATGGGCATTTTGTGCCAAATCTCACCTTTGGACCCTGCGTGATAAAGGATTTGCAAAGTGTCAGCAAAGTGCCGCTAGATGTGCATTTGATGGTGCAAAACTCAGCTAAATTTGTAGAGTATTTTTTGCCCTTAAAGCCTAAATTCATCAGCTTTCACATAGAAAATGAAGCCCACCCTGTAAGGCTTTGCGAGCATTTGCGACAAAATGGCGTTGGCGCTGGGATAGTGCTAAATCCGCACACAAGCGTGGCAAATTTAGTGCATTTGCTTGAATTTGTGGATTTGGTGCTTTTGATGAGCGTAAATCCGGGCTTTGGCGGGCAAAAATTCCTGCCCCTTGTCATCGACAAGGTGAAAGAACTGCGCGAGCTTATCAACAAAAAGGGCGCGAAGGTGTTTATAGAAGTTGATGGCGGTGTCAATGGCTTAAATGCTAGCGATTTGGAGCAAGCTGGTGCTGATATACTCGTGGCTGGAAGCTATATCTTTGGTTCAAAAGACTACAAAGCCGCTATTTCATCGTTAAAGTGTGAGTTTTGAGTCAGCAGCAAATCGATGCGTTCATCAACGAGCTTGCAAAGCAAAGCAAGCCATACGCGTGGTTTGAGCGTGAATTTAGCGCAATTGATGAGCTTGAATTCGTGGATTTTGACTTGGACAATGTCAAGCTCTTGGGGCTTGGCGTGAATTTAAATGCAAAAAATGAAATTTCGCTCAAAAGCAAAAGCACTAAAATCAAAGACGAAATCTTTTGCGTTGTCGATATAGAAAGCACGGGTAGCGTTAAAAGCGGGCAAATCATCGAAATCGGCGCGGTTAAGGTGCAAAATGGCAAGGAAATCGCCCGTTTTGAAAGCCTTGTGCGAGCAAGTGAAGTGCCTGAAAATATCAGCGAGCTTACGGGTATCACAAGCAAAATGCTCGCAAACGCCCCGCACTTGCCCGCCGTGCTGAACGAATTTAGGCTTTTTTTGGGAGACAGCATTTTCGTGGCGCACAATGTGGGCTTTGACTATGGTTTCATCTCCGCTTCGCTTGATAAATGCGGCTTTGGTGTGCTTTTAAATCAACGCTTATGCACTATAAATCTCTCTCGCCGCCTTATCGCAAGCCCCAAATACTCACTCGCCGCACTCAAAGAGCTTTTAGATATACAAACTCCGCACCACAGGGCATTAGCCGATGCTTTATCCGCCGCAAATATCTTACAACACTGCATTTCAAAGCTACCCTTTTACATAAAAAGCACGCAGGATTTGCTGAATTTCAGCAAAAGCACGCTCAAAGAACGCAAGGCTATGAGCGAACCTGTCCTGCTCCGCTGACAAGATACTTGTAAGTGCAAAGCTCATTTACGCCCATAGGACCGCGTGCGTGGAGTTTGCTCGTGCTTATGCCCACCTCCGCCCCAAAGCCAAACTCGCCCCCATCGCTAAAACGAGTCGAAGCATTGACATAAACGCAGGCTGAATTCACCTGCCTTTGAAATAAGGCGATATTTTCGGCGTTGTTTGAAAGTATGGCATCAGAGTGCGCTGAGCCATAAGCGTTGATATGCTCTATGGCTTGGCAAGTATCCTTGACTATTTTTACGCAAAGTGCTAAATCAAGCCACTCCGTGAGATAATCCTGCTCGCTAGCGGCTTGCATTTGGAGCTTTTCGCCTTTAAGCAAAGCTAAACTTGGCTCATCGGCGTAAATTTTCACGCCGTTTTTGGTAAATTCAGGCGCGAGCAGGGCAAAAAGCTCTTTGGCTATGTTTTTATGGACGAGCAAACTCTCTAATGCGTTGCAAGCACTTGGGCGTTGGCACTTTGCGTTGATGATGATAGACACGGCGTCCTTTAAATCCGCACTTTCATCGACAAAGGTATGGCACAAACCCTTGTCGTGCTTAATCAGCGGAATTTTACTCTTGCTGGCTATCTCATTTATCATCGCCGAACTGCCGCGCGGAACGACAAGGTCGATGAATTCGCCCATTTGCAAAAGCTCATTAAGCGCGGCTCTGTCATTTAGCATTAAAAAGCAATGCTCCAAACCATAGCCTTTCAAGGTATCTTGCACGCATTTAAATATCGCTAAATTTGTATTTTTAGCCTCGCTGCCACCCTTTAAAACCCCGCCATTTGAGCTTTTTAAAAGCAACGCCACAAGCTCAGCACTGATAGCAGGGCGCGCCTCGTAAATCACGCACACCACGCCCAAAGGCACGCTTACCTTTTCGATTTTAAGTCCCGCTTCATTTACCCAGCCCGCAAGCACCTTGCCCACAGGGTCTTCTAAAAGCGCGATTTGCTCCAAGCTCGCACAAAGGGCGTCAAAGCGTTTGTTACCTAGCAAAAGTCTGTCGCGCAAAGCCTCGCCCTTGCTAAATGCTACTAAATCCTTTTCATTTGCGCTTAAAATCTCGCCCTTACGCCCGCGCAAAGTCTCAGCTATACGCAAAATGATGAATTTCTTGTCCTTTGGGCTTAAAATGAGTAATTTTTGTGTATTTTTTTTAAGTTTTTCTAAACTTTGGCGCATTTTTTATCCTTTGTTTATGAATTCTTTGTTAAATTATACAAAATTATTTCAAAAAAAGGCTAAATATGAAAAAAGTTGATGTAGTCGTGGTAGGTGCGGGACCTGCGGGCATAGGTGCGGCTGTGGAAGCCGTGCTAGCGGGCAAGGAAGTGGCTTTGCTCGAAAAGGGAGCTGAGATTTGCCAAACTTTGCGTGTGTTTTACAAGGACGGCAAAAGGGTAGATAAGGCTTACAAGGGACACGAGAGTGAGAATTTAGGGCATATAGCCTTTGAAGACGGCACGAAAGAAAGCACCTTGCAAACCCTGCAAGCTGCGCTTGATGAGCATAAAATCACACCCGAGCTTAGCTGTGAAGTCGAAAGCGTCAAAAAAGAAAACGACAAATTCATCATCAGCAGCGCAAAAGGCGGCTTTGAGTGCAAAAATATCATCGTAGCTATCGGTAGAATGGGCAAGCCAAACAAGCCAAGCTACAAGATACCAAGCTCTTTAAACAAAGTCGTCAATTTCAACGCCAACAGCGTGCAGGCAAACGAAAAAATCATCATCGTAGGCGGCGGAAATTCAGCCGCTGAATACGCTGTGGATTTGTCAAACACCTGCGACACAACACTTTGTTACAGACAAAAAGCCTTTACGCGCCTAAATGACACGAATTTAAGCGACATAGAAAAGGCAAGCAAAGCGGGCAAAGTCGCGCTCAAACTTGGCATAGATATCGAAGAAATCAGCGATGAAAACGGCAAGGTAGGTGTGAAATTTACTGACGGCACGAGCGAAATTTACGACAGGGCTATTTATGCCATCGGCGGTTCTACGCCTGTGGATTTTTTGCAAAAATGCGGCATAAATGTCGATGAGCAGGGCATTCCCGTCTTTGATGAAAACAAGCAAAGCAATGTAGCGGGCATTTTTGTAGCGGGCGACATAGCCACGAAAAACGGCGCAAGCATCATCGTGGGGCTTAATGACGCCGTGCGTATCAGCAAGGTTTTGAGATAGCTGGCTACAAACTTGAATTTTAAGGCTTTTTAAAAGCACTGATTTGTAAAAATTTCAAGTTTTAAAAGGCTTTAAAATTCCTAAAAACAGCAAAAATTTAAAAAAGAGTAATTTTGCTTGATTTAACTATAAATTTTTGTTAGAATTTTGCCGAAATTCAATCTTAGAAAGGAAAATGCGATGAGAAAAGTCGTTCTTGTAGCTCTTTTGAGCGGACTTTTAGGTTCAGCTTTGGCTGATGATTTACTTGCTAGGGCAAGTGGTGGTGCTTTGAGCGAAAATTCGCTTGGAGTTAAAAAGTTAAGTCAAGCTGAAATGGCTGAGGTTAAGGGTGGCTATTATCTATGGCAAAGCCCAAAATACGGAAGTGGCTCGGCATATAGTCATACTTATAATTATTTGAGTAAGCCTTACAAAAATAATTATAACGCCAACAAAAACCCTACTTCAAAACAAGCTATTTATTCAAACGGCTTTATGAAGTATTATCGTTATAGATACTAAAAACATTACAATGGCTAGAATTTTTTCAAATGCGGATTTTGGTTTGGCTCGCGCTTTGATGAGTTTTCACAACACCAAATTTGAGCTTAACGGCATTCAAAACAGAGCCGTTTTTTCTAGCCTTTCTAATATGAGTCAAGATAATTTGCAAAATTTTGCTCAAATCATCAATAAAAATTTAGACACAAACAATATAAAAACAAGCTCAAATTTAGCTAAAAATTATGAGTTTAACAATGAAATTTCTTTTACCGACAAAATAAGCACAAACACCATAAATTTAAGAATTAGCGATGAAAATTTATCAAGGCTTAAAACGCATTTTGGCTCACAAAATTTTGACAAAGATAAAAGCGGGAAAATCACACTCAAAGGCGAGGCAGCAGACTTTGTCTCAGGCTGGTTTGGCGACATAGCTTATAAACGCAACTACGCAGGTGCAGACAGCGATAAAAACGGCTTTTTAAACGACAGCGAAAAGGGCGAAACTCTGGCAGGATACGCCACAAACACCACTAAAAAGGTTGAGGGCGCAAATGTAACGGATGTCGATTTTAACGGCGTTTCGTCCTATTTGCCTTACTCCAAACACTATGACGCACCCCTAGCAAACACCATAGAAAAGGCACTTAACGAAAGCTTAAAAGCCGACATAAATATGGATGGATACTTAAATTTGATTGAACTTCAAAGCAAAGAGCAAATCATAAAAAGTGCTAAAAAGACTATCGAGGGCGAAACGCCCACTCAAACGGGCGAGGGTGGGGTAGATTTGCTTGAAGAGTTGATGAAAAAGCTGAAAAAAAGGCTCGAAGAGCTTTCAAAACGCTTAAATTTAGGCGATATTGACGAGCTTGCCAAAAGCCTTGATAAAGACTTGCAAAGCCTTGCCGTGTCTTTAAAAGTGAGTAAAGAAACGCTTGTTGAAAACCTTGACAACGCTGATTTTGCTAGCAATTTGCGCTCACTCATTGATGAGATTAAACAAAATGCAAAAAAGAGCGTGCAAATAGACATTTCAGCGTGAGATGAAAGAGTGATTTTGTTTGATTTAACTATAAATTTTGTTAAAATTACGCCGAAATTTAGCTTGACAAAACAAGGACAGGACAATGGCTAGAATTTTTGCAAATGCGGATTTTGGGTATTCGCCAAGAAATCTTACCTTTAACGGCACGCAGTTTAGGCTTAATGGTGTGCAAAACAGAGCCGTTTTTTCTAGCCTTTCTAATATGAGTCAAGATAATTTGCAAAATTTTGCTCAAATCATCAATAAAAATTTAGACACAAACAATATAAAAACAAGCTCAAATTTAGCTAAAAATTATGAGTTTAACAATGAAATTTCTTTTACCGACAAAATAAGCACAAACACCATAAATTTAAGAATTAGCGATGAAAATTTATCAAGGCTTAAAACGCATTTTGGCTCACAAAATTTTGACAAAGATAAAAGCGGGAAAATCACACTCAAAGGCGAGGCAGCAGACTTTGTCTCAGGCTGGTTTGGCGACATAGCTTATAAACGCAACTACGCAGGTGCAGACAGCGATAAAAACGGCTTTTTAAACGACAGCGAAAAGGGCGAAACTCTGGCAGGATACGCCACAAACACCACTAAAAAGGTTGAGGGCGCAAATGTAACGGATGTCGATTTTAACGGCGTTTCGTCCTATTTGCCTTACTCCAAACACTATGACGCACCCCTAGCAAACACCATAGAAAAGGCACTTAACGAAACTCTAAAAGCCGACACAAATATGGACGGATACTTGAATTTAGGCGAACTTCAAAGCAAAGAGCAAATCATCAAATACGCTAAAAAGAGCATACAAACAGACCCATTAGAAGAACCGCGCGTTTTTGTGAGTTTGGAAGAGCTTTTGCAAAAAATGACACAAGAAAGCAAAGAACTCATCAAAAAACGCCTAGACATAGAAAATGAAAAGCAACTTAACGCCGAAAACTACGCTACAAGCGAGGCGTTGTTTAACGCCCTTGAAAGCGAGTTAAAAGAGCTTACAAAAAGCCTTTCTGTGTCCTTTAAGGTGAGCGAAGAGCTTGTCATCAAAAACCTTGACAACCCAAATTTCACAAACGATATGCACTCACTCATCAGTGAAATTTCAGCAAGTGCTAAAAATAGCGTGCAAATAGACATTTCAGCGTGAGATGAGAGTTGGAAACTAAAAAAAATCTTTACCAAAAAAACTAAAAATTATAAAATTTTTCGCTAAATTTGTGAATTTATCATCACAAGCAAAACGCTAAAAACGCTTTTTTACTTGTCTTTGCGAGCTTTGACAAGCTGCACTTTTTTATGCAAAAAGCGTTTAGCTTAAAGCCTTGTTTTTTGCCGTCCAAATTCACATTGCTGGCATAGTTTTTCGGTGAATTCGCCCCTTTCAAAGCCCTTTTTCATCGCCACTGCACGCTTGCTTACTAAAATTTCGCTTAACTCTTGTGTAAAAAGGTTGCCAAGCCCCATAACGCCGCTTGTGTCCATACAGCAAGGCACAACCGTGCCATCGCTTAAAATGCCAATTTGCTTACGGAGTGCGTGGCACGAGCCTTTGATACACGGCACTTTGGGCGCATTTTTTTCGTCTTGCAAATCCACAAATTCTTTTTGCACTCCCAAATCATCAGCCTTTGCCCCAGCCCAGCAAAACAGCTCACTTTGGTGCAAAATGATACGGTTTTCAAGGCGGTTTTTGGGCGCATTTTTTTGAATTTTTGTGTCAAATTCGCGTTCTAAAAGGCTATAAATGGCGCTATTTTCAAATGGTGGCGTAAAATTTGCTCCTAAATTCCACAGCCTTAAATTCACAAAACTTTGCGAATTTTGCGCCAAATGCAAGCGTAAAAAACGCAAAATCGGCGCAAAATACTCGTTTAAATTCAGCTTTTTTTGCGCCAAAAAAGCCATTAAAGAAAGGTTGATTTGACGGATATTTTCACTTTCAAGCAAAAGTTGCGTGTTTTTCTCACTCATATAAAAACCGCTCGTGGTAAGCTCTAATGGCATTCTGTGGGCATTTGCAAGCTTGATGAAATCCTTTAAATTCGGCAGCACAAGCGGGTCGCCCAGCAGATGAAAGGTGTAAATTCGCCCCACACCAGCCACTTTTTTTGCGATAATGTCAAATTTCTCCACGCTCATCGCCCCACGCACGCCCTTAACGCTCGGACAAAAGCCACAGTTAAGCCCGCAAATATCGCTTAATTCTATGTAAATCTTTTCAAAACGCATTTTTACTCTTAAATAGTTACGATTTGTAACAAGAAAAATAAATCATAGCCTTAAATCTCTCAATGTTTTTCAAATTTTTAAGTCATAACTTTATAATAAAACTTTAAACAAAACTCAAAGGACAAAAATGACAAAAGAACTCACAAAGGCTCAAAAAATCCGCTCTATCATCGCCGCAAGTAGCGGAAATTTAGTCGAATGGTTTGATTTTTACATTTATGCTTTTACGGCGGTGTATTTTGCGCACAATTTCTCAAATTCTGACAATCCAACTATCCAGCAAATCAGCGCTTTTGGCGTTTTTGCGGCTGGCTTTTTTATGCGCCCTATCGGGAGTTGGCTCTTTGGCTCGCTGGCTGATAAAATCGGACGAAAGTCATCTATGGTTTTTTCGGTTATCTTAATGGCTGTGGGTTCTTTTCTCATCGCTGCTTTGCCGAGCAAAGAAAGCGTTGGGGATTTGGCTATCATTTTACTGCTCATCGCAAGGCTCATTCAGGGTTTGAGCGTAGGCGGAGAGTATGGCATAGCCGCTACTTACCTTTCAGAGCTTGCCACAAAAGGACGGCGAGGCTTTTATTCATCGTTTCAATATGTAACGCTCATCGGCGGACAGCTTTTAGCGGTGGCGAGCATTAGCATTATGCTTTTGTTTTTTAGCGAGCAAGAAATGAATGATTACGCTTGGCGGATACTCTTTGTCGTGGGCGGACTTTTGGCTTTGGGGTCTTTGTTTGTTCGTTCTGTGATGAGCGAAAGTGCTACTGAACTACACAAACACGAGGACAGAGGAAGTTTCAAAGCCCTTTTTAGCACTTCTTGGAAGCCTTTTTTAATCATAGTTGGCATTACGGCGGGCGGTTCGCTCACTTTTTACACCATAACCACTTACACCAAAACCTTTATGATAAACTCAGCTGGCTTTGACAAGGCACTTTCAAACAACATAATGCTTGCGGCTTTGTTTGTTTTGATGATAATCCAGCCCATTTTTGGACTCATAGGCGATAAAATCGGTCATAAAAATTCCTTGCTGATTTATGCTGTTTTGGCTTTTTTGGGCATTTATCCGCTTTTTATGCTCTTAAAAATAAGTGCTGATACGCCTTTACTTGCCTTTTGTTCGATTTTGGCTTTGTTTGTGATTTTAAGTTTTTACACTTCGGTGGCTGGAATTTTCAAGGCAAAACTCTTTCCCGAGCATATAAGAGCTTTGGGAACAGGGCTTTCGTATGCGGTGGCAAATGCCATTTTTGGCGGTTCTGCGCCCTTTGTCGCCTTGCAATTTAAAAACTACGGCTTTGAAAACTTCTTTTTCGTGTATGTGGCTGCGATGATGATTTTTGTGTTCTTTGTGGTCTTGCTTTTGCCTAAAAAAGCCTTGCTGGACTAAAAAGTTGCAAAGCCTTTACACAGAGCTTAGAAAGTGGGAGCAAAGACAGCTTTTTAGGCTCTATAAATTCGCATTCTTGTAGGTTGAGTGCTTTAAAAATGGGATTTTGAGCTAAATTTTTGCTCTTTTTGTCAAATTCAAGCTCATAAACCCTTGCATTTATGCGGTATTTGGTGTAAGAATGCTTGAATTCACCGATGAATTTAAGCTCTTTTTCTCCAAATTCAAGCCTTTTTTCGCTAGATTTTTGCCCTTTGCCGTCAAATTTGCGGGCAAATGCTTGCTCGCCATTAAATTCGCAAGCATTTGCTAGCTCGTTGCTAAATTCAAAATCTCGTGTTTGCTTATGGCTAAATTCAAAGCTCTGCCTTGCTTGCATTTGCGGCAAGTTGTATAAGCCTTTGTAAAGATTTTGCCTGCTTTTTTGCAGAGCGATTTTGTCTCCAAAATGCACTACAAACAGGCTTAAATTCAGCCTTTCATACTCTACTTTTTTGCTTTGTGGGTATTTTTGTGGCGCATTTTTGCCCACGCACCACTCATCAAGCGGACAAAGGGCGCACCTTGCAAGCTTTGGCGTGCAAACAAGCGCGCCTAAATCAATCAAAGCTTGATTGTAATCAAAGGCATTTTGCTCACATAAAAGCTCGTTTGCCTTGCTTTGTAGTAGGCTTTGCGTAGGGTTTGCAAGTGCAAAAAGCCTTGAAAACACGCGTTTTATGTTGCCGTCTATAAAGCCAACCGCCTTTTTGTAGCCAAAACACGCTATCGCCCCAGCCGTGTAAGCGCCTATGCCTTCAAGCCTTGTAAGCTCGCTTACATTTTCGGGCAAGTGTCCGTTAAACCGAGCGACACAAGAAGCCGCGCAAAGCTTTAAATTTCTAGCCCGTGAGTAATACCCAAGCCCTTGCCACGCCTTTAAAATCTCGCTTTCATCGGCATTTGCAAGGCTTTGTAGATTTGGAAATTTTTGCAAAAAAGGAAAGTAAAAGTTCTCTAACACCCTATTTACCTGCGTTTGTTGCAGCATTATCTCGCTGATATACACGCCATAAGCAGCGTCAATGCCACGCAAACGCTCATCACAAAGGGGCGTGCCAAAGGTGCGCCAAGGCAAATTTTTGCGCCCGTTTTTATCATACCAGCTTAAAAGTGCCTTATGATAGGCTTTTAAGTGCATAAAATCTCCAAAATTTAGCTTTAAAAAGCGTATATTAACATAAATTCGTTAGACTTTTGACAAATTTTTCGCAAAGGATACACAATGATGAGTTTTATCAAAGGCTTAGCTCTTGGGCTTTTGTGTTTAGTTACTTTTGTTTTGGGACTATTTTTTAATGTGTGGTTTTTGAAAAGTGCTGAAAATGCGGGCTTTACATTTAGCAAAGAGCTTCAAGCCACCGCCAAACTTATGCCCGATAGCTTTGTATCGCGCCCAAGATTCAGCGCGAGCAGGTTTTTAAGCAGTAAAATCTCTTTGAGTGCCGATGAAAAGGCGGCTGTGGCAAGTGCATTTAACGAAATCCTAGCCCGCGTGGCGCAGGAAAAACTTTGTCGTGGCGGCAGCTACACCATAGAGCCGACTTTTTCTTACAAAGACGGGGTTGAAATCCCCAAAGGACAGCGCGTGGAGGCGAGTTTGTCTTGCAAGATAAAATCAAGCGAGCTTGAACGCTACAACGCGCTTTTAAACGACATAGACAAAATCGCCACAAAAAGCGGTTTCATCACTATGTCCTTGCCAGCGTTGAGCGCGAATTTTAGTAGCGAGTTGTTGCGAGAAAATGAAGAAAAAATGCGCGAAGAGCTTATAAAATCAGCCCTTGCAAACGCTGAAAGCTACTCAAAGCTCACCGACAAAAAATGCGAGCTAAAAAATTTAGACTTTTCGCGCAGTTTTGGCGGGGGTTATCGCACGATGAGCGCAAAGGAAATGGCAGTAGCAGACGAGGCGGCGCACTTTTCAAACGCCTTGCCTGTCGTTGATGAGGAAGAACGCTCCATTAGCGCAAACGCCACTTATGTGTGTAAATGACAGAAAGGAAAGACTATGCAGATAATGCTTTGCGCCATTTGCAACCTACAAAGTGGTGGTTGTAGCGAGGATTGTAAGTATTGCACGCAAAGTGGCTTTGTCAAAACGGGCATTGAAAAATTTCCGCGAAAGAGCATTGAACGAATCGTTGAGGAGGCGCATATCGCTAAAAACAACCACGCACTAGGCTTTTGCCTTGTAACAGCTGGGCTTGGGCTTGATGATGACAAACTTGCGTATGTATGTGAGGCTGCAAGAGCCGTAAAAAAGGCACAGCCTGATTTAATGCTCATCGCTTGCAACGGACTAGCGAGCTTTGAACAGCTTGTGGAGCTAAAAAAGGCGGGAATTTTTTCTTACAACCATAATTTAGAAACTTCGCGCGAGTTTTTTCCGCAAATTTGCACCACGCACAGCTGGGAAAGCCGCTTTGAGACGAATTTAAACGCTAAAAGAGCGGGTATCGAGCTTTGCTGTGGCGGAATTTACGGCGTTGGCGAGAGTGAAAGCGACAGGAAAAGCTTTCGTGCGAGCCTTAAAGAGCTTGCGCCCTTTACAAGCCCTGTGAATTTTTTCATCAAAAACGAGCATCTGTCCTTAAATCCACCGCCTTTAAGCGTAGATGAAGCCTTGCGTATCGTTGAGCAAAGTGCCAAAGAGCTTGCCCCCACGCGCATAATGATAGCGGGTGGGCGCGAAAAGGTGCTAGGAAGTAGGCAATATGAAGTCTTTGAAAGGGGCGCAAGTGCCGTTGTCATCGGAGATTATCTCACCACAAAAGGCGAAGTGCCAAGTGCTGATATAGCGAATTTGCAAAAAATGGGTTTGAGCTTTGCCACGCAGTGCCACTGAAATTTAATGCTTACAAACCTGCTTGTGATGACAGCTTGTTTTGTCATTTTGAGCCTTTTGCAAAAACACAACCAAGCGACTTGCAAGGCGTAACCGCAGTGAAAATTCACACTGCTGTCATTTTGAGCGAGTGAAACGAGTGAAAAATCTACACCACTATTGTCATTTTGAGCTTTCGCTAGAAAGCGAAAAATCCACGCCTTAATTATGCAAATCCATACTTTAAATTTTATGGATACTTCGCTGCGCTCAGTATGACAAGCAGCCTGCAAGGCGTTTGTTTGAGCCTTGTCATTCTGAGCCGTAGGCGAAGAATCCACACTTTGATTTTGTGGATACTTCGCTACGCTCAGTATGACAGGGTAGGGCAAAAGCCAAGCCGTTGCCTTTTTATTTAAAGAAAAGGCAGGCAAAAAGCCCAAAAGCCAAAAAACAGCGAGTCAAAAAGCCCAAAAAGGCAAGCCAAAGTCGAGCCGTCAGCCTCACAAAAGCCGTCCCGCAAAAAGCCAACTCCACACACAAAAAAGCTCTAAATTTATGGATACTTCACTTTGCTACGCAAAGTTCAGTATGACAAGGAAAGAAAAGGCAAGTTAGTATGACAAGGACTTTGTCATTTTGAGTGAGTGAAACGAGCGAAAAATCTACACCACTATTGTCATTTTGAGCTTTCGTAGAAAGAGAAAAATCCACAATTCCGCATTCAGTAGTCCGTTCTCCGTGTTTTGTGAAGCCAAAATCCCCAAAATTCAGCTCAAATTCCGCTCAAACCGCGCTTTGAAAATTTCGCTATCCTATATATAAGGCGCAAAATTTTCCAAGTCCCATTTTGCCACATCTTAAATTTCAGCACCGCCTTAAATCCAGCCTTTGAAAAAATCAAAGCCCATATAGAGTGCAGCCGATTTTCCCAAGTCCCATTTTGCCAAGTCGCAAAATTTTACCCCCTTGAAAATTCGCCCTTTGAAAATTTTTGTATCCCTTTTTTCAAGCCCCAAATTTTCGCACGCCCTAACTCATCGCAAATAACCATTTTTCAGCACTTCAAAAGTCCATTTTCACGCCATATTTTCGCCCAAAATTCGCTCAAAATCTTGCAAATTCAGCCTTATTTTTCGCAAATTTTTCGCCAAAGCTGAATTTTTGGAACGGCATTTGCTTACAAATCATCAGTTACGAGATTTGACAAGGGGCTTGCGACAGAGCGAGCCGAGCAAAAGCCTGCTAAATGTCATTTTGAGCGCAGAAATTCACGCTTTGATTTGTGGATACTTCGCTCAGTATGACAAGTAGCCCGCAAGGCGTTTGTTTGAGCCTTGTCATTCTGAGCCGCAGGCGAAGAATCCATACTTTGATTTTGTGGATACTTCGCTTCGCTCAGTATGACAAGGCTCACGGCGCACCGCCTTTAAAACAAAGGCGACACGGCAAAGGCGCAAAAAGCGAGCATAGCGAGCAACGCCAAGCAAGCCATAAAAAGCGAGCGCAAAAGCAAGGCACAAAGGCAACGCCACGCCGAGAGCTTGTCGCTTTTCGCAAAAACAAAGCTTTAAAACTCTTGCGGCAAGAGTTATCCACGAGCGAAACTTAAACGCAAAGCGTTTTTTCGCTCGGGCTAAATTGCCTTTTTCGTTTTACGCTTTGTTTTTGTGGCAAGCTGCCGCCTTTTCATCAAAGAAAAGGCAAAGCCAAAAGCCGCCCAAAAAGCAAGGCAACGCCCAAAAAGCCGAGCGCACCGCTTTTTAAAGGCACCGCCTTTTTAAAAGCGAGCCATAAAAGCCAAGCGCGCGAGCCAAAAAAAAGTCAAACCAAACGAGCAAAAAACGAAATTTACACACAAAAAAAGGATAAACTATGATGCGTTCTCTTTGGAGCGGAGTCTCAGGGCTTCGCGTTCATCAAGTCGGTATGGATGTGGAGGGCAACAACATTGCTAATGTCAATACCTACGGCTTCAAATACTCCCGTGTCAATTACTCCACTATGTTCGCGCAGACTATGGCTATCGCCACGCAGCCCACAGACACCACAGGCGGCAAAAACGCCAAGCAAGTAGGGCTAGGCGTTATGGCAGCAGCCACACAGCGCATACACTCACAAGGCAGCATTAGCGGCACTGATAGTAACTACGATGTCGCTATCGAGGGCAACGGCTTTTTCCTTGTCAGCAATGACGGAGGCAAGACTCGCTATCTCACACGAGACGGCGCTTTCAACCAAGACGCAGCGGGCAACTTCGTAAATTCCAACGGCTATGTGGTGCAAGGTTGGGTGCGAGACCCTGTTACAGGGCGTATAGACACGGCTTTAAGCCCGGGCAACCTTTCTTGGGACCCAGCGATGAATTTACCCGCTAATCCTAGCTCGTCTATTTTCTTAAACGCCCAGCTTAACAGCGGACGCAAAATCACCCAAGAGACTAGCCGCTATATCTACTCGCTTGACTCCGCACACGGACGCCGCACAGTAACGGGAGCTGACAATGACGAAAACGGCACTAAGGCAAATCAGTTTTACACCAAAAGCAACAATGCCGTTGATGTTACAGAAAAGGCTGTGGATTTTGCTTCTGTGTTTAACGGCTCAAACTACGAGGGGCTAAATTTACGCAACGGACAAAGCTTTTGGTTTTCTTATGCGGATGCGAAATTCACCACAGCACACACAGGCTTAAACAATGCCTTATATAATCCAGATTCACCTACAAACCAACAAAATGTCATCTTTTGGGGAAATGATAAGCGAAACGCATCCCTTAACATCACCCTAAATGGAGTAAGCATCAGCGGTGATATACAAGGCATAGACAGCGCACAAAGCCTCATCAACTCTTACAGCTCTAAAACGGGCGTTGAAGTGAGCATAAGTAGCGATAAAAAAAGTCTTATTTTTACAAACCGCAACGCCAACGGCACAGAAGATAATATGAAAAACATCGATTTAACTGTAAATGTTGGAAATCAAGCAGGAGAATTATGGTCTATAGATAATACGCAAAACCCAATTGTTTATACTCCAGGTGCGGCAACGGCAAACAACTCCACTTGGTTTACAGCCAATAATCAAAACAGCGAAAAGGTCATCACCGCTCATCGCTATGAGTATAGCCACTCAGCGGTGGATATACCTGCTATGCACGACCCAGTGAGCGGAACTCCCCCATTTGACGCAAATGCTTTGGCTAATGCTAATGGTGATGTGGCGAGTAGAAACTACGCCGGAGCTTTAATAGGTGCTTTAAATAACACCAACGCAAGAGTTTTTCACTCCACAGAAGATTTAAGAGAGCTTATGCAAAGAGATGCTAGGTATGGGGTGGATTATAATTCTTTGGGTAATAGAGCAGCAGGAACTACCCAGTGGGCTACAGGTGGGGCTAATAATGTCCCTGAAAATAGCAATATCAACCTTAATGTAAAGTTAGAAGTCAATTCCACAGGGCGATATGTCTTTTCTAATCCAGCAGGCACAGCCACGCTCAATGCCGTCCAGCTAAACTTACAAGCAAATCAAACTTATATGGGCTTGACTGTCGGTGCAGCGGGCGTAACAATACCACAAAACACCACTTCAAGTGCAGAGAATATGTCTTTTCAAGCTACGGCTTATAAAAACGAGCGAAGACAAATCAGCACAAATGACGCATTAGCTACTCTCTTTAAGAATATGCAAGGTGTTTTAGATGCTGGAAATGACACCAAACAATCCGTAAGTATGGTGTTAAGCTCGTTTAGCACTAGCCTTGAAATGTATGACTCACTTGGCACTTTACACCTTTTAAATGTAGAATGGACCAAACACGAGACAACCGTAGATGGGGGAAATTTGTGGCAGATGATTTTGCGCCTTGATGAACCTGCAACTTTCAATGCAGTAGGATTAGCAAGAAACAACATAATAGTAGGCTCAGTGCGTTTTGGTAATGACGGCAGCTTAACGAGCTTTGAGCCGACTGAATTCACATTTAGCGGCAACAACGGCTCAGCGCCTAACCAACGCGTGGAGCTGAATTTAGGCGCGAGTGCGGGCTTTAACGGGCTAGTGAGTAATGAGCAAACCTCCGCATTATCACAGCAACAAACAGACGGCTACGCACCGGGAGTGCTCAAACAAGGTATGCAAAATATGAGCATAGACCAAAACGGCGTTATTATGGGCTCTTTCACAAACGGCATAACGATGCCGATGGGCAAAATCGCTATGGGAAATGTCGTCAATGAAGCGGGCTTGCAAGATATGGGCAACAACCTTTGGGCGGTAAGCAACAACTCAGGCACGCTCACCATAGGTGCGCCAAATGTCGGCGGGCGTGGGGCGTTTAAATCTGGGGCTTTGGAGCTGTCAAACGCTGACTTGTCGCTATCTCTAACCAACCTTATAGTGATACAAAGGGGCTACCAAGCCAACTCCAAAACCATCACCACAAGCGACACGATGCTAAACACCTTGTTGCAACTTAAACAATAGGTTGTTTTTGGGGGTTGCGGCTTTTTTGTGTGTGGGCTTTGGCTTTGCTAGCTGACGACTTTTTGGGCTTTCTACAAATCCAAACAAATAGTTTGGGTTTGTAGTAGCTTAACCTTGAAGTGCGTTAGCGCGGTTCGCTCGCGTTTAGCCGAGCTTTTTTAACAAGGCTTTTACTTATGGGCTTTGCTGGACTTGCTGGCTTTTTCTGCTGGCGACTAAATAAAGGGCAATTTTGCCCTTTATTTTATCGTCTTGTCTCGTTAAAATTATCTTTTCTTTGTCATACTGACTTGTCTTTGTTATACTTTGCTATTTCTTGTCATACTGAGCGAAGCGAAGTATCCATAATTTTAGGGTTTTTTTGTGTGTGTGTGGCTGGTTGGGCTTTGGGCTTTGCTAGCTGACGGCTTTTTGGGCTTGCCTTGTAGCTTGCCTTTTGGCCGGCTAAATAAAGGGCGATTTTGCCCTTTATTTGTCATACTGAACTTTGCGTAGCAAAGTGAAGTATCCATAAATTCAAAGCGTATTTTAAATTCTGTGGATATTTCGCTAACGCTCAATATGACAAGCGGTGTGGATTTTTCGCCTTTTTGCAAAAGGCTCAAAATGACAAGGGTTTGTTTGTCATACCGAGCCTTTGGCGAAGTATCCAAACGATAAAACAAAAATGCTAAAATGCTACAAAAAAGGCAGAAAATGAACAAAAGCTATTGCATTTATATCATCACAAACAAACGCAACGGCACGCTTTACATAGGCATTACAAACGACTTAAAACGCCGAATTTACGAGCATAAAAACAAGCTTGTCGCAGGGTTTAGCCAAAGATATGATTTAACAAAGCTTGTGTATTATGAAGCAAACGGCGATATAAAGGCAATGATAGAGCGAGAGAAGTATTTAAAAGGCAAGAAAAGGGGCTTTAAAATCGCTTTAATAGAGAAATTTAACCCACAATGGAGAGATTTGTATGATGAAATTTAAGGTATTTTGCTATGCTGATAGCTCAAAATGACAAATTCCTTGTCATACTGAGCGCAGCGAAGTATCCACAAAATCAAAGTGTATCTTAACATTCTTATGGATTTTTCGTTCGTTTCACTCACTCAAAATGACAAGCAGTGTGGATTTTTCGCCTTTTTTTGCAAAAGGCTCAAAATGACAAATTCTATAAGAATTTAAGGTATATCTTAAATTCTTTGGATTTTTCGCTCGTTTCACTCACTCAAAATGACAAGGGTTTGTTTGTCATACTGAGCGCAGCGAAGTATCCATAAATTCAAAGTGTGGATTTTTCGCCTTTTTTTGCAAAAGGCTCAAAATGACAAATTCTGTAAATTCAAGGTTATATCTTAAATTTTGTGGATATTTCGCTAACGCTCAATATGACAAGCGGTGTGGATTTTTTGGCTGTGGCTACGCCTTGTAACCCGCCTAGTCGCTACGCTCAAAATGACAAAGGTGTGCCGTCATTGCGAGCCGTTTTTTTGAAAAACGGCGCGGCAATCCACGAAAAAATTTAGAGTAAGCCCTAAATTTATGTCATTGTGGGCAAGGCTCACGCTTTGCGTGGCAAGCTATTTGCAAAATAAAGTTTTGAAAGTGGATTGTTGGGCTTTGTGCTTGCAAGGTTTGCAAATGATGAGCTAAAAATGCGTTTTGCTTTTTGTGAAAGTCGTTTGACAACGAATTTAAAGGCAAAATTTACGCTTTTTTGATAAAACAAATCAAATTTAAACAAATAAATTAAATTTTTCAAAAAAATTTTTTAATCTTCGTTTTTGTAGCTTTTTAGGGCGAGTTCTTGTAGGGTGAAATTGGCGATTTTTTGGTGAGTAAAGCCCTCATTTTGCAAGAAATTCAGCAAACTTTGCTCCATAGCAAAAGCCGCCTTTAAGGCTTGTGCTGAAAGCTCAAAGCTCATCGGCTCAATGCGCTTGGGGACAAAGCCTAAAATGTGCGTTTGGGGCAAGTCGCCTGCTAGCTCCATATACTGCAAGGTTTGGAGCATTTCTACCTCGTGCGCACTGCCGCTAAATGACACTTTGGCGGGCATAGCCTCGTAAGGAAAGAAAAACACCTCGCCAACTTCGCCATCATCAGCCTCCAAACAATCCAAAACTACCATTTTGTCGTATTTAGCGATGAGATAGCTAAGGCGCAAGCCCAAAGTGCCGCCATCGATGAAATCAAGGCGGTAGTTTGGGTGAGAAAAGGCGTAGTTTTTTGATATAAGTTTGCAAAGATGAACGCCTAAGCCCTCATCGGCAAACATTATGTTGCCTACGCCTAAGACAAGGAAATTCAACTAAGCCTCGTCTTTTTCAAATTTGTAGCCACTAAATATCGCATCAAGTGCGCCGTCCTTGCCTTTGACGGCGTTAAACACAGCCATATAAATGTGGATACACACAAAAACAATGATAACCCACATCAAAATCCTATGCCAAGTGCGCACCTCAGCAAGCCCGCCAAAAAGAGCCTCCACAGGGCGAAGCACAACCCCAAGAACGCCTCCAAGCCCATCGTGGTAGCAGTTTGTGTATAAAATCAGCCCCGTGAGTATGATACCAGCGATGACAAGATAAAAAAGCTGATAAGAGAGGCTTTGGAGGTGTTAGATGATAAAAAATAAAAGCAGGGGGCTATCGAAGACTTCGCTTACCCTGCTAAACGCACCCAAAAGTGTAAATCTTCGTTTTAACAAACAAATTATAACTCAAATTTTGAGAAAATGTCAAGGGGGATTAAAATGACATTGCCTTTAACGCTAAATGATATTGCGCTAATCATCATCCTTGTGCTTGCTGTTGTTTTCGTGCTGTATCGAGCAAGCAAAATAAAAGATAATGGCAGTAAGTGTAATCTTAAAATGAAAATCTTTAAAAAGGCTTTAAAAGCTGTTTAAATAGGCTTTAAAGTAAAAGGAGTAAAAATGGCAACGATGGATTTAAAAGCATTTTGCAAAAAGTTTAAAGCCTACGAAAAAAGGGTGAGCGCGCGCGTGGCGTGGAGCGAGCTTTTGGGCGAGGTGGGAAATGCGACTAAAAACGCCACCACGCGCGCCTTTGAAAACCAAAAAAGCCCTTTTAATGAAAGCTGGAAGCCTTTAAGCCCTGCGACTTTGCGGCGTAAAAAAGGCTCGTTAAAGCTAGTAGAAAGCGGGCATTTAAAGCGAAGTATCCAAAGCCACAGCGATTTGAGGCAAAAGAGCGTGAGTGTGGGGACAAATTTAGAGTATGCAGCTATTCATCAGTTTGGCGGAAAGGCAGGGCGAAATCATAAAGTAACAATCCCAGCACGCCCCTTTTTGCCTATAAATAAGGCTGGTGAGTTGCCAAAGCAAACAGCCACTCGTTTGCAAAACGCTTTAATTAAGCATTTAGGACTTGAAAAATGGTAAATTTCAGCTTCAACAACCCACCATTAGACAACATAGCCTTTTTGATGAGTAAAAAGGGCGAAATCTATTTTGATTATGATGAGATAAAATTTGAAGCTCATCAAAGGGCTTTTACCATAGCTAAAATCACGCAGATTGATTTGTTAAGCGACATACAAACAAGCCTTGAAAATGCCTTTGTTGAGGGGCAAAGCTATCAAAGCTGGGTTAAAGAGCTAAAACCAACCCTACAAAAGCACGGCTGGTTTGGCAAGAGCGTTGAAGTGATAAACCCAAAAACAGGTAAAAAAAAGAGCATTGAAGTGGGCGCAAGTCGCCTTAAAAAAATCTTTTACACCAACACACGCACAGCCTACGCACAAAGTAGAGCAAGGGCGCAAGAGCAAAGCAGTGATGAGTATTTGCGTTATGTGTGTATTTTAGACAGCCGCACAAGGCACACTCACGCGCAAATGCACGGACTAATTTTAAAGAAAAAAGACCCTTTTTGGGAAAAAAACTACCCACCTAATGGGTGGAATTGCCGTTGCCGTGTGGATAGCTACTCAAAAGAGGATTTAGATGAATTTGGCTTTAAAGAAAGCTCACCCGCCCAAAAGCTTAATATCGCTGAAAAGGACTGGGATTATGATACAAGAAACCTTGAAAAAAACGATAACGGCTTACAACTCATCATAGAAAATAAGCTTAAAAAGTATGTTAAAAACCAAAGCGCACGCGAGGCTTTAAACACCGTTAAAAAGCAATTAAAAGAGGGTCGCCAAGCGTGGGAAACTATTAAACAACTAAAAAGCGCGAAAGAACAGGTTATTTTGCCTTTATGTAAAATGCCTGATGATTTAAAAAGCTTTTTAAAAAATGAGGCTGAAAATTTTGAAATGGGTGCAAGCGAGCTACAAAAACATTTAGACAAACACAAAGAAGTATCGGCGTTTGATTATGCTCTTGCGCCTTATTTTTTGCATAGTGATAAACTTGAAATTTGGCAAGATGAGGACATTAAAAATCCAAACAAATACCTTGCTGTAAGCAAACTTGGCGTGTGGTATATGATGAGCGTTAAGAGTTTGGCTGGTGAAAAGAAAGTGTTTTTTGAAAGTTTGGTGCATAGCAGCAAAAAAGAGAGTTTGACAAAGCATAAATTTAAGATATGGAGTAGAGATGAGACACAACGCAAATAAGAATCCGTTGCATTTGCACGCATTTTTTCAGCGGGTTAGGATAATCCCGTTCTCGTCCTTGTGTCTCAAAAACAATTTTACAAAATTTCAAAAACAAAGTCAAGGCTAAAAAATGAAAATCTTTAAAAAGGCTTTAAAAGCTGTTTAAATGGGCTTTAAAAACAAAATAAAAGGAGAGAAAATGAGCAAAACAACACGAGATGAGCAAAACGCTCAAAGCAGCGAGAATTTAAGCGCAGAGCAAAGCACGCAAGCACAAAGTGCGGCAAGCACACAAGAGCAAAGCGCACAAACAAGCCAAAGCAGTGCAGCACAAAGCACGCAGGCGCAAATCACCCCACTACCCACACCGCCCACGAGTGCGGATAGTGCGAACTTTAACGAAAGGGCTGATAATTTCTTGCTCGCCTTGCCACGCTTTGCAAACGAACTGAACGCCTTTGGGCAAGCGGTGAATGAAGAAACCAAAGAGCGCATCGAAAGCACTATAAAATCAAGCATTGACACGCGCCTTTGAAAACCAAAAAAGCCCTTTTAATGAAAGCTGGAAGCCTTTGCGCCCTGCGACTTTGCGGTGTAAAAAAGGCTCGTTAAAGTTTGTAGAAAGCGGGCATTTGGTGTTTTTACAAAACGCACAAGGGCTAAATCAAATCAAAAAAGAGCTTTTAGCCTTTAACCCTGAAAAGCCTTTTCGCAAGGACGACTGCATAGATGCGCTTGCGAGCTGCGTGGCAAGTGAGAGCGTGAGCGCACCGCCTTTAAAAGACTACTCGCCTAAAACAAACACGCACATTTATGGCGGCTCGATGAGCTGGCGAATTTAAATTTGCACGAAATTTAAGGAAAAATGCAAAAATTTAAGAAAAATGTTATAATGCTTTTATGAGTAAAGAGCAGGTTAAAGAAAGATTAGCGGAGTTAAGGTTTTGGCGGGGCGTGATAGTCGGCGCGATAGTAGCGATTGTCGGCTGGTTTATCACTAACTACAAAATGTTATTTTATGCGTGATAATTAGCGCATTTATCATCTCGCTTGCGGTTTTAGTGGCTGTAAGCTTTGGCATAGATGATAAAATCAAAGAATTACAAAGGGGATTTTATGGAAACTTACATTTTTATAGGCTTTTGTTTAGCTCTTGTGCTTGTAGCTTATTTTCAAGCACGAAATTTAACCAAAAAGCCTTTTTAAGCCTTTTTGCCAAAGATTTTATCCAAAATCGCAGCATAATAAGCTGGCACGATTTTAGACTTTTCGCACATTTCATTCAAAGAAAAAAGCACGCAAAAATCCTCTACTAGCCTTTTTTCGCTCTCATCGGCGTGGGCGTGGTGTTTGCGCTCGCCCAAATAAAAATCCAAAAATTTAACATTTAAATTTTCAAAATCATACTTTTTAACGCACTCGCTTTCAAGCTCTAACTCACCCTCGCCATCATAAACAAAAAAGCATTCATTGTTTTTGCTTTAAAATTTGCTTATCCCTTGCGTTTTGCTCTGTACAAACATAGTCAAACCGCCCAAACCGCTTGCCTTTGGTAGATTTTCGTTGATTTGCTTTAAAAGTCCGTTTATGTAGGCAAGTCGTTCATCGTTTGGATTTGCCTTTCTTATCTTGTTTAGCTCATCGCTAAATCGCCCGCCCGCGCCGCTAAATGCGCTTAAAAGCTCTTTTTGCTCTTTTGTGGCAAGGTTTCGCGTGATTAAAAGCTCATCAAGCACTTTTAAGGCGTTTATGTTTGCGCTTAAAATCTCATTTGAGTTAAATTTCGCGGGGTCGATTGTTTGCGTGAATGTTTGATTTTCGATTGTCGCT
>UQBJ01000011.1 GCA_900539255.1 uncultured Campylobacter sp. | reverse complement strand
CCCCCCCGTGTCAGCAAAGCGGTAGGCTAAAAATTGCTTTGAATTTACGCCCTTGCAAAGTTTGCCGTAAGTGAGTTTGTCAAAAATCAAACCGCCTATGTTAAATTCAGCATAAAGTGTAGAAAAGCGTTGCTTGTAGTAAAATAAATTGTCATCATCGCTAAGCCCGCCGCCAAGCAGCGCAAAACTTATGCCACGCTTTTGACACAGCTCAAAAAAATAATCCAAAAGCGCGGCGTTAGCGTTTTTTTCGTTTAAATTCGCACTTAAATGATAGTAGCCAAAATCGCACCCCAAAAAAAAGTTCGCATAGGCTAAAACCTGCCCGTTAAAACTTGCTTTCAGCACTATGCTGCCGTCAAATTCAAAGAGTTTTTTAAAATAATTTTCATCAAAAAAATAAAACTCATCGGCGTTGTTTCTTTGCATAGTCTTTTCATACAAAGCCTTAAATTCAGGGGCTTCGCTCGGCTTGCAAAGGCTGATTTCAAGCTCATTTCGCGCCTTTTTGACATAGCTTTTTATGCGCGGGCTATAATCGCCCCTAATCTCGCTCAAAGCTCTATTTGTCCGCACTAAAATGATTTGTCTGTCATCGGCGAAAAAGTCAAAATGCTCTTTGTAAAAGGGCAAATTCTCATCAAAGGGGTGAAAGCGCAAGAAAAAGGCGATGATTTGCTCGCTCAATGCCTTTTTTTTAAGCTCTTTTAAGGCTTGGTTGATGAATTTTTCATCATTTGTGTCGCAGTAAAATCCACTATATCCATAAGGGCTTTGCAAGTCGAAAAATTCAGTGTTTGCGATAGGGCTTTTTATGCCTATGCACTTAAATTCGTGTCCGTTTTGCAAAAATTCAAACTCAAACGCCTCTCCATAGAGCTTTGCGTAATCTTTGTCAAAATAAATATCGTCCTTATAGCTCAAAGAGGGCTTAGAGTGCGTGGCGAAAAACTCATTTAGGCTTGCTTTGCTCATTTTCCACCGCCCTTGTTTGGAGTTTGTAAATTTCGGTTCAAAGGCTTGCTCCCGCATTTGCTTTTGCTCGCAGGTTCTCGGCGAAAGTTCCAGCCCGATGACTTGGTAGGGCTTCCCCCCCCCCCGTTTGATGAGTTTTCACGCCCTCGACTATAAAGAGTTTGTCAAGGATTTTGTCATTTTCTAGGGTTTGGGTAAGCAGGCTTTCGATGATGAAATTTTCGGCTTTATAAAGCTCTTGCACGCTTTTTTTGTCCTCAAAACGCAGCTTACTCATATGCGTGTAAATGCCATCTTGTGGCTCTTGCCACGCACCTTTTTCACTCTCATAGCCCCAAAGTCCCACCGCCAAAGTCGATGAGTAAAATTTGCCCCCAAATTTGAGCTTTTGCATAGCCTTTTTGAAAATCTTTTGCGTTTTTTGCCTGTCGTTGCAAGTGAGCGAGCAGACATCAACCACCGCGTCAAAACTCTCATCATCAAATTCATCAAGCTTTTCGTAGTAATCCCCTCGCGCGATTTTATCGATTTGTGAGCTTAAATTCTCAGCCCTCATTCTTTTTTCAAAAAGCTCTATGCCGCTTTGAGCAAACTCTATCCCGCTCACGCGAAAGCCCTCCCTAGCGCAAAACCAAAGGTTTGATCCCGTGCCAAGCCCTAGTTCTAGGACTTTTACAGCGTTTCTGTCCTTTGCGCCATAGAAATTTCGGGCGATGAAACGGATAAAATTTTCGCTAGGATACCTGCCCCATTCTCTGTTTTTGAAAATGCCTTCCCACAGCTGCTGGCTCATTTTTTGCTCCCTTGAATGATAAACAAATCATTTTCAACGACACCATTTTTGCTATGTGTGATACTTTCAATGCTCGTTATCTCGTAGTTTGCGCCGTTATAAAGGCTTTGAATGTCGCTCTCATCGCAAAAGCGAATGACACCCGTAAAGGCATCGCTACCTTTGATAGGCTTTACAAGGTGATACCCCAAACTCTCATCAGGCTCAAAGCCCTCGTTTTTCACGCTCGGCGTGATAGATAAAAATTTAGCTCCCCTTTTGAGCTTGCTTACAGCCTTGTCGATAATGGCTTTTGTGCGCTCAAAGTCGTTATACGCCAAAGAATAAGAGTCGATGAAAGCGTCAAAGCTCTCATTTTCAAACTCATCAAGCCTTTCGTAGTAGTCCCCTTGCGCTATTTTGTCAATTTGCGAGCTTAAATTCTCAGCAGCCATTCTGCCCAAAAAGCGCTCAATCCCGCTTTGACTAAAATCCACTCCGCTCACGCGCAAGCCCTCCCTAGCGCAAAACCATAAATTCGCTCCCGTGCCAAGCCCTAGTTCTAGGACTTTTACGGCGTTTCTGTCCTTTGCGTTGTAGAAATTTCGGGCGATGAAGCGAATCACCGCCTCGCTAGGATACTTGCCCCACTCTTTTTTTGAAAAGATATTTTCCCAAATCTCGCTCACACTGCCCGTGCCTGTGGAGATTTCAGCATTTGAAATAAAAGTTTTCATTTTCGTCCTTTGCCTTGTAAATCGTTTAAAATGTTTATTATTTTATATTTTTAAAACAAAAAAATCGTTAATGAAATTTTATCACAAAAAACCTTGCAAACATTTCACACTTGAAGCGACAAGCGACTTTTTTTTAAACAAGCCTTTGGAATTTAAAATTTTTTTGAATTTTTTAAATTTTATTTGAATTTTTAAAAAATCTTGTCATTTTGAGCTTTTGCTAGAAAGCGAAAAATCCACACCACTTTTGTCATTTTGAGCGATAGCAAAAAATCCACAGAATTTAAGACACACTTTAAATTTATGGATACTTCGCCAAAGGCTCAGTATGACAAAAAGCCTTAACTTTGTCATTTTGAGCCTTTTGCAAAAGGCGAAAAATCCACGCTTTAAATTTGTGGATACTTCGCCAAAGGCTCAGTATGACAAGGAATTTGTCATTGTGCTGGGCGTTGGAATTGTGCGGTATGCGGAAAGCGTTTTGCTAGGTTTAATCAAAAGGGCGTGGCTTTGCGCGAATTCAATGGAGCTTGTGAAAATCGCACTGCGGCAGACTTTTAAACGACCAGCCTGTGCGGTTTTCACGGCACAACCCTTAAAATCGTCTCGTAACACCGCGCCTTTGTGGCTATCGTTGCGAGCTGTTTAGGCGGTTCGTGGCTTGTTAAGCGGAGTTGGCTTTTTAGCCTGTCATTGCGAGCCGTTTAAAAAACGGCGTGGCAATCCATAAAGCTGAATTTGCGTTTAAATTCGGAGCTTGTCAAGCGGGCTTGCTTTGAGCTAAGCTCGTCTCTTTTTGGGGACGAGCTTTGATTTGTCATTTTGAGCGTAGCGAAAAATCCATAGAATTTAAGACACTCTTTAAATTTATGGATACTTCGCCAAAGGCTCAGTATGACAAGGAATTTGTCATTTTGAGTGAGTGAAACAAACAAAAAATCCACAAAACCGAGCCTTAAACGGCTCGGCGCTTTTACGCAAGTAACGCTGTCTTTTTCGTCATTGTGAGAAAAAACGCGTAAAAAGCCTTTACTTGAAGTGCAAAAAGGCATTTCAAGCAAGGGTTTTCTCCTTGCCCTTGACTAAGAACCTCCTTTACGAATTCCTTTTTTTGGAATGAATTTGCCCCCGTTTTTATGCTGACGGGGGTTTGCAATCTTTTTATTTTGAGACAAAAATTTATAATACCTTTGAATTTACGCCGTGTCGTCAGTGAAAAAAACGGATAACGCTTGCTTGACTCAAAGCGTAGGGCAAGTTTTCACCACTACTAGCGAAACCTTTATGAGAGAATTTTACAAAAATTTAAAAGCAAAATCAAAGATGAAATTTAAAATACAAAGGACAAGCAGGGGGCTATCAAAGACTTCGCTTGCCCTGCTATAACGCGCTCAAAGGCGTAAATCTTTGTTTAACGCAAGAATTATAATATAAATTTAACCCCTATGGCTTGCCACGCAAAAAGATATTATACAAGTCTTATTTTACAGGATTTTGCACGCTTTTGTTGTTTTCTTTGTCTTTGCTAGAAATATCATCTGTTTCTATGATAATTTCATCGCAAAAATTTGTTTTAGCTATGCCTGTTTGGGTGCATAAGCTATCTGTGAGTGGCTCTAACTCTCATCATCAGCCTTGCCTTGCAAATTGTCATTTTTTGCGTCATCTACAATCTCCAAATTCACAATCCTAGCTTTGCCCTTGTAAATTTTAAGCGTAACGAGTGCGCCAAAGCCGATGTATTCGTCCTCTAACTCGACATTGCCCGTCAAAGGAATTTCACTAGCACTTCTTAAAGCATTGAGCTTGCGTTCGATTTCGAGTGCCTTTTCTTTGGGCGCAAAGTATTTCTCCGCCCCGATTACTAGGGTATCGCTCCACACATAAGTGCGCTTTGCCTTGACATAGAGCGCATTTTGTGGCTCATCAAGCACAATGTCGCCAAATTTAAATACGCCGTTTTTGTATTCATCGACAAGTAGGACAAAAAAGTTTTTTCTATTTTGAGTGGCGTTAAATTCGCTTTCTTCCACGCTTACGCCGTAGTCTAAACGCACGAAATTGCCCGAAAGTATGTCGCGCGGGTCGTATCCACGCGCTCGCAACTTCACTTCATCGCCAAAAAGTATGGGCAAATAGGCGTTAAAAAACACAAGCGCGATGAGTGCAAACTGCGCCACAAAGGCAAACACAAGGAATTTATGCTTCATTTTGCACCCCTTTTTGCTTTTTGCGTGCGATGATGAGCAAAATGCAGCCAAATATCGCAAAGATAATGCTCGCGCCTATGTAGTCCCCAAGCAAATGGATATAACGCACCACAACAAGCGCACAAATCGTTAAAATGCCTAGCACTACGCGCTTTTCTTTGATGAGATACACCCCAAAAATGAGCGTTAAAAAGGAGTAAAAAATTTGCGCAAAAGTGCGATAAAGCGTGGATTCATAGCCATATCCAAAAAGTTGATACGGCGCAAAATTCAAAAAGCCATAAATTTCAAGCCAAAACAACACGCCCAAAATGCCTAAAAAGTATCGTTTAAAGGCTAAATTTAAAAGTGCAGGCACTAAAAATGCAAGCATAACCAAAAATTTAATGAAAGAAAAATTCATACCGATGAGCGTTGGCGCGATGAAATCGGGCGAAGCGTAGAGATTAAGCAAAATGATAAGCGTCAAAGCGCAGGTAAAAAGGGCGTAAGGCTTGTAACTTTGCGCGTTAAAGGCTAAAAACAAAAGGCTGAGCGGAAAAGCAAGGCAAGGAAAGAGTCTAGAAAAAGGGGCATAAAACGCGTCAAAAAACCAAGGCGCGAAGTAAAGATAAGCCAAAAGGGCGAAAAAATTTACAAAGGCAAGGGTTTTTGAGCCGTTTTGCGCTTGCAAGATAAAGCCACACAGCACAAAAATGGCAAAAGAATGCGTGAAAATTTTATCATCTGCATTTATACAAAAGGCGATAATGGCGAAAATATAGGCTTGCCAAAAGACAAAGCTACTTTTAAGCGCAAACGCCACGAGCAAACTCACAAAAGCCACACCTAAAAAGGCACTTGCCGTGTCATCGCCAAGATGATAAATTTGTGAAAGCAAGGCTAAATTTGCAAGCAAGACAAAGTTGCTTAAAATGCCTACAAATTCGCTCCAAATTCGGCTTTTGTCCTTGCAAAGATAAAGGGCGATTTGAGCGCATAAAAGTGTGCTTAAAAGTAGCGTGGTGCGGATAAAAGCGGGGATTTGCTCCCAGTTGTAGCCTACAAGCGTGATGAGTGAAAGCGAAAACAAAACCGCCGCAAGCACCACGAGTAAAGGCGAATTTGCCTTTGTTTGTGTGGGTGAGATTTGATAATGCGCGAAAATGCGCTCTTTTTGTTCGGCGTTTAAAAGCCCGTCTTTTTCAAGCTTGTTGAGTTCGCTTTTTAAAAAATTTTGTTTATAAAAAATCAAATTTAATCCTTTTAAAGTGGTGTCCCGTGTTGGGATCGAACCAACGACCGCCTGATTAAGAGTCAGATGCTCTACCAGCTGAGCTAACGAGACATAGGACAGCTTGAAAAGCCTTGTTTATCGGGGTGATAAAGGACTTCCAAGCCTTGTGGCGCAGCGGACGGGGCTCGAACCCGCGACCTCCGCCGTGACAGGGCGGCGTTCTAACCAGCTGAACTACCGCTGCACTACAAAATACGGAGACAAACTACGAAAAACAGACACACAAGCTAGCTTTTTGCCTTGTAAAAAGCACGCATTAGCTTCTGCGCTTCCGCATTCTAAATGGTGGTCGCTATAAGACTCGAACTTATGACATCCACTTTGTAAGAGTGGCGCTCTACCAACTGAGCTAAGCGACCATTTCGGCAAGCAAACGCTGCCACACAACCGTGGCGACCCCTAGAGGATTTGAACCTCTGTTACCAAACAGAGAGAATGGCGTCCTGGACCGCTAGACGAAAGGGTCAAACCCTTAAATTCTGGTGTCCCGCGTTGGATTCGAACCAACGGCCCCCTCCTTAAAAGGGAGATGCTCTACCGACTGAGCTAGCGAGACGCCACAAATGCACCTTTGCAAGCCTTTTTTGCCACTTGCAAAAGCAAAACAAAAGAGCGATTATACTAAATCAAAGCTATTTTGTCAAGGGTGATGAAAGAAAATTTAGCGAATTTTTGCAAATGCGTGCTAGCGTTTGGTTTTTTGTTTCGCGCTTTCACTCAAAGCCCTTTCAAGCAAGGTTTTTGCGCCATTTTTTTGCGCCACAGCTTGCAGTTCGCTTGAAATTTGGCTTAAATTCATCGAAAAGATTGAATTTAAAAGGCTTTCATAGTCATTTTTCGCATCAAATTTAAGCTCATCTTGGGTAAAAATTTGACATAAGGCTTTGTCAAGCAAAAATTTCGCGTTAAAATACTGATGATTTTTCGCCGCATAAGGATAAGGGACAAACACCGCTGGCAAGGTGTTTGCGCACAGCTCAAAAAGCGTGCTAGCCCCAGCCCTAGACACAGCTAAATCCGCCTTAGTCATCTTTTGCTCCAAATGCTCGCAAAAAGCAAAGCAGTCAGCCTTTATGCCCGAATTTGCGTAAAATTCTTGGCATTTTTGCAAGTCTTTTTCGCCACATTGATGAATGATTGAAACACCCTTTTCATCAAGCTTTTGGGCGAGTTTTAAGGCTAAATCATTGATAAAACTTGCCCCTTGCGAACCGCCCAAAAAGATGAGTGTTTTAAGCTCTTTTCGCTTTCTTGCCGTCTCAAAGAACCTATCTGCCACAGGATAAGGCATAGGCGTGGGCGAAAACGCCGTATAAAAGCCCTTTGCAAAGGGTTTTAAGAGTGAATTTAAGCTTCCGCTTTTTGAGTTTTGCTCGTGCAAAAAAAGTGGCACGCCCGCGAGCAAAGCCCCAAAACTAGCCGCTGCGGCTGAGTATCCGCCCACGCTGAAAACGGCTTGAATTTGGTTGTGTTTTAGAATTTTTTGAGCGGTGAAACTTAAATTTAGGATATGAAAAAAGGATTTTACCTTAGCAAAGCCCTTTTTATCGACTACGCCGCTGCTTGGCAAAAAGTATTTTGCGCTGAATTTCATCTCATTTTCAAACCACTTTTTATCCTGTCCGCTTTGCGAGCCTATGTAAATACACTCTAAATTTAAATTTAACGCCACTTCGAGCAAGCATTTGGCTATATTTAAATGCCCGCCCGTGCCACCGCCTGTAATAGCTATCTTCATAAACGCACCTTTTTAGAAATCATCAACACAAAACCAAGCCCTATGCAAATCGCCCACATTGAGCTGCCACCATAGCTTAAAAGCGGCACAGCCACGCCTTTAAGCGGAGTGAGCGAGATAATGCCAAAGGCGTTCATAAAAAACGAGAAAAGCAAGAGCAGAGCAACGCCTGAGCAGAAAATAAAATGCACCTTGTTTTCGCAGTGTCCTGCTATTTTAAATATACGCAAAATCAAAAGCAAATACAGCGCGCACACCACGCCCAAGCCCAAAAGCCCCACTTCCTCCGCAATGCCCGATAAAACAAAGTCCGTATGCACTTCGCTCAAAAAACCCAGCTTAAAAATGCCAAGCCCCAAGCCCTCGCCAAAAAATCCGCCGTGCGCGATGGCGTTGAGTGAGTGCGAGATTTGATAAGGCTCATCGTTGCTGCTTACTTTAAGCACATTTGCCAGCCACTCGGGAAAGAGCGGTAAAAAGGCATCTTGTATGTTGCCCCACCACAGCTGCATTCGCTGAGCGCGCCTTTCGTTGCTGAAAATCATCAAAATTCCTATCATCATAGCCAGCGCCAAAGCCCCAGCAAAGAGCCTTTTGCTTGCACCAGCGAAAAAGGCGAGCGCAAAGACGAGAAAAATGCTGATGACGCTTTGCCCCAAGTCATTTTGCGTGAGATAAATGTAGCCTATGACGATGGCTGAGGCGATGGAGTAGGGTAAGAGTATGAGAAATTCGCTTTTTATCGCCTTTTTACTCTCGTCAATGCGCCTTGTGTAGGACCACGCTAGAAAGTAGATGAGTCCGATTTTAAAAAACTCCACAGGGCTTATGGAAATCGCTCCAAGCCTTATCCAGCGTTTAGCTCCGCCACTTGCTGTGGCTAAATTTGCGGGCAAAAAGGGCAAGATGATGATAGCGATGAAACTGATGAGTAGCAAAATAGCCATAAAATACCCAAACGCCCGCCCATCAGGGTCAAAGCGCGAGAGTGCGAACATTATCAAAATCCCGCTGCCCCCAAAACACAGCTGTCTGACAAAAAAATGAAACTCATCATAGCCAAAATAAAGCACCGCAAAGGCACTGAGCGAGTAGGAAAACACTATGCCTATGGTGATGAGTATGCAGGCTAGGTAAAAAAGTCGTTTGTCAGCAAGCACGGCGCGTCCTCGTTTGCAAAATTTAAATGATATTGTAGCGAATTTTGTTTTAAAGGCGCGTTAAGGTTTGAGAATGTGAGTAAAAAAATTGAAATTTTTTCGCTTTTTGTTTTTGTGTGGCTTTTGCGCCACTGCCTGTTTGGGCGTTTCTAGCTTGTGCGGCAAATACTTTTGTCAATGCGCCCGCACTAAAAAACACGAGTGTGATGAGTGTGAGAAATTTGTTTATCTCGTTTTCTTTATGTGCGAAAAGGTGATTTAAAATGCGTTTTTAGCGCGAAAATTTAGCTTTTGGAGTGTATTTTGGTGTGAAAATTTAGCTTTTGGAGTGCATTTTTTGTGTGAGAATTTAACTTTTGGAGTGCATTTTGGTGTAGAAAATTGAGTCTGCAAAGCGGCGTGGCAAAAAGCGCAAGGTAAAAAGAATGAATTTTAATTTTTCGTTTTTTTCAAGTGTTCATACAATTTAGCCACTTCAAGCGAAAATTCTTTTTTGTCGCTTTAATAGCCACATTCAGTAATCCGTTCTCCATATTTTGTATGGATACTTCGTCAAAAGCTCAGTATGACAAAAAATAAATCGGTATTGAGCAAAGAAGTGTTCAGTATGACAAGGTTTATCGGTATGACAAGGGAAAGTAACCTAGTATGACGAAATTTTTAGGGGTTTGTTTGAAATTTTTTATAAATACCACACACTTTTTTTATGGAATCACCTAAGGCGCGTGAGTCTTGCTTACAATGACAGCACGGCACAGCGAACACCAGCTATTTTGCGATTTGCTGCGAGTTTGCACTCATAAAAAATTCTTGCAATGACAAGCAAGAACGCCCTAAAATTCACTTGTTTTCGCTTAAATCCTGTGCCACTTGCGCGGCAAGTTTGAGTTTGTCGCTGTCAAAGTGTGTGTAAATGCGCGAAGTGTTAAGGCTCGCGTGTCCTAGTGCCTCTTGGACTAGCACTAAATCCTTTTGTTTCTTGTAGAGTAGGGTGGCAAAGGTATGGCGGAGCATATGTGCGCCGTTTTTTTGCTTGCGAATGCCCGATTTAAAGAGTATTTGCTCGACTATGCGGCTCACATAAGCCTGTGTGAGCGGAGTTCCTTTTTTGTTGATGAAAAGGTAGCTGTCTTTGTTGGCGTAGTTGATGGGGATATTATTCAGTAAATCTTTTATCAGCTCTTTTTTTATCATCACAATGCGGTATTTGTTGCCTTTTGCGCGTATGCGGATAATATACAAGTCGTTTTCTTCGCTAATGTCGCCAAGCTTTATGCCGATAGCCTCGCTCACGCGGATACCTGTAAAGATGATGATTTTGATGATGAGCTTGTTGCGCGTGGTGTTTGCCTTAAAATCCGCATTTTCCACGCCGTCAAGGAATTTTTTCAGCTCCTCCTCGCTCATAAATTCGGGCAGTTTCGTGCCTTTTGCGCCCACAACGCCCGCCCAGCTTTTAAGCTGAATGTCGAACAAATGGGCTTTGCCGTCCTCTTCGTTTTGCTTGTCTAAAAAGTCAAAAAAATTTATCACGGCTATGCGGTAGTTTTTCTTGCTTGCATCGCTCAAAGATGCCGTAATGCTCGCTAAAATCTCAATGAGCAACTCCTCATCTATCTGTGTCATCGAGTGTAGCTTGTATAGCATAAGGTATTCATAAAGTTTTTTCAGCGGGTTGAAGTAGGTATTGACACCGATAAGCCCAGAATTGCGGGCTTTTTTCACAAGGGCATCTAGCTCGTCAATGTGCCAAACGCCTTTTGAAAGGGCGAAATTCACCTGTGCTAGCTCTTGTGGGCTTTTTAGCTCCTTGTTTGAAAGTGAGTTGAGCTTGAATTTCACATAACGGCACAGCCAAAAGAGTAGGGACTTGCCAAAATCTGGCTCGCAATCAAGTGGGTATTTCATCGTTGTTTCCTTATCTTTGGGCTTATATCGTCTTTTTCCGCCACTTTTTATAGCTTTTTGTTTGTGGAATTTTAGCATTGTTGTGTAAATTTAAGGAAGTTAAAGTGGCGAAATGATTTTTAAAAATTTAACTCTTTTTTAAAGAAAAAAAATATAAATTATCTTTAAAAATAAATCTAAAACTAAACTGAATTTTGACATACAAAAATGTGTGTTAAGGTAAAATGAGCTGAATTTTATTATTTTGTATTGAAAACTATAATTTTCAAACTTTTATACTTTTCACACAATCCCCCGCTTTTCATAATCATAAAATCTTACTATATAGAGCTTTAAAGCATTTTACCTTTTGAGTGATTTGAATTTATCCACGAAATTTAGCGTGAATTTTTGATGAATTTTCTTTGTCTTTTTCAGCGTAAATTTTTGAGCTTTTGGAGCGAAAATTTAAAATCAGCAAAAATTTAGTTTTTAAAAATTATCAAAATTTATATTTTTTGATAATACAAATTTCACTCAGCCCTGCCCTATTTTGTTAAGAAAATTTGTCGATAATCATTTCAAACATTTACCTTAACTTATCTTTTTTAGGGTAAAATGTGGCGAAATTTTATTTAAAGGACAAAGATGAAAAAAATAACGACAAGCGTGGTGCTGGCTTCACTTCTAGCGACAAGCTCACTTGTGGCGGAGGAAAGCGGCTTTTTCGGTGGCGTAAATTTAGGCTACGGCGTGGCTCGCCCATCTGGTGCAGGCATACCCGGTGGCTCTTATGGCGGCTTTCGATATGGACTTATCGGTGGTTACAAGGAAATTTTAAGCTCAAATATCGGTATGCGCTACTATGGCACGATAGATTTTGGCACGCGATACAGCAAGGGCAACGACAGCCCAGACATTAGCACCTTCAACATTTACGCTAACGGCGATGCGTTGCTGAATTTCGGGCAAGACAACACTATGGAGTATGGTGCTTTCATCGGTTTAGCCTTAGGCTACGCTAACCACATTGTTTATGCTAACCCTGGCAAGAGTAAGCCTAGTGGCTTGGATTTAGCTATCAATCTCGGCGTAAGGGCGCAGTCTTACAACCACCACGGATTAGAGCTTTACAGCCGTTTTGGTATGTTTGACCAAGAAGTTACCGCAGCTGGCTACACCGTCAAGTCTTCACAACCTTGGCAAGTCGGGTTTAGATACCTTTACACTTTTTAACACTCGCAAAAATGGGCTGAATTTACCCACAAATGCGCTAAATTTAGGCGAATTTGGGTAAATTCAGCTAAAATTTATTTTTTGTCGTTTTAGGTTTTTTGAAAATTCAGCATTCCGTTCCCCGTGTTTTGTATGAATACTTCGCTTGCGCTCAGTATGACAAAACAAGTTATTATGACAAAACCCTTGTCATTTTGAGTGAGTAAAACGAGCGAAAAATCCACATTACTGCTGTCATTGTAAAAAAGCGACCCAACGGGTTGCAAGGCACAAGCCGCAGCAAAAAATCCATAAAATTTAAGGCACACTCTAAATTTATGGATTGCCACGAGTTTGCATAGCACAAACTCTTGCTATGACGGGAAAATTTGTGGCATATTTTGATGAGTTTGCTAAATTTTAGTCAATTTTAGTTACAATACGCTCAAATTTTAGTCAAAATTCAAAGGATTATTTGATGACACTTGTGATGATTTTGTGCGTTTATACGCTCATATTTGTGGGGATTTCGGCGGTGCAACTTGCTTTTTTGCAAAGGCAAAAGGCGCAAAAAGCGGTGATTTTGGACGAAAAAACCTATAAAGAAGCCGCAAATATCGCCATTACAAACGAAAAATTCAGCATTTTTTCACGCGTTTATACGCTCGTTTTATACGCTCTTTGGGTGTTTTTTGGCTTTGCTTGGCTCGGTAAATTCATCATCAGCACAAACTCAACCCTTGACAACACGCTGTTTTTGCTCGCTTTTCTTGTAGTTAATATGCTTTTAACCCTGCCCTTGTCGGTGTATGAAGACTTTGTCAAAAACAAAAAGCAAGGATTTTCCACGATGAGCGCAACACTTTTCGTCAAAGATACGCTCAAAAGCCTTATTTTGCTTGCTATTTTTGGCTTTTTACTCATTTATGCTTTGATTTTTTGCTATGAATTTTTGGGGCAGTTTTGGTGGCTAGCTGCCTTTGGCGTGGCTTTTGCGGCGATTTTGATAGCAAATGTGCTTTATCCTACGCTCATCGCGCCTATGTTTAATAAAATGCAAAAGCTCGATGACAAGGCTTTGCAAGATAAAATTTCAGCATTGATGAATAAATGCGGTTTCAGCTCAAAAGGCGTTTTTGTGATGGACGCTAGCAAGCGCGACAAACGCCTAAACGCCTACTTTGGCGGGCTTTTTAAAAGCAAGCGCGTGGTGCTTTTTGACACGCTTTTAAAGGCGATGAGCGCGAGACAGCTTTTAGCCGTGCTGGGACACGAGCTAGGGCATTTCGTGCATAAGGACTTACTCAAAGGCTTGCTAAATGGTGCTTTGATGATATTTTTGCTCTTTTTTGTTTTCGCGCATTTGAGCGAAATTTTAAGTTTTTTAGGCTTGCCAGACTTTTACGAGCAAGCAAATTTAGTGTTTGCGGGCGAAAATGGCACAAACGAGCCACTTAAATCGGGCGTTTTCGTGCTACTTTTGCTTTTGGTAGAGGTTTTTAGCTTTGTTTTCGCGCCTTTTATCAACGCTATGAGCCGAAAACACGAGTTTGCAGCGGACAAGCACGGAGCGCAAATGACTTCTAGCAACGATATGCGCGAAGCCTTGCTTGTGCTAGCAAAGGAAAACAAGGCGTTTGTGAAATCCAGCAAACTTTATGAGCTGTTTCACTTGTCGCACCCAAGCATTGATGAGAGATTGAAAGCCCTAGCGTGAATATTTGCCAAGCTTTAAAGCTCGCCAAAGCCAAATTATACGGCAACGCACGATATGCAGAGCTTATAATGCTCGAATTTTTAGGGCAGGACAAGGCGTGGCTCTTTTTAAACGCCGACACAGACATAAACGCAAAGGCTTATTTCGCGCTCGTGTCGCGCTTTGCGCGGGGCGAACCCTTTGAATATCTCTTTCAAAAGGCGAGTTTTTACGGGCTTGATTTGCACGCTAAAAAGGGCGTTTTAATCCCGCGCTTTGACAGCGAAATTTTGCTTGAAATTTGCCTTGATGAGCTTTCAAAGCGTGATTACAAGAGCATTTTAGAAATCGGCTTTGGTAGTGGAGCTTTGAGTATAGCCCTTGCCAAGCACACAGGGCGCAAAATAAGTGCTTGCGATATAAGTAAAAAGGCACTTTCACTTGCAAAAGAAAACGCTAAACTCCACAAAGTAGAGCATTTGATAGACTTTCAACTTTGCGATTTTAAGAAAATAAAGGGCAAATTCGACTTCATTTTTTCAAATCCGCCCTACATAGCAAGGGACTATCCGCTTGACAAATGGGTGCAAAGAGAGCCTAAATTTGCACTCTTTGGTGGCAAAAATGGCTATGAAACACTCGCTCAAATCATCAAATTCGCAAAGCAAAATGGCGCAAAAACCCTTGCTTGCGAGTTTGGCTACAATCAGCGTAAAATTTTACATACAATTTTACATAAAAATGGCTTTGACGCTGAATTTTTCAAGGATACAGGCGATTTTGACAGAGCATTTTTAGCGAGAAATTCAGCAAAACTTTGATAAAATTTAACGAAATTCAGCAAAAATTTACCAAAATAAAGTTTGATTAAACAAATTTGCTTATAATGAACGCAAGAATTTACGACAAAAGGACGGCAATGCAAGCATTTAAGGCTATCAACCTTTTCTCACTCGCTGCACTCATCGGCATAGAGCTGTTTTTGGGTATCGCAGTGGCTAAAATCATCTTTTACGCCCCAGCACTCACGGCTGAAAGCGTTGTCGTGGATATGTTCGCACGCGGAAGCCTGATGAGCGCGATATTTGTGGCGTTAGGCTATGTGATGATAGCGGTTTCTGGGCTGAATTTGCTCTATGAGTTTGCGAATTTGCGCGAAAATTCAAACAAAATGCAAAAAATTTCAAAAATTTTGCTCGCTTTGCTGAATTTGGCACTATCTTTGCTTTTCTTTTTGTATTACACGCGGCAAATTGTGCAAGCCCAAGAAGCGATAATGCAAGGTTTGCAAGGCGTGGAAGTGCTGGCAAGTGCTGAATTTCGCGCTTTTCACGCTCAAAGCGAAAGGCTAGTCAAGGTGCTTGTGGTGCTGCAAATGGTGCTGTTTTTTGTGAGTTTTCGCACGCCAAAACCCCTTGCAAAAGACGAGCATAAAGCAATTTGAAAGGATAAAAAATGACGGTTACAAACAACCCAACAGGCTTACAACAAACCAACGCCTTTAACGAGGCGCAAAAGCCACGCGACAAGGCTTTACAGCAAATCGCCGCCCTACGCGCCATCAGCGGCAAAGACGGGGCAAATTTAGCCATAGCGGACGGCTTGCGAAGCCAAGCCAACACCATAGAACAAGGCGTTGCCAACGCTTATGATGCCATCGGTATGCTGCAAATTGCTGATGCGAGCCTTAAAGGTGTCGAGGACAGCGCGAGCAGGCTGGCTGAACTTGCCGTGCAAAAAAACAGCGGGATTTTAAACGACTCGCAAAGGCAGATGATAAATTCGCAGGCAAATGCACTGGTAGGCTCTATCAACGACTCTTTTGCCAACGCTCACTACAACGGCAAAAATGTCTTTCAAAGCCTTGATTTCGTTGTCGGCACAGGCACGCTTGAAAATGTGAATTTAAACCCGCTCAAAACGGCGGATTTGAGTGTCAATAGTTTAGACAGCATCACAAGTTTCATCGACCGCGTGGGCAGCTTGCGTGCGGACATAGGCGCTAGCATACAAGGGCTGAGCGCAAATATCAACGCGAGCTTGCAAAACGAACTCAACGTGCGAAAAGCCGAAGGCGAAAAGCTCAACGATGATGTCGCCAAAAACTCCATAGACATAAACACGGGCTTTTTAAAGCAAAACGCCGCAGCCTTTGCGATGGCACAGACTAAAAATTTAAACCAAGCTAGGATTATGTCGCTACTTGCGTAGTGCTGGCGTGCTGTTTTGCAGTAACGGCTGAATTTATAGCATAGCGTGCAAGGCTAGCTTGCAGGGCGAGACTTTGAAAGTGTCTCGCCTTTTTGCAGTTTTTGAAATTTAGCGAAAAATTAGCGTTTTGCGTGCTTGCTAGAATTTTACTCAAAATCCTCTTCAAAATAATCGCTGTCAAGTTTTTTCAACTCGTATTTGTATTCAAGTTTCACGCCCAAATCGTGTCCTATCATCAACTCCGCTAACATATTGCCGTCTATGACGATAATTTTCTTGTCGGATTTTATGTCTTTGGCATAGTTTCGTGCCTCTTTACTAAAATCAGAAGTAGTAATGAAAACGCCTTTTTTAGCACCTTTTCCGTCAAGCGCACCTGCGAAAGATTGAATTTCCTTGCGTGAGATTGTGCTACCATCTTTATAACGCTTGGCTTGTATGTAAATGACATCAAGTCCTAACTTGTCCTCTTTGATAATGCCATCAATCCCCTCGTCTCCGCTTTTTCCCGTAACTTCGGCTTGCCCTTTATTAAATGCTTCTCTAATGTCCTTTTGCGAGCCACCATAATCCATTTTTACGAGCAACTCAACCACGAGTTTTTCAAAAAAGCTCGGTTCAACCTCACGAATTTTATTTAAAAGTTTATCAGCAAGAGTGGATTTGATGAGTTTGTAGGCATTTTCTATTTGTTCTTCTGGCGTTTGGCTTTGCGCTACTTCATCAGCCCCACTTTGAATTTTATCTTTTTCGTTTTTGCCTCTATGCTGAAAGGCGTTAAATTCGTCAAATTGCCTTAAAAATTTAGCGTCTATTTTTTCTGGATTTGTGGCTAAAACTTTCTTACCTTGTGCTGTGATTTTAAAAATTCCTCTATTGTAAGAATCAATAAGTGCCGCTTCTTTAAGATATTTTGATGCCCATCGTGTGCGATTATAAAAGGTTGTTTGCGTTCCGCTTGGTATAGTTTGACTCAGTGCTTCCTCGTCAAATTTAAATTGCTTGGCTAAAATATCCATTAAATCTTTAAGTTTGCGCTCTTTTCCGTCTGCAAGTATCTGCAAAATAGGCAACATAAAAACATAAAATCTTGGAATTTCTATTGATAATCCTTTTTTTTTATAATTACAAAAGCCTTAATTTGCATTACTACAAGCCAAAAAATTTGTTTGACAAAAAAGCAAAGTAATAAACAAAACCTAAATTCAAGGCTTTCACAATAAACAATTCTAGCTAAATTTTGCCAACAAAGCAAAAACGCAAATTTATTTTATCCAGCCTTGAATTTAAGGGCTTGTTGTAAAAGTGTCAGCTTTTTAGCTTTTGTAGCTTTCGTGGCAAAAACTCGCCAAATTTAAATTCACGCTGATTTGCGCCAAAACATTAAGCTAAATTTTTAAACAAAATGCTCCCCAGTCGCACCATATTTGCCCCACATTTTATAGCCAGCTCAAAATCCCCGCTCATTCCCATAGAGCAGACATTTGCGCCGTGTTTTTGCAGGCTTTCATAAAGAGCAAAGGTTTGCTCGAAACTGCGGACTACCTCACGCTCATCATCGCTGTGTGCGCCTATGCTCATCACACCGCAAAGGGCTATCTTGTCGCACTCGGCTTGAATTTGCAAATAAGTATCCACCGCCAGAGCTTTGTCCAAGCCACTTTTGCTTGCCTCATCAGCCACATTTACTTCAAGCAAAGCGGGCAAGGTGTAATCAAGCCTTTGATTTACCGCTTGTGCGAGCTTTAAGCTGTTGCAAGATTGCCATAAAATCGGGCGTTGTTTGATTAAAAGGTTGATTTTGTTGTTTTGTAGCGTGCCGATAAAATGCCATTTAATGCCTAAATTTTCGCTATTTAACGCCTCTTTTTTTTGCGCTAGGGCTTGCACTTGATTTTCGCCAAACTCGCTCACACCGAGCTTTGCGAGCCTTGCTATCTCACTAGCGCCTACATATTTGCTCGCGGCGACTAGGCGGACATTTTTGGTTTTTTCTAGGATTTCATCTAAATTCATCGTTTTTCTTTGCAAGTGGTGCGCCCGAGAGGATTCGAACCTCAGACCTTTTGAACCGCAATCAAATGCTCTATCCAGCTGAGCTACGGGCGCAAATTTTGCGCTTTGTGCCTGCCGTGCCTTGCACGCCAAATCGCACAACCTCGCAAAACAAAAATCGTATTGTAGCACAAAAATTTAAATTTTAGCACAAATTTGACATTTTTTTGAAATGAAAGCCTTATCGTTTGAAATTCGCCCTACTTTGACTTGCTTTAAATTTATGACCGCCACTCATCATTCTTGTCGCTGGGTAAATTTTTACGCTTGATAGCTTTTTAATGTAACTTTACATTTGACAACTAATTTTAAAGCTGAATTTGCGTTAATACGACTTCGCATTTAATAGCTAAAATTTAGAATTGAATTTGCATTTAGTATAATTTCCTTTGTGTTTTTGACTAAATTTACGCTCATTTTAGCTAAAATTCAGCCAAAAACAACGAAAATTTGTGAATTTCAAGCCAAAGTTGCGCTAAAAGCGTTATTTCACTCAAACACCACTTCCACGCGGCGATTTTTGTAGCGTTCGTTTTCGCTCAAACCCTGCGTGATGGGCTTTTGCTTGCCAAAGGATTGCAAGGTGATTTTGCCCGTTTGCCGCAAAAACTCGCTCGCCACCGCCGCACTTCTTTGCAAGCCAAGCAGAGTGTTGTAAAACTCGCCGCCGATTTCATCGGTATGTCCGCTCATTTGGGCGGAGCGGATTGCCGCTGTGCCGATATTTGCTTTAAGTTCCTTTATGTGAAAGCTGTTTTTCACACTTTGCAGTGAATTTTGGTTGAATTTAAACCACAAATGCGGCAACGCGAGCTTGCGCGTGAGCCATTTTTGCGTATCTAGCAGGCTTTCGTTGAAAAGATAAAGCTTCGCGCTCTGCTCGCTCAACTCATCGACAAAAAGCACATAGCGCAAATATCCACCACGCCGCGAAAGCGTCCGCACTAGCTCGTTGATAGCGGCTTTTTCTCGCGCATTTAGGTGCTGCGCGTTTAAAAGATAGACTTTGTAGCGGGGTTCGCCAAGGCTTTTGTCTCTTTTTGCCCGCGCCATTAAGGCGTCAAATTCAGCTCGCAATGAGCTTTGTGTTGAAAATTCATCATTTAAATTCGCACTAGAATTTGCGCCCAAATTTGCATTTGCGTTTAAATTTTTGCTTGAATTTTTACTAGAATTTGCGCCCGAATTCGCCTTTTTTAAATCCTTTGAAACGCCCTTTTTATCGGCATTTTTTGGGGTAGGATTTTGCTGGGGTTTTGTTTTATCATTTAAATTTATGCTGATATTTTGCGCGCTTTGATTGCTCTCAAAGGCTTCGTAGCTCGCGTTTTTATCCACGAAACTAATCTCTTTTGGCTTGGAATTTACGAACAAATAATACATAAAACTCGCTAAAATCGCCACCAAAGCCACCAAAACGATGAGTAGCCTGCTTGAAGTCATCTTTGCCCCCTTTTCGCAAGAATTTTGCAAATTATACTACAAAAGCAAGTTTAAGGCAAATTTTAAGCAAATTTTTTTATAATTTTGCTTTTTAAGGAGCAAAAATTTGCAAATTTTTCACAAAAAAAGCGAATTTTTGACTTTTAAAGGCTAAAATTCACATTTAAATTTAAAATTCAAAAGGTTAAAATGCCACTTTCAAAACTCAATGACGAGCAGCACCGCGCCGCCACCGCGCCACTTGGCTACAACTTAATCATCGCAAGTGCTGGCACGGGCAAAACTTCAACCATAGTCGCGCGCATAGCGCATTTGCTTGAAAGCGGCACAAAGCCCGACAAAATAATGCTTTTGACATTTACAAACAAAGCCAGCAAAGAAATGATAGCGCGTTTAAACCGCCACTTTGACAAAAATATCACTAAAAACATACTTGCAGGCACTTTTCACAGCATCGCATATAGCTTACTTCGCTCTTGGGACACGCAAATCGTGCTGAAACCCATAGGCGAGCTTAAAATTCTGCTTAAAAGCATTTACGAAAGGCGTAAATTTCACTATGTAAGCGAGCTAAAACCCTTTATGTCAAGCTCTCTTTACGACATTTATTCACTCTTTCAAAATGTGAGCGGAGGCGACTTTGAGGCTTATTTTTGCGCTAAACACCCAGAACAAGCCGTTTATGCGGAGATTTACGCTGACATTTTGCGCGAGTATGAGAAGGAAAAAAGGCGTTTTGGCTATGTGGATTTTAATGATTTGCTACTTCGCTTAAAAGCCGAGCTAGCAGGGCGTAGCGTGGAATTTGATGAAATTTTGGTTGATGAGTATCAAGACACAAACGCCTTGCAAGGCTCACTGATAGAGGCTTTTAAAAGCAAGAGCCTTTTTTGCGTGGGGGATTATGACCAAAGCATTTACGCCTTTAACGGCGCGGACATAAGCATCATCGGCTCTTTTGGCACGCGCTTTGCAAACGCTCAAATTTACACGCTTGGCAAAAACTACCGCTCATCAAGAAGCATACTCGCCCTTGCAAACAAAGTCATCGAAAACAACCAAAGGCTCTATCCAAAGGAACTCATCGTTACAAGGACGGGTGAATTTGCCCAGCCACAGCTTCTTACCTTTAACGAAAGCTTTGAGCAATACGCTCATATCGCTAAATTCATCGTTACAAGTGGCGTGAGTGCCGAAAATATCGCCGTTATCTTTCGTAACAATTCTAGCGCGGACGGCATAGAGCTGGCTTTAAGAGAACAAGGCATACCAAGCGTGCGAAAAGAAAGCGTGAGTTTTTTTGACAGCCTTGAAGTGCGGGCGTTTTGCGCGATGATGGCGCTCATCATCAACCCAAAGGACATTATGGCGTTTATGAGCCTGCTTGAATACAGCAAAGGCGTGGGTTCTGCACTCTCCAAAGAGATTTTTGACAGCCTTTTAAAGCTGGGCGGTGGGGACTTGATAAGGGGCTTTTTAGAGCCTGATTTAAGCATAAATTTGCAAAAAGCGCACAAGAAAAACGCACAGCTTGGGCTTTTTGACGACATAGAAGTGCTAGCAAGCCCGAAACGCTTTGATTTGCAAAGCGAATTTAACACTCACCCCATTTTAACCCTACCTAAAATCAACGAATTTGGCGCAAAAAATTTAGAAAAACTTTATCATTTCATCAAAAAAGCAAGGCAAATTCGCGTTTCAAGCGAGTTTGTAGAGTGCATTTTGCAAAATGAATTTTTCAAAGAAATTTGTGAAATTTTAGCCACAAAAAGGGCGACAAACAAGGCAACCTTGAAAGTGGATTTAGCGCGAAAAGATGAAAATTTAGAAAAAATCGCGCGCAAAATGGCGGTGCTTAAAGAGCTGACGAAAGATTACGGCGACATTTACAAATACTACAACTTTCTCACACTTGGCGCGAACGAAATGAGCAACGGAAAAGGCGTAAATTTGCTCAGCATACACGCGAGCAAGGGGCTTGAATTTGAGCTTGTTTTTGTGGTTGATTTAGCGCAAAACCGCTTTCCAAACAGCAAGCTGATGGCGATGGGAGGCTCACTTGAAGAGGAAAGGCGGCTTTTTTATGTGGCGGTAACTCGGGCGAAAAACACGCTCATTTTAAGCTACGCAAAATACGATAAAATCAAAAAAGCACACTACAAACCCTCTTGTTTTTTGGTAGAAGCTGGACTTTGTAAAGAGCAGTGAAAGCCCTATTTTGCTGGTGTTTGCGGAGTTTTTAGGGTTTGCTGAATTTTTGTGTTTTGTGGTGTTTTTAAATTTTGCGGTGTTTTGTTGAGTTTTTTGAATTTGAGTGAGTTTTTAAATTTTGCTGAATTTTATGTGGTTTTTGATTTTTGTGTTTTGACAAGTTTTGTGGTATTTTGCTGAATTTTGCTGATTTTTGCACTCTTTGCAATGAGTGAAATTTAGCATTTGCGCGAAAAGTGGCGTTGTTTGCTGTGAAAAATTTAATTTATAAAGTGGGCGTTGCTTGTTAAATTTAAATTTTAAGCTAAAAATAGCCTTGCTTTGTCATCAAACCTTAAATTCGCGCCAAAAAATCCGTAGCGTTGAGCCTCTAAAAATGGCATTTTGCTTTTTGTTGGGGTTGATTTTTGCCTTGTCGTTGTGGCTAAATTTAAAACTTACATAGCAAATTTAAATTCCTTGTTAAATTTAAAGCCCCTTTAAATGGCTTTTAAAAGGGCTTTTTCGCTATGCTTTTGCCTTGATGAAAGCGTGTTTGTTTGCAAAAGTGCTTTTTGCAAAAACGCTCCATTTAAAGCCACTTTCACTGAACGCTACTTTCGCAAAACTCTCTTTTAAAAAGCTAGCTTAAAAGCCGCTTTTTACTAAACGCCACCTTTGCAAACGCTATTTTAAAGCCACTTTCATCAAACGCTCACTTTGAAAGCCACTTTAAAAACACTTAATGTCCGCAGCCACAGCCACAACCGCCACCAAAAAATTCGCTGAGTTTTTGGATATTTGGCATTTCTGTGATTTCGCTCACTAGCTCTTTGTAGGCGATTTTGCCGTCTTTTATGACAAACACAGCACGAGCCAGCAAGCCTTTGAGCGCACCATCGTCCATCAAAACGCCGTATTTCTCGCCAAATTCTTTACTCACAAAGTCGCTAGCCACGCGCAAAGCAGCTATCCCAGCCGTCTCGCAAAAACGCCCCATCGCAAAAGGCAAATCCTCGCTCACCACGATAACCTCCGCACCGCCAAATTGAGCGACTTTTTCGTTAAACTCTCGCGCCTCGCTCGCGCACACAGCGGTGTCAAGGCTTGGCACGCTCAGCACTATCTGCGTTTTGCCGCCAGCACCTATGGTGATATCGCTTAAATCCTGCGCTTTCAGCACGACTTGCGGCGCGCTATCGCCCACATTTAGGGCTTTGCCACGCAAATTCACAGGATTTCCCTTAAAAGTAACTGAATTCATAGTTGTCCTTTGTAAAAAATTTTCATCATTATAATACACAAAAATTAACTACACTTGCTAAATTTTAAGATATAATTCTTTTTTCTGCGGTAAATTTGAGATGAAAACGAGCGAAATTTTTAAGCTGACCTTACCTGTGATGATGGGCTATGTGCCGTTGGGCGCGGCGTTTGGGATTTTGGCTGCAAGCAGTGGGCTGAGCCTAGCGCAAACTATGGCTATATCGTTTTTTGTGTATTCTGGCACGGCTGAGTTTTTGCTCATCGCCTTTATCGTAGCGGGGGAGAGTTTGCTTGGCATCTTTCTAACGCTGTTTTTGCTGGGCTTTCGGCACTTTTTTTACACGCTTTCACTGCTTGGCGAGCTTCGCGGGCTGAATTTATTGCGCTTTTATGCGATATATGCGATGAGTGATGAGAGTTTTGCCCTTTTAAGCACCTACAAAAACGACATTTCGCGTAATGTAACCCGCGCTCAAAAGAGTTTTAATTATGCTTTGCTGTGTTTTTTAAATCAATCTTATTGGATACTTGGCGGTGTGTTGGGCTTTATCTTTCAAAAGAAAGTGGCGTTTGACTACTCAGGCATTGAATTTAGCCTAAACGCACTTTTCATCGTGCTTGCGTATGATTCTTACCGCCAAAATCCTAATAAAAAACTTTTACTTATTGCCCTTGCTGTCGGGCTTTTTGGCTTTTTAATGATAGATAAATCCTATATGCTCTTTGCTTGCCTTAGCCTTGCTATGTGCGTGCTGCTGCTAGGACGGCGTTATGTCTAGTTCGTATATAGTTTTAGCCGTATTTATGGGCTTTTTAGCGACTTTTGGCGGGCGGCTACTGCCCTATCTCATCTTTCGCAAAAAGAGCGAGAGCAGGAATTTAGCATTCATTCAGCGCAATATGCCCCTTGTGATTATGGTGGTGCTTGTTTTTTATACGCTTTTAAGCATTGATTTTAGCAACACTTCAAAAGCATTAAGCGCGGTGATAGCCTGCATAAGCACGCTTGTTTTGCAAATTTGCTTTAAAAATGCCCTTGTGAGTATGTTTTGCGGCGTGTGTTTGTATATGATTTTATTAAGGATTGTGCTATAAATTGCACATTATTTCTTTTTGTTAAAAAGTTTCAAATTTAAGCTAATTTTAAGCTAAAAAGAATTAAAATGACAAACATTCAAAAAAAGAATAAAATTTTCTTAAAACGCAAAGCAAACAAAAAGGATAAAAAAGATGATTTATTGCAACACAAAAGGCATTTTGCACGGCATAGCAAGCACAAAAGGCTTTGCCAACACAGGCTTTTTCGCACAAAATGCAAACAACACTTCACAAACAAATGACATTTTCACACAAAACGCACGAAGCATTACCCCAACAAGAGAAATTTTCGCAGCACAAGAAAATTCACAAGAGAGTATAAAAGATAAGATAAGTCTTAAAATTTCGTCTCTCTCTCTCTCTCTCTCTCTCTCTCTCTCGTTAGCTAAACACTTTAAATTTTTTAAATCTTTACTTTTTTATATTCTCTTTGCCCTTTTTATCGCTCCAAATTTAGCCTTTGCCGAGCAAAGCGGTGTATTTGTCGGCATACAAGCAGGCGTTGGGGCGGTGCAAGAAAAAAGCACGCATATCATCTTTTCTAGCTCTCAAAACGGCATTATGGCAGGCTCAGGCAGAAAGCAACTTTTCGAGCCTTTTAGCTCTCATCACACCAAAAGTAGCCGTTTTGGCGCACTTGTGGGCTACAAACACTTTTTGTATGAAGACTTTGGCTTTCGCCTTTATGTGCTTTTTGACGGCAAATTTAGGGCAAGCGATGAACCGCAGGATTATAAAAGTTTTAATTACAACTTAAATTTAGACGCGCTTTATAATTTTTTCACCGACACACAAAGAGAGTCAAATATAGGCTTTTTCATAGGTGGCAGCCTTGGCGGAGTGCAGCATAAAAGGGGCGTAGTGCTTGCTAGCGGGGCTGAATTTGCCATAAATTTGGGCTTACGAGCTAATGTCAAACGCCACGGCATTGAATTTTACAGCCGTTTTGGGTTTTTACAAGCGGATAAATACCATTTATACGGCGTAGATAATGAGATTGTAGGCACAAAAAACGGAGTGCCGGGCTGGAACGGACACCCCACACTTGGCACGCCCGCTAAGCCTAATGTTACCTACACCAACAGTCGCATAAATCATTTAAAAATCACACAGCCTTATAGCTTTGGCATTCGTTATGTGTTGAGTTTTTAGGGGGAAATGATGAGAAAATTTAAAATGTTTATGGTTGCGAGTCATTGCGAGAATTTAGCACGCCGTGTTATGTCATTGCGAGCAAAAACAAGCATTAGCGAGTTTTTGCGTGGCAATCCACAAAATAAAAGGCAAATTAAATCCTATGGATTGCCGCGCAAGGCAAATGCCTTGCTCGCAATGACAATAAAAACGGCGTTGCGTGCGATGAAATCAGCATTTGCCCCACATTGTCATACTGGGCGAATGCGAAGTATCCACGAAAAAATGGCATTATCAACTTACATTTATGGATTCTTCGCTACGCTCAGAATGACAATGCTAGCATTGTCTTTCGCATTTTTTCTTACTCCAAATTTAGCCTTTGCTGAGCAAAGTGGCTGGTTTGTGGGTATGCAAGCTGGTGTAGGCAAGGGCGAGATAGAAACAGAGCTAGATGGCACAAGGCAAAGATATACAAATGTGCAAAATAACCGCTCTGAATTTTCTAAAATACAAAAACAAGCGAAGATAGATACGAGCAAAAACTGGGCGGCGAGCAATGTGCAAGTGGTAGAAGAAATCCCTTGGGACCCCACAGATGGCGGGGTGAGTTGGGACCCTAACGCCATTAGCGCTAGTCAGAAAAATAACATTGTTAATTATATCCCCGGGGGCAGAAGTTATGGCTGGAATAGTGGTAGTTTAGCTCTTTCTTACCCTGAGCTTGTCAAAATCAATGATGAATTTAAAGGGCTTAATGCTGGGCTTTTGGCTGGGTATAAGCATTTTTTCAGCTCTCAATTTGGGCTTCGTTTTTATGGGCTTTTTGATTTTAGCTTTTATAAAAACAAAGAAAAAGCATTTTATGTCAAAGATAAATTCCAAAGCTATAACGCAAATATCAATGTCGATGTGCTTTATAATTTTTATGATAAAGGCAATAAAATTTTTGGCATTTTTGCTGGGGCGAGCGTGGGCGGGGCGCAGTATATGAGTAGCAAGACAAGGCTGGCTACTGATATAGACTTGGGCTTAAATTTTGGCTTTCGTTTTGGGTTTGACAAACACCACAACATAGAGCTTTTTAACCGCGTAGGCGGGCTTTTTGCTAATGCGCAAAGCTATAAAGAAAACGACATAGACTATCAAAGTGAAAGTTTGCTTTATGGCAGCACAAGGATAAGCAACCAAACAAGCAATGTTTGCCCCGCAGGTGTGGCAGGGTGCAAGAATGGCTTTGCTGGCGACTACCGCTATCAATACACCCGCACAGGCTACACAGAAAGCTATATCAAAGATACTGATAGCGCAAGTGCTGGGACAGGCATAAGAGCAGATAGCTACAAACAGCCTTATAAGATAGGCATAAGATACATTTATAGTTTTTAAGAAAGGATAGATGATGAAAAAGATAAAACACACAAAAGGGCAAACAATGAAAACACAAATTTTTATGGCGATTTTGGTTTTGGCAGGGGTGAGCTTTGCTTTTGGCGACATAGTCGAAAATACAAACAAACCCGCAGGACAAAGCACGGATTTAAAAGAGCTGATGAGCGAAGATAGTGCTTTGATGAAAGGCGAGCAAAACGCAAATTCAAATGCGAATTCAAACAACGCAAACAGCGTAAATTTAAATGCGATTTCAAATGTGAATTCAAGCGAAAACAACGCCACGAATTTCAATACCCCAAACACAACAAAAAGTAGCGCAGAGCCTGCAAATTCACTTGTCTTAAAGGGCTTTGTGCCTAAAAATTTGGGACAAATTTCTGGGCTGGCAAATGAAAGCTTAAATTCAAGCGATTTTATAGCCTTAAACGCGAGCAACCTTGCAGAAGCCATAAGGCGTGAAAAGGGCGTGTTTATGCGTGATGCCATAGGTGGCGATGCGATTTTAAACGCTTATATAAGGGGATTTGGGCGAGAGAGAATAGGGCTTTTTATAGACGGCATACCTTTAAACGACTATGACGCTGGGCGCAACGACTATGAACTTGTGCTTTTAAATGGCTTTGGCGGACTTGAAATTTACAAAGGCTACATAAGCCCAAGCCACGCGCAAAACTTTGGCGCGATAAATCTTACAAGCTACACCCCGCAAAAAGAGCTAGAAGCAAGACTTACAGCGGATACTACCTTTAACGCTGTGGGGCGCAACGGACTACGCACGCAAAAAGGCGTGTTTGTGGGGACAAATGGCGGCACTTACTTTTTAAGCGTGGATTACAGCGACAGCGAAAGGGACGCTTTTGCCTTTTCGCAAGGCTATGATGGCACTTTTATGGCTATGGAGGGCTATCAAGTAAATTCTAAACTCAACAACACAAGCCTTAAACTTCGCGCGGGCTTCACACCAAATGAAAACCACGAGTATAGCTTGAATTTTTACTATCAAAAAGGCTCAAAGGGCGATATGACAAAGGACCCGACTTATGTGAATTATAACACCTTGCCCGTTGATATGTGGAACAGCTTGCAAAAACAAATGCTTTATTTGCTGGGACACTCAAATTTCACGGACTCTTTAAGCCTTGATACAAGGCTTTATTATCAAGCCTTTGACAGCTCGATGACAAATGTGCTTGTGTTTAGAAACTACTCTCAATACGAATACGCCGTGATAAAAGACTACAATGATGATGCTTATGGGGCTTTGATGAGTTTAAACTACGCCTTTACGCAAGCGCAAAAAATGAAATTTGGCTTTCATCTTAAAAGAGACAGCTACAAAAACTACAACGCAAGGGTAGATAGACCGATGAGCAAGCTCATCAATGTCGATGTGAGCGAGCTGAAATCAAGTGTTTTTGGCGAGTATGATGGCAGTTTTGGGGGCTTTCGCGTGATAGCTGGCGCAAGCTATGAAAGAAGCGACATTGCAAAGGCGCGAAACTACAACACGGCAAATAAAGGCGGCAACCAACAACCACAAGCGCAAATAACCAAATCAAACACAGATAAGATAAACCCAAAGGGCGATTTTAGCGCACAACTTGCACTGCTTTATGAATTTAACGGCGCAAATACCGCGCATTTAAGCGTAGGCAAAAGGCTGAATTTCCCTACACTTCATCAACGCTATTTTGAAACCTTTTATATGACTACTAATACAGGCACTCTTACTACGACAATGGGTGTTGGCACAATGTATCGTTATGATTTCAATTACGAAATCAACCCAAATTTACGCCCCGAAAGTGTGTTAAGCTATGAGCTAGGCTATGACTTAACTTTGCCTAGCACGCATTTAAGCGTGGCGGGCTTTTATAATGACTTATATGATAGCTTCATCATCAAGCAAACAGGTGTTAATGGCAGCTTGCCTATATACAAGCTCACAAATGGCTACGGCGGGCAAAGCTGGGGCGGCGAAGTGAGCGTGGAGCAAGGCTTTTTCGCGGACAATGCTTTGATAATCGGTGCAAATTACAGCTACATATACAGCAAACAAAGAGCCGATGATAAAAACACGCCTGAATTTCGTCATCACAACCATATAGCTAACGCAAAAATTCAAGTCAGCCCGATAAAAACGCTGAATTTAACAGCTCTTGGCACTTATCAAAGCAAGCCTGTGGTGAATTCTAGCGCGCAGTGGCTTAAAGGCAAGGATTATTTGAGCGTGGATTTGATGGCTCGTTTTTATGTGGCAAAGGGCTTTTCTTTAAAAGGTGGAGTGCTTAATATAAGTGATAGAGATAACGCCATAAGCTACTACACAGCAACAAACGGAGTGCAAGAGTATCATCTTGCGGGCAGGCGTTATATGATAGGCTTTGACTACAACTATGGACAATAAGGGGCAAGGCGATGAAAAGACAAATTTTAAAAGTTTTCACTATCCTTGTCCTTGCTGTGAGCGTGAATTTTGCCGATGAAAACGCTACAAGGCTAGACGACATAAAAACCTACGAACTTGGTGCGGTAGAAATCATAGCGCACGAAGAAGTGGATAGCAACCCCACAGCCACGACAATCTCAGCGCAAGAATTCAAAGAAAGCGGAGCTGTGGATATAGGGCAAGCCGTAAGTCGTAGCGCGGGCGTGTATTTTAGAGAAGGTGTAGGCTCACGCGCTCGCTCGACTCTTTTTGTGCGCGGATATAACAGCGGGCAAATCGGCTTTTATTTAGACGGCATATCGATAAAAAGCATTTACGGCGGCGGCATTGACACGAGCTTTTTTAGCCTTGGTGGCATAGGCGGGGTGCAAATTTTGCGTGGTTTTACTTCGCCAGAATATAATATGAACTCACTAGGTGCAGCCATAAATATGAGTTCAATGCGCCCTGAAAAAGAGTTTGAATTTACCGCAGAAACAAGGTTTATCACTAGCGATGGAGCTACGGGCAAAGAATGGCAAAAAGGGCTTAGTGTCGGCACTATGCAAAAAAGCTTTTATGTAAGGGCGGATTATTTTCAGCGCGACAGAGACGCTTACGCTTTAAGTAAAGACTACACACAAGGCTTTGACGCGATAAAAGGCTATGCTTATAACAGCTATTTTCACAGCAAAACCTTTCGCTTAAAAGTGGGCTTTGTGCCAAATGAAAACAACGAATACAGCCTTAATTATCTCATATCCAAAGGCTCAAAAGGCGGACTTTTAGAAAACGGCACTTCAACGGCGGCTACAAACTACGCAAATGTAAGCTATCTTAACTATCCTATATACGACCAGCAGTTTGTTTATCTGCTAGGACTAAGCTATCTTACGCCAGACATTTACCTTGACAGCAAGCTTTACTACCGCGATTTTGCGGACGCACTCACAGAAACGCAACCGCAAAATACCTTTGGTTATGATACATTATGGGGAGAAAAATTCAACGATGAGAGCTATGGCGGCATAGTTACGCTAAATTTTGACATAAATCAAAACTTAAATGCAAAGCTAGGCGTCAATATAAACTACGCTCATCACTATAAAAGCTACTCAGCAAGCCCTGACAACCAAAACTACACCCGCCAAATGACACAAGATATGAGCGAAGTGCAAACAAGCCTTTTTGCTCAATACGCCCAAGGACTTTGGGGCAAATTTCGCGTGGTTTTTGCGGGCAGTTTAGACAGAGCAGATACGCTTAAACTTTACAGCGACTACAACTACGGCGCGAGCGTGGGTTCGCTTTCTGCAAGGCAATCCATAAAGCCGCATTTAAGCGTCCAAGGCATTTTATACTATGACTTTGCGGAAAATAATAGCCTGCATATCAACATAGGGCGCAAGCACAACCTACCCACACTCTCGCAAAGATATGGCAGTGAAATGGCTGAGTATGCAGCCAACCCCGACTTAGAGCCTGAAAGTGCGATAAACTATGAGTTAGGTTATGATTTAGCTTATAAAAGCACAAATTTCAGCGTGGCGGTGTTTTACAACGATATGAAAAATATGTTTGACAACACCTTAACAGGCTCACAACAAGTGGATAAAGGCAACTGCTCAAATAGTAATACAAGCTGGGAATTTTACTGCTATATGCAAAAAAACATAGACCACGGCTACACTTATGGGGGCGAAGTGGCTTTGCAGCAGGGCTTTTTGGATAATGATATGCTGACACTTGGCGTAAATTACAGCTACATATACAAACACGCAGACGGCTATGATGTGAATTTAAGGGCGGGCAGGAAACTTACTGACTATCCAAACCATATATTTAACGCCAAAGTAAAACTCAAAGCCACAAAAAAGCTTGATATCATAGCCCAAAGCGTGTATCAAAGTGCGCCTTTGTATGCGAATTTAGACTCCACAGGCTCAACCAAAACGGGCGGATACTTTACGCGCGGAGATGGCGAATACATAGTGGTTGATATAAGTGCAAATTACGCAGCGAGTAAGAATTTAAGCGTGAGCGCAGGCGTGTATAATGTCGCAGACAGAGACAACTACAAACTTGTCGTGCCAAGCAAGCAATACCGCAGCGAAACGCCTTATGTCGAGCAGCACTATGCGGGCAGACGCTTTTTCGCTGGGGTGGAGTATAGATACTGATACAATTGCGAAGTAGCGATAGTGCATATCATTGCAAGAAAGCATAGTAAAGTGCGGTGTGCAAAGTGTGCCGCTACAAGAAAGCGCGGCACGAGTGTAGTGCAAGGCGTAAAAATCGAGCGGCTTTGAATTTCGTTGAAATTCTATGCCTTGTATTTTTGATTTAAATTTGTTCTTTGCGTTGAGATTTGTGTAAATTTTGTGAATTTCAATATAATTTTAAAATCCTTGCAAAAAATATCTTAAATTTTGCTTAATTATTTTTCTTTAAGAAAAGCTAAATTCGCCTTAAATTTAAGCATTTCACGCCTTTGTAAAATCTTTATAAGCCTTTTTCAAGCGTTTAGCAAGCCTTTGACAAAGGCAAGGCAAAATAAAAGCACTTCGGTTCTTTGCTGAAATTCAGCTCGCCGCCGTGCGCGTTTATGATTTCTTTTGACAAACTTAGCCCAAGCCCGTTACCTTTGAGCTTTGTCGTTTTAAAGGCTTCAAAAACAGCCTTTTCATCGGCGATTTCCTTGCCATCATCATACACTTTTACCCAAATTTTCGCATTTTCCACGCTCGTTTTTATGCAAACCTTGCCAAAATCAGCTTCTTTTTCTTCGATAGCATCAATGCCGTTGTAGATGAGATTTTGCAAAACAAGGCTCAGCAAGGCTTTGTCCGCATTTAACTCTAAATCCAAAAAGTCAAATTCAAAGTCGATTTTAGCGTTGAAATTATAAGAATTCACCACAGCTTCGCACTCGTCTTTGAGTTCGCACAGTTTAAAGGGCGCGGCGTTGATATGCACGCCCTTTGTGAAAAGCAGAGTTGAATTTACTATGCGTTCCACGCGCGAAATCGCCTTTTGCATTTCCAGCACTATGTGCTTGTTTTTCAGCTCGCTTCGCTCATACAAAGTCGATACAAGCAGTGATATAGAGCCTATGGGGTTTCGTATCTCGTGGGCAAGGTGCGCCGCCACGCTTCCCATACTCGCAAGCCGTTCGTTTCGCTTTTCAGCGCTTATGTCAGTGGCTTGTATGATGAATTTATCGCCATAAGAAATGTTTTTCACCACAAAAAAATGCCCCTTAAATTCAAGCTCATAGTGCGCTTTGCTTAAATCAATCGCCCCCAAAAGCTCGTCATTTTCCTTGCCAAGCTGGTTTTGCAAATGTATGCTTTTGTCCTTGTTAAGCACCCACAGCGCATTTGGCAGCACTTCGACAATCTCGCTCATCATCTGTTGCAAGCTCGCAAAGCTCTCTTTTAGGGCATTATACTCGTTTTCTATGACATAAGTTTGCTCTATTAGGGCTTCTAGCGTTTCTTTGTTGGTAAAATCAAGGTTTTTTAGGCTTTCATCGTTCATTTTAAATCCTTAAATCAGTTCTTTGCAGTCATTTATATCAAACAAAAGCAAATTCCGTTCTTTTTTGCGCGCAAATTCGTTTGAAAAACCGCTTTTTGAAAAGATGATATAAAAGTCTGGCTTTATGTCAAGGGCTTTTGCCTTGTTTTGCAAAAGATGAAAGATATTTTTGCAAATCTTGCGATTTTTGAATTTCACTTCGCCCATAAAGCAAAATTCGCTATCTTTATAGTATAAATCCACTTCAATGTCCCTGTGCCAGAAACTCGACACGCTTTCAAGCTCGAATTTTTTCTGCAAAAATTCCTTTGACAAAAGCTCAAAACACAGGCTTTGATAATGCTCAAACTCGCTAAATATAAGCTCTAAAACCTTATCAAACTCGCCAGCTTTGATGAGTGCTTCATTTGGCTTTAAAAAGCGAAAGAAAAAGCGCGTAAAATGGTCTTTGAAAAGGATTTTATCTTGTATAGTGTAGTTTTTTAGGTGCTTTTTGAGCTTTTGTCCCTTTAAACGCTTTGGTTTTTGCTCTTTGCTCTTTTCAAGGCTTAAAATTCCAGCATTGAGCAAAGAGTTGATGATACTTTGCGCCTTGAAATGTCCTATTTTGCGGTTTATGGAGTAGCGTTTGCGGTTGTTTTTAGCAAGCAAATAAAGAGCGAAATTCGTATCCTTGTCAAAGCTCAAATTTTGCGCTATCTCATCATAAGGCAAGAGTAAATTTTGCCTTATGCTCGCCGCTAAATCCGCACAAGGCTCAAAGCCCTTAAAGCCGTCAAAAACGCTATACAAGTCAAAAAGCTGCTCTATGTCATCGCAGACATAGCTTGTGCCAAATTCGCTAAATGTGATGATTTTTCCTTTGTTTTTGAATTTTATGTATAATTGTAGCAAAAATTTCTTTCAAGGCTTCTTTGAAAATGCAAATTGATGATTTAAAAAGCGACATTATCCTAAAAAAAGGCGTGCGGTATTTTGACTTTACCGCAAGTGCGCTGGGGCTTAAAAGCGTGGAAAAAGCCATAAAAAAAGTGCTTTTAAGCTACGCAAATACGCATTCTGATAGCTCGCTAAATTCCTTTGCCACGCAAAAGCATTATGAAGATGCAAGGGCTTATATCAAAAAAAGCCTGAATTTAAGCGATGAATTCGCGCTTATTGCCTGCGGGGCTGGCTCATCAGCGGCGATAAAAAAATTCCAAGAATTACTAGGAATTTACGCCCCGCCAAAGTTAAGAGCTAAATTTATCCCTAAAATTCAGCCTAAAAACTTGCCCTTAGTCATCATCAGTCCTTATGAGCATCATTCTAACGAGCTTTCATTTCGCGAAGGGCTTTGTGAGTGCGTGCGCGTGCCGCTTGATGAAAAGGGCGAAATCGACTTTGAATTTTTGCAAAATTTATTAGAGCAGGCGAGAAAGGCTGACAAAACGCGCCAAATCATCGCTAGCTTCACGCTTGCGTCAAATGTAACGGGCATTTTGAGCGATTATGAAAGGCTTTGCGCGCTTTTTCGCAAGCACAACGCCCTAGTTGCCTTTGACGCGTCAAGTTTTATCCCCTACAAAAACATAGCCTGCAAGCATTATGATGCCTTGTTTATCAGCTCACACAAACTTTTAGGCGGCGTGGGTTCGTGCGGACTTTTAGCGATAAAAAAGAGCTTGTTGGGCGACAAGCCAAGCTTTGCGGCTGGCGGCACTGTGGGCTATGTCTCACGCACGAGCGTGGATTATCTTTGTGATTTCGAGCGGCTTGAAGAAGCTGGCACACCGCCTATTTTACAGCTTATCCGCGCTAGCCTTGCCTTTAAGGTAAAGGACAGCATAGGCGTAGCGGCGATAGAAAGGCAAGAAGAGCTTTTGAAAGAGTATTTTTTTAAAAAAGTGGCTGAATTTAACGCGCAAAATTCAAACGCTTTGACACTTTACGCGGCGAATTTGACGAACCGCTTGCCGATTTTTGCCTTTAATCTTGCGGGGATTTCGCCATTTGACTTAGCTTTTCACCTTAGCAAAAGCCATAAAATCGAAACAAGAGCGGGTTGTGCTTGCGCTGGACCTTATGGACACGACTTGCTGGGCTTAAAGGACAATGCGCCCTTAAAGCAAAAACCGGGCTGGCTTAGGGCGAGTTTTCACTACACGCACGATTTAAGCGACATTGATTATTTTTTTGATGCCTTGCAAAAGTGCGCTAAAAGGCTAAATTTACGCCCTTGAAAAATCGCGTTTTAAATTTTACGCTTAAAAATAAAGGCTTAAATTCAAAAAAGCTGATACACCGCCACGGCGAGTATGAGCAAAGGGCAGATGAAACGCAGACTAAACAGCCACACTTTGAAGGCTTTTTTGCTCATAAAGCGCGAAAAGAGCTTGTATAGGCGTTTAGTATCCACGAAAAAGCCCACGAAAATGGCACTCACAAAGACGCCCAAAGGTAAGATGATATTTGAAGCGAAAAAATCAAGCAGTTCAAAAAAGCTCTTACCGCCGAAATTTAAGCTCTGCGCGAAGTTTGCGTTTAAGGACAAGAGGCACAAAATGCCCAAAAACAGCACGAAAACCCCGATAAAACAAAGGGCTTTTAGCCGTGAAAAGCCGTGCCGCGTGGTGAGATAAAACACAAGCGGTTCTATCATCGACACCGCACTTGTAATGCCCGCGAAAAAAAGCGCGAGAAAAAAATAAAAAGCCAAAAAATTCCCAAGTCCGCCAAAGTTCGCAAAAAGGCTCATCAGCGAAACGAAAACAAGCCCCGCACCTTGTGTTTGCGGGTCGGCGTCAAATTCAAAGATAAAGGTAAGCACGATTAAGGACATCATCAGCGAAATCACTATGTTGATAAGCACGATAAAAAGGGTGCTTTGGACGAAATTTGTGCGTGAATTTAGCGATGCGGCGTAGGTTACGATACAGCCAACCCCAAGACAAAGCGTAAAAAGCGAAAGTCCGAGCGCTTCAAGCACGGATTTGAGCGTAAATTTAGCGAAATTCGGTTCAAAAAGATAAGCAAATGCCGATGAAAAGCCCTTTTCAAAGCTCATACAAAAGCCAAGCAGCAGCACGAGCATTATAAAAAGTGTCGGCATTATGATGAGATTGAGCCGTTCAATGCCCTTGATAAGCCCCTTTGAGACGACAAAAAGCGTGAGAAAAAAGCTCGCCAAATAAAAGCCAAGCGAAAGCGCAAATTCATCGCTCACAAGCGCAGTAAAGCTCTCGCCAGCACTTTGTATGCTTTGGGGCAAGGCAAACAGGCTAAACACCATATATTTAAGCACCCAACCCATTATCATCAGGTAAAATGACAGCACAAAAACCCCGCCAAGCATAAAAACACCAGCGTTTTTCCACTGCTTTTTGTGCGAAAGGGCTAAATTCTCATAAGCACTCGCCAAATCCGCGCGACTCAAACGCCCAAGCGCGATTTCAGCGAAAAACACGCTCAGCCCGATAGTAAGCGTAAAGGCAAGATAGAGCAGCACAAAGGCAAAACCGCCATTTTGCGCCGTGAGCGTGGGGAATTTCCACGCATTGCCAAGCCCCACAGCCCCGCCCGCCACGGCTAGGATAAAACCGATTTTAGAAAAATGCACTCTCATCTTTGCTCGCTTTGTGTGTGTTTTGTGCTTTGCGTGTTTTTTATGCGCTTAATGCTTTGTGTGCCTTGTGCGCTTAATGCCATCTTTTATCCTTTTCATTTTCAAAAGCGTTTTGCGCTTTGTGTGCTTTTTGCGTGTCTGTGGCTTTGTGCGTTACAAACGCCCTTTATCGCCCTTAAATTCAGCCCAAATGCCATTTTACCGCCCTACTTTCTTTAAATCCTACCAAAAAGCTGAATTTTAAGCCATTTTGAGACAAAAATTTGCGCAAAAAGCTAAAATTCAAACACAAAAAGCTAAATTTTAAATGCAAAACTCACACTCCAAAAATCGCCAAAAATCTAGCCAAAATTTGCGGAAAAAGCTGATTTAAAGCCACCAAAACGATGGCAAAGGGAGCGATGAAACGCAAGAAAAAATACCAAATTTCAAACCAAATTCCGCTCATATAAGGCGCAAAAAGGATTTGCAAAGCCTGTTTTTTCAACACAAAACCCACGAAAATCGCCGCGCAAATGCCGCTGATAGGCATTATGATATTTGATGAAAGATAATCAAGGCAGTCAAAAAAGCTCTTGCCAAAGAGTGTCAAAGCCCCGCTAGTCGCGCTGATGAAAGAAAGCACGCACAAAGTGCCAAGCGCAAAAACCACCAAACCTATGTAAAAAAGGGCTTTGCGGCGGCTAAATTCAAAGGTGTTGATAAGATAAAATGTAAAAGGCTCTATCATCGACACCGCGCTCGTAATGCCCGCGAAAAAAAGCGACAAGAAAAACACGGCGGCAAGGACATTGCCGACAACGCCAAGCTTTGCAAACAAAGTCATCAAAGACACAAAAATCAGCCCCGGTCCTTGCTGTGTCGGGTCTGCGCCAAATTCAAAGATAAAGGTAAAAACGATAAGCCCCATCATCAGCCCGATAAGTATGTTTATGATGATGATATAAATCGTGCTAGCGATGAAATTTGTGCGCTCGGGCAGGCTTGCCGAGTAAGTGATAATCGTCCCAACGCCCAAAGACAAGCTAAAAAACGCAAGCCCAAGTGCGGAAAGTATGGAGTCAAGGCTAAGTGCGCCAAAATTTGGCACAAACAAAAAGCGCACAGCGTCAAAAAAGCCGTCCATAAACGCCGCATAGCCTAGCATAAGGCACAGCAGCACAAAAAGCGTGGGCATCATATAGACATTTAGGCGTTCTATGCCGCTTTTTATGCCCTTACTCACCACCCAAAAGACAAACAAAAAGACAAAGGCAAAGCAAAGCATTTGCACAAGGACTTCTTGCGTAAGCAAATGCTCGAAAGCCTGCTTGCTTTGGGCTATGTCAGCGGGCAGCTCGCCAAAAGAGACGACAAAATAGCGCACTATCCAGCCGATAACCACGCTATAAAAGCTCACAATGATAATCGCGCCTATCATCGCCCAGCCAGCCAAGCTCCAAGCGCGTTTGTGCGTAGGCGCAAGGCTTTTGTAGGCATTGACAGGGTCTTTTTCGCTCAGCTTGCCGATAGAAAGCTCAGCCAAAAAGATGACAAAGCCCACGCCCAAAGTCAGCAGCAAGTAAATCAGCACAAAAGCCGAACCGCCATTTTGTCCCACAAGCGTGGGAAATTTCCACGCATTACCAAGCCCCACAGCCGACCCAGCCACAGCCAGCACGAAACCGATTTTAGAAAATTTTGAATTCAAATTTAGCCCTTTTTAGTGTTTTTTTAGTTTTTTTTCTTAATGCCTTTTTAGCTTTTTTAGCAAGGCTTTGTTTTTGCACCGCCCTACTCGGCGGACAAACTCAAATCTAAATTTAAGCTAAAAATTCTTAAAAATTTAATTAAAAAGGCAAAATTTGCGTAAATTTTAAAGCAAAGTGTGAAAAAAGGTGTGAAAAATCGTCCATCAAAGGCAAACCTTGCGTGCGTGGCAAACTATAAATTCAAAGCAAACAAAGCAAACTTTGCCACAAAAACAAAGCACAAAGCAAAACCCATAAATTTCGCCATACTGGTTTGTCTTGTCATATTGAGCCTAACAGAGTATTTATTTACATTGTCATACTGGGCAAAGCGAAGTATCCATAAATTCAAAGCGTGCCTTAAAGTTCTTTGGTTTTTTCACTACGCTCAAAATGACAGCGCGTGGATTTTTTTGCTGCGGCTTGCGCCTTGCAATCCACTGAATCGCTATATTTAAAATGAATAAATGAATATTTTAAAAGAACTTTGGTAGTTTTTGCGTGTGCGAAAGAAATTTTGGCTCTTTCCCATCATCTTGATGATGCTGTTTTTAGGCGCACTCATCGTGCTAGGGCAAGGCAGCGCAATCGCTCCGTTCATCTATACTATATTTTAGTGCGAACTTATAGGACTTGGGGCAAATTTGTGATTAGCCCAAACAATGTCCTCATCGCACAATACAAAGGCAAATTAAGCGAAAATTCGCTTAATTTGCTAGGCAAGGCAAACTTGCAAGAGTGTTAATGCCCCTTAATTTTGAGCGATTATTATAGTAAATAATCTTGTAGATTTAAAATTCAAGTGATTGTTTGAGAATTTTAAGCATTTGAATCAAATGTCTTTTAGCGTTACCGCAAGTCCATTTATCGCCATCTTTGATATATTGCGCATATACAAGCCAAAGTTTTAGACTCTCCGCATTGCCATTATCAATCTTTTTTCTTAAATCAAGTGCTTTGTGTCTATTGCTTTGATTACTCAATTGCGAGTTAAACGCTGGGCTTATTAAAGCTAGATTGCCAAAGCAGTCAATATCTCTTTTTATTATATTGCCTTTATCATCTTCGTAGATTTTCCACCCATTAACCTTATCTTCTGCCTTGCTTTGTGGCTGAATATGTTCAATAGAATTAAGATTCCTAAAATAAAATCTACCCGCAATATCTTTAAAAGTTCGCTTATTGAATTCTACTTTTACAAACATAGATTCGCCTCTCTTTTTCCACAGATAATACTCCAAGCGGTAAAACCAATAGCGTATTTCATTGCCGTATTTTAGAAAACTCCATTGATCATTTTCACTAAATTTTTTATCTACTTTAAAATGATTGACGCTATCTAAATCTCGCAAAATTTCGTTACTAGTAGGCAATAAAGTATTCTCATTGCCATTTTTTGATGATTCTTTTGGCAGTTGTTCGATAGCAAGTTTTGTATCCAATTTTTGTAGAAATTCAACACATTTTGCTTCATTTTCTTTATTGCTAGAATCTACCTTTAAATTTTCTACAAGATTTTCAGCTTTACTTTGAAAAAAACCAATTTTTTTCTTTCTTTGAGTATTTTGATTGTTTGAGATTTCTCGACTTTTGCAATCCAAAAAATTGTTTTCACTCAAAAATCTCAAAAACGGCGTTAGCCAATGATGATAATTTTGCCTTTCACCTTGCCTTGCTACGCGCAAATAGTTTTGAATCATTGCTAACTCTTTAAACGATTTCGCTTTGGGCTGATTATTTTTATCTAGTCGCATAATCGCAAATCCATCATCGCCCAAAGTATTTTTAATCACAAAATAATCAAAAAGCACACGATAATGGAGCATATCTATTATAAATTCTTTGCAATTTTGTTTTGCTTTTTCGTTTGCATCATTTTTACTATCAAATATAAATTCATCACAAAGAATCTCTTTTTTATCACTATCTTTGTTTTCCCACATAATTTCCAAAAGCTTATCTTTTGAGACAGTAATTTTATTCGCCTTATCTCCGAATTTTTTAGCAACCCAAAGCTTATAACAATGCAATAAAAATGTAGGAAAATCGATGATAGATTCGACTTTGCTAGGCAAATCTTTTTCTTTGCTTTTATTAGTTTCAGGGATTTTGTATTTTTCAACAATATCTGCTAACTTGACAAGGCTATCATTGTTGTTGCTAGATTCCGCGCTATTTTCGTTTTGTGATTTGGACTTCAAAATACTTCTATCGCTCGCACTTTGGAAAATATATTTATCCATATCACTACACAAATCCCAAATTTTGGCGTATTTTTGCCACTCGCCACCACTTTTTTGTATTACTCCAAGCATTCGCGCTTTTAAAATCTCGTGTTTTTCAAGCTGTTTGCCACGATTATTCATTCGCACAAAGAAGCGATTTAAATCCGTCTTTTCCGCCAAAGTTACAAAAACAAAGCAAACTTTTGTATAGATATATTTTGCAAAATCTGCTAAATCTATGTCTTTGCCATTACCATTGGCAAACCACAACTCTATACACGAAAACGCCTCAACAATCTTTTGATGAATATTTTGCAATTCTTTAAAAAGATTGACTTTGCCGTCTTTGTCTTGCTCAAATTTGTGCTTACCATCTACAATCTTTTTGGCAAGATTTGTTAGCGAATTTTGTTCGTTATCGCGTATCGGCATATCAATTCGTAATTTATCGCCTTTCAAAATAAAATTTTGCCAAACTTTTTGTTTGTCGTTGTTACATTCGCACTCTCTGTTTGCAAGGTAAAATCCTATAAACCAAAGCGTAGTAAGCCTTTGCTGCCCATCGATAAGTTTATACACTTTGTTTTTATCATCGTTTTCTTTGTCTTGCTCTTTCTCGTTTGTTTTGACGCTTATGGTAACAGTGCCTATAAAATAAGATTTACTAGATTTTTGCTCATTTTCGCCAACATTGCTATTTGATAAAATACTCGGTCTCCACGCTTCTTTCATATCATTTAGTAGTTCGTTTATTTCGTCATTACTCCACTCATACAATCTTTGATATGGCGGAATCTCAAAGAATTTGTTTTCGTTGTATAAATCACATATACGCTTTATTTCTGCTATATTTCCATTATTCTCCATTTTGTCCTCCTTTTTTGTGGTGTGGTGTGATATTTTCTTTTTCGTATTCGCCTATCATTATTTTAAGGTAATGCGCCTTGCCTCCGTCAAATGTTGTGCCCTCAACTTGTCTTTCTTTATCAAGTGTCTTATCGATAAAATTGCAAAGATTCGCTTCTAACTCTTGCTCAAAACTCGCATAATAAATGAGTGGCAAAATTTCTTTGGCAAAATTTCGCGCGGTTTGGATATAGATGCGTTCCTCACTGCAACGCAACGCAAACACCGCCCTTGCGATAAGTCGTAGCATATAATCCGTCCTGCCATTTGGAAATTTATTTAGGTAGATAAGTGTCGCCATTATGTAAATATAGCAATTGTAAGTAAAACCACTCGCCCAATCTATCGCTTCAAGCCCTTTATAAAACTCAACGCTTTGAAGTTGTGTGTAAAGTCTATGAAAATGGGAAAGATATTCAAAGAAATCTACTCCGCCTACGAAATTTTGCAAGATTCCTAGCGAATCTTTGGCAATCAAAGGCGATGATTTAAATCTTTGCGGAATTTCAGCGCAAAACTCATTATAAACATCCATTTGATAAGCGACTTTATTACTATTGTGTCGCAACCACTGTCTTGTGGGTGTCAAAGTGTCGTTAAAGAGAATTTTTAGATTCTCACCATCTTTTTCTTTGGCTAGTTTTTCAAATTCTTTGGCAAAATACGCCGTCAAACTTGATTTAGAATCTTTGGTTTTTGCGCTATAATCCTCTAATGCCCTTAAATGAAATGCCTTTATCAAATCATACGCTTCAAGCCGTTTGCCTTTGGCATTTGCGCTATCAAAAAATACAAAGGCATCATCAAGGCTATCGGTAAAAACGCAGACAAATTCTATGTGTTCTATAAGGTATGTCAAAAAACTGTCTTTATCTTTGTTTTCAAACCAATTTTTGATAGCTTTATTAGCCTTTCCTTTTGGTGTTTGCAGTGTCTTTGACATATCGCTTTCATTATTCTTATCTTCTTTTTCCTTATCCGCAACTTCTTTGTCAATTATGTTACCAGCCTTATTATCATTATCACCAAACAACGCTTTCGACGAATCTAAGTATTTTAAAACCAAATCCAAAGTCGTAAGCCTTTGTTGTCCATCGACTATATTAAATTCGATTTTTTTATCTTTACTTTGACTATCAGTATTTTTATTATCATTTTTCTCTTTGCTGTTATCAATATGAATAATCAAACTACCCAAAAGATGCTTTTTGCTCTCTTTTCTTTGCTCATCTATATCCTCAAGCATAATTTTTACCATATCCTCGCTCCACACATAAGCGCGTTGATAATCAGGGATTGTAAGCTGATATTTTTTATCATTAAAGTATTGCACCACTTCCTTGCACTTCTCTATTTTGTCATTAGCAACTTTTCCGCTCATCAACTCTCCCAGCGTTAAAACGCAAGTTTCTACCATAGTTTCGCTCATTTTGTTTGCCTTTATTTTTAATTTTTTCTACATTTTCGCTATTTTTGGATTATACCACAAAAATTCTAAATTTTCATTAAGGTTCAAATTTAATTTTTTTAGCTATAATCACACCAAAATTCGTAAAAATCAAAGCAAATATTTAAGGCGCAAAATGTCTTAAAACAAAACGATTTGACACAAAAACACCAAAAAAAAGGGGAGCTAAAATGACAAAAACGGCGTTTATCACGGGGGCGAGTTCGGGTTTTGGCAAGGCGTGCGTGCAGGCTTTGGCAAAACAAGGCTTTAAAATCATCGCATTAGCAAGGCGCGCAGAACGCTTGACTGAGTTGGAGGCTGAATTTAAGGGGCAAATTCACAGCATTTGCGCCGATGTGCGCGACAAAAAGGCTATCTTTGACGCTGTGGCTCAAATCCCGCCCGCATTTAAGGACATTAGCGTGCTTATCAACAACGCTGGGCTAGCGCTTGGCACGGAGAAATTTGACGAGCTTAGCATCGATGAGATTGAAACTATGGTGGATACAAATGTTAAGGGCTTTTTGTATGTCGCAAGAGCCATTATACCGCTTTTGCGGGCGCAAAAGTCCGCTCACATTTTCAACCTAGGCTCGGTCGCAGGGCGTAACCCTTATTTTGGAGGCAATGTGTATTGTGGCACGAAAGCCTTTGTGGGGCAGTTTTCGCTCGCCTTGCGAAACGATTTGCGCGGTAGCAACATAAAGGTAACAAATATCGCCCCCGGGCTTTGCAAAACCGAATTCAGCGAAGTTCGCTTTAAAGGCGACAAGGCAAAAGCCGACAGCGTCTATGAAAACACCAAATTTTTAAGCGCAGACGACATAGCAAAGGTGATTTGCGCCGTGCTTTCGCTGCCTGAGCATATCAACATAAACGAGTTGGAGCTAATGCCCGTAACGCAAACTTGGGCGGGCTTTCACATAGAGCAAATTTAGGCAAAAGCGGCATTTGTGTGGCATTTTGTAAATTTAGCTTAAATTTTGCTAAAATTAGGCAAAATGTTTGAAAAATTCGCTAAAATTTACCAAAACACAAAGGCAAATTATTTAAATAAAATTTTAAAAAGCATAAAAATTTAGGCAATTTTACAACAAGCAAAGGCAGAACAAACGAAAGGTGCAAAAAAAGATGGCTAGGATTGTTTTTCAAGGTTATGGTTGTGTGGGCGGACTTGGGGACGCTTTGGTGGATTTAAAGGTGCTTTATGCGATAAAACAGCTTTATCCAAATGATGAGCTGGTGTATTATTATCCGCAAACCGCCTTGCCTTTGTTTAGCAAAATCGCTTTTATCGATACTATTATCGATTCTCGCACAACTTCGCTTGATGAAATTCGTGCGATGAACCCTGACATTTTCATCACCATACGCAGAAAAGGCTCATTTTTCCGCTATCTTAAAACTCTTCGTTTTAAAAAGGCTATTGTGCTGCCGCATTTTGTGAGCTTTTTTTCACGCACCTTGACAACGCCTGTTCCGTTTTTTAGGGGTAAAAAGCATTTTAGCGATATACACTTAAAGCTTGTGCGGGCGATAAACCCAAAACATTATGACGCAAATATCGCACAAATCGACTTTGGCAAGATAAAGGAATTTTTGCCAAAAGATGAGAATTTAACAAAGCCGTTTTTTGAAAGCATAAAATTTCCTTATAAAAAAGTCATCGGCATAAACGCATTTTCGGGGTATAGTCAGAGCGTGGTGGCGGCGAATTTTTTCATCAAAAGCTGGATAGATATGGCTTGCGAGCTTGGTAGAACTTACCCTGAATTTTTGTTTGTGTTGCTGAATTTTAAAGCAAATGCCGTGCAATTTAATCTCACTCAAAGCCCAAATGTGCGTGTTTTCGTCAATGATGAAAATTTAGCATCTTTGGTAAGCGTGTCGTCAAAATTTGATTTTTTCATTACGCAAGTTACGGGAAATTCACATTTGTGCGACATTTTGCAAATCCCTAGCCTTGTTTTAGTTAATAAAGACGGTGCAACTTATAGAATGACAGGGGGGGGGGGGTCATAAAGGCAAGTGTGAGCGTTTTATAGTCAAAGCTGGCTGGCAAAAAGAGTATCAAAAAGTCTTACACAATTTCACCCAAAAAGCAAAACTCAAATGCGATATGCTGACGAAAATGGATTAAATTTACATAAAATGCGGGTTTTGTTGATTGAAGCTATATATTGAAATTTAAAAATAAAATTCAAAGAAGTCAAACTTTAAAACAATTCATTAAAAAATTTATCATTTTTGCTTAAAATTTTACAAAAATAAAGGCTTTTTTGTGTAAAATTCACGCGTTTTTGTTTGAAAAAGCAAGGCAAAACAAGCTTAAATTCGAGGACAAACGATGAAATTTTTGTGTATCTTACTCTTGCCGCTCACACTTTTGGCGAATTCGCCCGAGCAAAACTCCCAACTCTTCGGCGCTTTCACGCTTTTGCCGCCCTTTATCGCTATCGTGCTGGCTTTTGTAACCAAAGATGTCATTTTGTCGCTCTTTTTAGGGGCGATGAGCGGCACTTTTATGCTCGCCCTTGTGAGTAATGGCTATGGAGCAAGCGAACTTATAGGCGCGCAAAACGCCGCCCAAGCCCTTGCCGACACGCTTGACAACGCCACGCAAAATTTAAGCACAACCCAAGCCCTTGAAAGTGCAGGCAAAACAAACGCCCAAATTCAAGGCGACACAAACGCGTTTGCCCTACTCTACCACTCCGCTGTTGGCGCATTTACGGGCTTTATCTCGCGTGTGCTGCACTCTATGGCAAGCACGGGCAACGCTGGCGTCATCTTGCAAGTGCTTACAATCGGCGGTGTAGTCGCTCTCATCACCAAAAACGGCGGCACAAAAGCCGTTGCGCTGTGGCTTTCGCACAAGGCAAAGCAGGCTAAAAGCTCGCAGTTCGCCACTTGGCTGATGGGCGTTTTTGTATTTTTTGATGATTATGCGAACTCGCTTATAGTAGGACCCATTATGCGCCCTGTTACCGATAAATTCAAGGTTAGCCGCGAAAAACTCGCCTTTATAATGGACGCTACGGCTGCGCCCATAGCTGGACTTGCCATCATCTCCACTTGGATAGGGCTTGAACTAAGTTTAATCCGCGCTGGATATGATTTGATAGAGCCTAGCGTGTTTGAGCGGCTGAATTTAGCCCGTGATAACATTAACGCCTTTGCGATTTTTGTTAAAACTCTGCCCTATCGCTTTTACAACCTTTTTATGCTGATTTTTGTGCTGCTTACGATTTATATGGGGCGTGAATTTGGACCTATGCTAAAAGCCGAGCAAAAGGCGCGCAAGGGCGAATTCTCACAAGGGCATCAAAGGCTTGACAATATCGAGGACAAACTTTTAGAGCCAAAGGAAAACATAGCCTTAAAGGCGCGAAATGCTATCGTGCCGCTGTTTGTGCTGGTAGTTTTTGCTTTCATCGGCTTTTATTTTAACGGCTACAACAATATAGCCGATACCGCTACAAAGGCACTTATAGACGCTTCGCCACTTAGCTTTTACGCTCTGCGTGAGACTTTTGGGGCGTCAAGTGCGTCTGTGGTGCTGTTTCAAGCGGCTTTGCTTGCAAGCATAGTGGCGATAGCAATGGCGGCTTGGGGCAAGATTTTTGCGGTGAAAGAAGGCATAGCCGTGTGGATGCAAGGTTGGCGGACGATGATAATGACCGTTATCATCTTGCTTTGCGCTTGGAGCTTGGCTTCGACTATCAAGGATTTAGGCACTTCGCGCTATCTCATCGAGCTTTTAAGCGACAAAACACCGCTGTTTGCGCTGGCTGGTGCTGTCTTTTTGCTCGCTTCTGTCATATCCTTTGCCACAGGCACAAGCTACGGCACAATGGGCATTTTAATGCCACTTACCATTCCTCTTGCCGCTGCTGTGGGCGTTCATAACGAGCTAGCGGGCGCGGAGCTGCATCATTATATGATTATCAACATTTCAGCCGTGCTTACGGGGGCTATTTTTGGCGACCACTGCTCGCCTATCTCCGATACTACCATACTTTCATCGATGGGTAGCCGTTGCGATTTGCTCGCTCATGTCAAAACGCAAATGCCTTATGCGCTTTTTGTGTGCGCCATAAGCCTTGTTTTTGGGTATTTGAGCGTGTCTTTGGGGCTAAATGTATGGGCTAGCCTTGCTTTGGGCGTGGTAGCGATGATGGTGCTTTTGCGCCTTGTCGGCAAAAAAGTGTGAATTTATGCCCCAAAATTTAACTTTATGCGCCTTTGATGAGAAAATCAAACTCGCCAAAGCCCTTTTTAGCGACTTCAAAGGCGAGTTTGAGTGCTTTTCATCGCCGCTTAAATGCTACCGCACGCGGGCTGAATTTAGCTTTTTTAGGGACGAGCAAGGCTTGCATTATGCTATGTTTGACGCAAAAAGCAAGCGTAAATTCATCGTAAAACGCTTTGAAATCGCTGTTTTGCCTATACAAAACGCGATGAGTGCTTTGTTAGATGAGCTAAATTCGCGCCCTACTCTTGCTTTTAAACTTTTTGGGGCTGAATTTTTAGCCACAAAGGACGATTTAAGCATTACTTTACTTTATCACACCGACATAAATGCCCTAAAAAACGAGATTTGCGCCTTGCAAAAACGGCTAAAATTTCATCTCATCGCACGGAGCAAGGGCAAAAAACTTGTTTTTGGGGACGAAAACTTGCTCCAACGCCTAAATATCAACGAACAAGAGTTTTTGTATGAATTTAATAACGATTGCTTCGTCCAACCAAACACCGACATAAATAAAAAGATGATAAAATGGGTGTTTGATAAGATTGCCACGCAAGAAAGAGCCGATTTATGCGAGCTTTATTGCGGGTATGGTAACTTTACCCTGCCTTTATCACGGCTTTTTAGGCGCGTTTTAGCGACTGAAATTTCCAAAACAAACATACACTTTGCCCGCCTTAACGCCGCAGCCAACAAAGCGCACAACACGAGCTTTGTCCGCCTTTCAAGCAGCGAGCTAGCAGAAGCTTTAAGCGGTGTGCGTGAGTTTTACCGCCTGAAAGAACTTGACATAAATTTGAGCGAATTTGACTTTTCGCACATTTTCATCGACCCGCCAAGGGCTGGGCTTGACGATGGCGTGCGTGAATTTGTGGCTGAGTTTGGGCATATCATTTACATTTCGTGCAATCCGCAAAGTTTAAAGCGTGATTTGAGCGCACTTTTAAAGACACACGAAATTTTGCATTTTGCGCTTTTTGACCAATTTGCCACAACAGCGCATTTAGAATGTGGCGTGATTTTAGGCAAAATTTAGTTCGCAAGGGTTAAATTTTGTGTATAATAGCGTTTTGTTTTTGAGTAAAATTTAGCCAAAAAAGGCAAGTTGCGATAAATTTAATAAGGGCAAACGATGAAAGATAAGATGATAGAGCTTAACAAAATCTACCAAGCCAAACAAAAAATCAGCGATTTTGTGCTTAAAACCCCGCTCACGCACTCGCATTTTTTAAGCGAGTTGTGCGGAAAGCAGGTTTTTTTGAAAAACGAAAATTTGCAAATCACGGGCGCGTATAAAATTCGCGGAGCTTACAATAAGATAGCCAGCCTAAGCAAAGATGAGCAAAAGCGCGGTGTCATCGCAGCTAGTGCAGGAAATCATGCGCAAGGCGTGGCTATATCGGCAAAGAATTTTGGCATAAACGCTACTATCGTAATGCCAGAATCCACGCCCCTTTTGAAAGTCAGCGCGACAAGGGCTTTGGGCGCAGAAGTCATCTTAAATGGCGATAATTTCGATGAAGCCTACACCTTTGCCACTGAATTTGCCAAAGAAAAGGGGCTTGTCTTTATACACCCCTTTGAAGATGAGTTTGTAATGGCGGGGCAAGGCACGCTAATGCTTGAAATGCTCGATGAAGTGGCAGATTTGGATATGATTTTAGTGCCTGTTGGCGGCGGCGGGCTAATCAGCGGCGTGTCAAGTGCGGCAAAGCAAATAAACCCCGACATAAAAGTCGTAGGCATTAGCGCAAAGGGCGCACCAGCAATGTTTGAGAGCTTTCACGCGAAAAAGGTGCAAAACTCAAAGTCCGTCCGCACCATAGCCGATGGTATCGCCGTGCGAGACGCTGACCCGATAAATTTAAACATTATCTTGCAAAATGTCGATGAATTCGTGCAAGTTGATGATGAAGAAATCGCAAACGCCGTGCTTTTCTTGCTCGAAAAGCATAAAATCATAGTTGAAGGCGCAGGTGCAGCACCTGTGGCGGCTTTGTTGCATAAAAAGATTGATTTTAAGGGCGTTAAAAAGATAGGCATTATATTAAGCGGCGGAAATATCGATGTCCAAATGCTTAATATCATCATCGAAAAAGGCTTATACAAGGCTCACCGCAAGATGCACATCAATGTAACGCTTATAGATAAGCCCGGCGCCCTACTTTCGCTCACCAACAGCCTAAAAGCCGCAAACGCAAATATCATCAAAATCGACTACGACAGGTTTTCCACCGCTTTGGATTATGGAGACGCGATGATTTCTATCACACTCGAAACCAAAGGCAAAGAGCATCAAGAGCAGGTGCGCAAAATCTTGCATTCAAAGGGCTTTAAATTCAGCGAGAGTGTGTGAGGTGAGCGGTGTATTCTTTAAGTATTGCTGAGGAAGAGCTAAAAAACAAGGTTGCATTAGACTTTTTCGCCGAATTTGACAACACTCAAATTTTAGGCGAGATTGATTTTTGCGTGTCTTTTAAAAGGCAAACATTTTTTGAAAACACTTATTTTTTGTGGGCTGAGGCAAAGAAAGGCAAGGGAGCGGACATTTATGAGAGCTTTTCTCAACTCATCTTAACCATAGCCAAGCACAAACACCACCAAAAGCACCAACCACCGCCATTTTTAGGCGCATTTGACGCACAAAAAATCGCCTTTATCAAATACAGCGAAATTATGAGCTTTTTAGACATTACCGACTTTGACTATCAGCACATTACCCCAAGCAAGCACGAAAGCAAGGAATTTCAAAAATTTCACTCACAAATAAAGGGCATTTTAGAAAGCAAAAGATTGCTTTTTTACTTTGACAAAGATAATGCCGAGCTTAAAAATTTTATTAAAACGAATTTTGTCCTTGAAAATGCCGAGTTAAACCAAATTCAAATCACAGAGGATAATTTCGTGCATATTTATATCAAGTGGCTAAATGCCGTGAAACCGAGCATTGCTATTGATTATGAGGCGGTAAAGCCAGACATTTTGGATACTGATTTTTATCTAGCCGATTTACTCAGCTACAACAACAGCACAAAAGAAATCAGAGACAATTTAAGAATTCTACTTGAAGGCGATTCTTACAGAGTGCGTTTAGAGAAAGTTAAGCTAAACGCCCAAGTTGTCGATACTTTTACAAATTTTAGCTTTAATGATAAACAAGAAGCGCATAAGCAATTTTGGAACAAATACAAACGCCCGCCAAAAGAGGAATTTTGGGACAAATTTATCGCGCGCCGTGATTTACTCGTGCCAACAGACATTAGAGAACGCAAAGGCGCATTTTTCACGCCGCAAATTTGGGTAAAAAAGGCGCAAAGCTATCTAGCAAGTGCGCTTGGAGAAAACTATCAAGATGAGTATTATATTTGGGACTGCGCAGCTGGCACGGGCAACCTTTTGGCAAATTTTAAGGATAAATACCGCATTTTTGCTAGTGATTTTGATAAAAGCAATGTCGATATAATGAAAGAACTTGCCAAAACAAAAGAAAGCGAAATTAAGCTGAATTTACTTGAAAATCATATCTTTACCTTTGACTTTTTAAATGATGATTTTTCAACCTTGCCACAAACTTTACAAGAGATTTTAAAAGACGAGAAAAAGCGCGAAAAGCTGATAATTTTTATCAATCCGCCTTATGCGGAGGCAAGTTCAGGCAATACTTCATTAGGAATAGGACAAAATAAACCAAATATCCAAGAAAATAAAGTTGGTGAAAAATATGGACATATTTTAAGTAGAGGCAATAGAGAACTTTTTATTCAATTTTTTATAAGAATTTATAAAGAAATTCCAAATTGTATTTTGGCAAGTTTTTCAAAATTAAAATATATAAATGGCAGTGCTTTTGCAAAATTTAGAAAAGAATTTAAGGCTCAATTTTTAAAGGGTTTTATAGTTCCAGCTTGGACTTTTGACAATGTAAAAGGTGGATTCCCTATCGGTTTTTTGATTTGGGATACAAAAAATAAAGTCGAATTTGAAAAAATTCAAGTTGATATTTTTGAAAGTAATGGAGAATTTATAGGACAAAAAGGATTTTATGCAAATTTGCCAAAAAGTATTAACAAATGGCTTGATAATTTAAACCAACAAAAAAATATAGTAGCGTGGCTTGGAGCTGGTGCGCCAGACTTTCAAAATCAAAAATATATTGTATTTTTAAACAATAAAGGGACAAGGTGTGTTCCTTATGCAGCAATCAATCAAGATAATTTAATCTCTATTTGCATATATTTTTCCGTTCGCCACGCCATAGAAGCTTCGTGGCTTAATGATAGAGACCAGTTTCTTTACCCAAATGATAAATGGCAAGAGGACAGCGAATTTCAAAATGATTGTTTAGCCTTTACGCTTTTTCACGGACAAAATAGAATTTCAAGTATTGATAGGGGGGGGGGGGTTACAAATTTTGAAAATCACTTTATCCCCTTTACTGAAAATGAAGTTAATGCCAAAGAAACCTTTAAAAGTGATTTTATGACTAAATTCATAAATGGCAAACTCGGCGACTGCACTTGTCATATTGATAAATTTTGCCATACTGACTTGTCTTGTCATACTGAGCTTTCCCAAGAAAGCGAAGTATCCATAAATTCAAAGTGTGGATATTTCGCTAACGCTCAATATGACAAGAAAAACAAGGCTCGAAATGACGGCTCCTTGCCTTTTGATGAAAAAGAAATAAGCTCACCCACTCAAAAAATCTTTATCCCCACAAAGCCTTTGAAATTCAGCAAAGAAGCAAAAGCCGTCTTTGACGCAGGGCGTGAAATTTGGCGGTATTATCACACGCAAAATTTTAACGACCCTAAAAAGCCCTATAACGCCAACGCTTCACTTTACGACATAAAAGAGCATTTTCAAGGGCGAAAAAAAGATGAAAAAGGCAATGAAACAGGCAGAATGAACGCAAGAAGTGATGATGAACACTACAACGACTTAATGGCAACCTTGCGCCTTGCTCTAAAAGAACTAGCCGCAAAAATCACGCCAAAAATTTATGAGTATGGTTTTTTAAAAAAGTAAAAAGCAAATTTGCGCTCATCAAAATACCGTGCTAATTTATAAGGCTTTATTTGCGATAAAGCAAAAAGGCTTTTTAATAAAAATTTCAATTTCAAATTCAAAAAAATCTCAAATATCCAAAACTCAAATTTTGCGTTTAAACTTGCTAAAATTTATCAAAATTCATTATTTTATGCTACAATCACGGCTAAAATTCAAAGGACAAGGAATTTAACGAGATTTTTGCCAAAGCCACAAAGGCAGCGCAAAAGCTGGGCGTGAAAGTGAAGTTTGATGAGAGCGCGGCGCGTAGCCATTTCGTGCTAAATGATAACACCATAACCATAGCCGCAGCAAACAAAGAGCATTTTCAAGCACAAGACTTGCTCCACGAGCTTATCCACGCCACCACGCGCAAGGCTTTATGAGTGGCAAGATGAACAAGGCATAAGTTTTAGGCTTGTAGCAAGGGATAAAGTTAGCGGTGCAGACACACTCCCTACCTCCGCTAACGAGGAAATTATAACATTTTATTCTAATAGAAACCTTAAAGACAGCACAAATTTTAAATTTAAAAATCCAAGCGTGGCAAAAAGTTACGAAACAAAGCCAAAAGAAACACCGCAAGACACGCCACAAGCTCCGCAAAAGAGCCTTTTAGAGCAAGCGCGTGAAAACACCGAGCGTTTAA
>UQBJ01000010.1 GCA_900539255.1 uncultured Campylobacter sp. | reverse complement strand
CGTGGCAATCCAAAGGTAAATTTGCGTTTAAATTTATAGATTGCCACGCTCGCAATGACGGACAAAGAAAACGGACTTTGTCATTTTGAGCTTTCGTTAGAAAGCGAAAAATCCACACTTTAAAGGTGCAAATTTGTGCTTTAAATTCGTGGATACTTCGCTGCGCTCAGTATGACAACAAAACAAGTCAGTATGACAAGGACTTTGTCATTTCGAGCGTAGCGAAAAATCCAAAGAAATTTAAGGCACGCTTTAAAGGTGTAAATTCACACTTTAAATTTATGAATACTTCGCTATCGCTCAGTATGACAAAGATTAAGTCAATGCGAAAGAATTTATAAGTATGACAAGGATTTTGTCATTGCGAGAATTTGCAAAGCGTGAGCGTGCAAACTCGTGGCAATCCATAAATTTAAGCATTGCTTTTTTTGCAAGGGTGCAATGACGAAAGCCCTTAAAAGCTCGGCTTGTCGTTTTGAGCTATTTTTCATTGTCATATTGAGCCGTAGGCGAAATATCCACAAAGAAATTAAGACAAACTTTTTAAATTTATGGATACTTCGCTACGCTCAGTATGACAAACAAATTCTTGTTATTTTGAGCTTTTTTTAATGTAAATTTAAAAGCCCGTTAAAAGAGTGCGAATTCTCAAAAAAGCTCGCAAATGTGAATTTTCAAGCCCAAAAAGCGTTTGTTGTAAAAACATTAGCAAAATTCGCTATAATTTGCCCTAAAAATTCAAGGATTATCGATGATGGTGTTTTTTAAGGACAGCTTTTTTGCTAAAAATTTCGCCCTTTTGCTCGTGCTAAACTCCCTTTATATCGCTTTGGCGCAGTTTTATAATATCCCTAAACTTTTCGATAGCTACTGGTGGTATTCGTTTTTTTACAGAGAGTCTATGCTTTTTTGCACCTATTTTATGGCGTTTTGCTTGATTTATTATGTGCCATTTAAGCGCATAAAAAACGCCTTTGTTCTCATCGTTACGCTAGCTAGCGTGCTTTTGCTCATCGTAAATCTCTTTTTAGTGCTGAATTTTGGCGGCACGCTCAACGAACACCTTGTTGGCGTGGCTTTGCAAAGTGATCCAAATGAAACGCGTGAATTTTTGGGCGAGTATTTGAGCTTAAAATTTGGCGTTTTGTCGCTTTTAACGCTTGGCGTTTTGGCACTTGTTTATCGTTATGGTAATGTCATCTTTGCGAAACTCGCTCACGGGGGGGGGGCATTAAAGATTTTTTGGATAGTCTTTCTCACGCTTTTAATCGCCCTAATTGCCGTGCATATTTTCCGCTTGCGCCCGCATTATGAGCGAACAAGCGATGTCATCTACAACGCCACAAGCTCGGTTAAAGGCTCGCTTGATTTTATACTCGGGGCGATGAACGAATACAAAGAACTTGACGCAAATTTCGCCGAATTTATCAAAGACATAAATTTCACCAAAGCCCCAAAAGATAAGCAAATTCAAAATATCATTCTCATCATCGGCGAGTCAGCACAACGCAATTTAATGCAAATTTATGGCTATTATCTACCCAACACGCCAAATTTCGCCCGTTTGAGTGCTGAAAAACCAAACAATCTTTTTATCTTCGACAATGTCATTTCCACGCAGGTAACGACATTTGAGTCGCTCTCGCAGGTGCTTAGCTTTGCGAACCAAGATGACATTCAAACGCCGTGGTATCGTTATTTAAACCTTATCGACACAATGAAACTTGGCGGCTACAAAAGCATAGTTATCTCAAACCAAGAGCAGTTCAGCCTTTGGAGCAAGGCAACCACGACTATATTTAGCCGTAGCGATGAGTTGCACTGGACGAGTAGTAGCAAGGCGGGCAACAGCCTTGACACGATGAAGCCAGACGGGGCGATTTTGCCGATTTTAGACGAGGTATTGAGCGCGCAAGATAAGGACAAAAGCCTTTTTATAAGCTTGCATTTGATGGGCAATCACATTCATTATTTTAACCGCTACCCAAAGGAATTTGAACGCTTCAAAGCACAAGATATACGCAGCACAAGGGGCAAGCAAACCTTAGCACAAAACGCAAATGCCATTTTATACACGGATTTTATTTTGGACGAAATCATAAAACGCTTTGCAAACAGCGATAGCATAGTGATTTACATAAGCGACCACGGCGATGATGTCTTTGACACGGGCAATGCGCCCTTGCGAACGGACAGCAAAATCACGCGTTTTATGCTAGAAATCCCCTTTGTCGTGTATGCAAGCAATGAATTTCGCGCCAAACACCCTGAAATTTACGCGCGGATTAAAAATGCCACGAAAAAACCCTTTATGATAGATGATTTAATCCACGCCCTCATCGACATAGCGGGCTTTGAAATTTCGGGCTTTGAGCCACAAAGAAGCCTTTTTAATGCTGAATTTAACGCAAACAGAAAAAGATTTGTAGGCAAAAAGGCTGAAATCAACTACGATGAAACGCTCAAAAATCAATCAAGAGCGGAGTAAATCGAGTTTGCAAAGTGAATTTTGCGTGGCAAAAGCGAATTTGTGAGTTTGAAAACAAAGGGCAAGATGAAGCTACAAAGGAATTTGAGTGCTAAAAGAGCAAAGCGTGAATTTAAGCCCTTTTAAGGCTAAATTTAGCCTTTTAAAGGCTAAACTCACCCCTTAAAAACTCAATCCCACGCTAAAACGCACGGACTCCATTTTTTGACGCCGTCCGTAAAAATCGTTTGGGTTTTGAAACTCATACTCCACGCCCAAAGAAAAGGGCAAAATCGCTGGATTTACGCGAACGCCTGTATTAAAAGCGAGCGTGTCATCGTAGTATTTGTCGAAATTTGAGTAGTTTAAGCCCACATAAGGCGTGGCTGAAAGCACCACTAAATCAAGCTTATAGCCCGCTGAAACGCCCGCTTGCGTGTTTTTTAGGCTTTGCAAGCCGTCATTTATGCTCGTGTATTTAAATTGTGGGGCGACAATGAAGTTTGAAACGCCTACCCACAAACGCGCGTGAGCTGACCAGTCGTAGCGACTGCTGCCGTTTGTGCTAACCTTTTGCACGCCCGCGCCCACTTCTGGGCTTAGCTCAAAGCCCCCAACACTAATGCCAAAGCTCAAAGAACAAAACGCAAACACGCTTACAACAAGTTTTTTCATCGCTTTTCCTTTCAAAAATTTAGCCTTATCATAGCAAAGTTGTGTTAATCAATCCGCCTTTTGACAAAGGCATAGCACAAAGCCGCTACAAAGCAGCACGCAGCCATCACAGAGCCTAAAAACACGGGCGAATTCGCATTTAAAATGCCCACGATAAAGCTCACAACGCCCGCAAAGGCAAACTGAGTCGTGCCAAGCACCGCAGACGCCGTGCCTGAATGATTGCTTGCAAAGCGCGCCATCGCAAGAGTGGTGATATTTGGCATTAAAAAGCCCAGCATTCCGATGATGAAAAACAAAGCGATTTCAAAAAACCAAAAATTTCCCACAAAAAACGCCGACACGACAAGCACAATGCTGAGCGCAAACATTGCCACAAAGGCTTTTGGCAAGATGACATAAGGAGAGTGCTTTAAAACAAGCCTTGCGTTAATGTTAGCAAAAAGCACGAAGCTAATCGCATTTATGCCAAACAAAACGCCATACTGCTGCTCGCTCAGCCCAAAAAAGCCCGTGAAAACAAAGCTCGAACCCGTGATATAAGCAAACATTGCGCCCATCGCCAAAGCCCCAGCCAGCGCGTAAAGCACGAAAAGTTTGTCCAAAAGCACGGCTTTGTAGCTTTTTATGATTTCAGCGCGTGAGAATTTAACCCTGCCAACGCCTTTTGCGCTCTCTTTTAAGGCAAAAACAAGCAAAAAAAGCAGCAAAATACCGAGCATAAACAGCACGAAAAAAATGCTTTGCCACGAGAAAAATTCAAGCAAAACCGAGCCAAAAGCAGGCGAGAGCATAGGCGCGAGCGAGCTTACTACCATCATCAGCGCGAAAATGCTTGCGGCTTCTTTAAGCTCAAACAAGTCATTTACTATGGCACGGGCGATGACAACGCCCGCACACCCGCCCAAAGCCTCAAAAAAGCGCAAAGCGATAAAAGCATACACAGAATCAACCAGCACACAGCTTAAAGACGAGAGCATAAAAAGCGCAATCCCCACATACAAGGGCTTTTTGCGCCCAAAAATATCGCTTAATGGTCCATAAATCAGCTGCCCCAAAGCAAAGGCGACAAAAAACGCCGCCAAAGAAAGCTGAGTGAGAAAGGGCGTAGTGGCGAAACTTTGCTGCACCTTGTGGAGTGCTGGCAAATACATATCGGTTGAAAGCGGCGCGATAGATGACATAAGCGCCAAAATGATGATGATTTTGAACTTTTCAAAGCCTTTGATTTGGGTGTGCTTTTGCATTTTTGTCCTTAAAATTTGAATTTTTTGCATTGTAATGAAAAAAATTTAATCATAAAGTAAATGAAAAGGGCAAAAATTTGAATTTTTTGCTGAGATTTGAGATGAAATTCGCTGAATTTGCTTAAAATTCAAGTGTTTGTGCTGAATTTTAGATGAATTTAGCTTTGGGCTGAATTTTGCCTGATATGTCGCCATTATAAGCGGGTTGAAGTGGCGCACAAAGTATGTTTGCTTGACATTGCAAGTATAGCAAACACACGAGCGTGACAAGCTATCTTGATGGTAGCTCGCTTTGAGCTTTTAAATAAATAAAAATTTTTTTAGCTTTATCAAAATAATATAGCTTATTATTATATGAAAATTATATTTTTATAAAGTTTATCATTTTTATAAATTTTTAAAACTATATAAAATCTATATTTAAGCAAATTTTTAAATAATTTTGAAAAAAATTTTCAAAATTTATAAATTTTTAAGCTTAAATTTTGAAAATTTATATTATTATTTCATCAAAATTTTTCTCATTCAAATTTGAGAGCAAAAATTCGCACTCAAATTTATAGAGTAAAAATTTACATTTTATAAAGGAACAAAAATGAAAACCAAAGCCTTTATCTTGCTTGTAGCCACAAGCCTTTTTGCCGATGAGGCAAATGAGGCTCAAAACGCACACACCGCAAGCGTAAATTCAAACACAGAGCAAAACACTACGCGCTCGCAAAGTGGCGTGGATTTGACGGCAACTTATGAGTTGCCAGCTACGGTTATAAGTGCGCCAAATCCTGTGATTAAGTATCTTTCAGGCAGTTCTTTGGATAAAAACGCCTTAAATTCAGCCCCAAATGGCAACGGCGACATTACAAGTGCGCTTAAAGTCTTGCCAAATGTGCAGTTTGATAACGCACAGCTTAGCTCAAATACGCCGGGCGAAATCGACCCTGCAAACATAAGCATAAGCGGTGGGCTTTTTTATCAAAACAACTTTCAGCTTGATGGCTTTAATATGAACAACGATTTAGACCCCGCAAGCAATGCAAGCGGCAGCAGTGGTGGGGCTAGTCAAGGTTTGCGTGGCGGGCAACGAAGTCAAGGCTTTAACATAGATACAAGCTTGCTTGAAAGCATTGTGGTGCTTGATTCTAACATAGGCGCAGCTTATGGAGGCTTTACAGGCGGTGTTGTCGAGGCAAATGTCCGCAACCCAAGACGAGACGGCTGGCATTTTGACATAAGCTATCAGCACACAAGCGACAAACTCACTCAATATCACATAGGCGAACAATTTGAAGAAAATTTAGCAAACAGCACGGACGAGAAATTTCAACCCAAATTCAGCAAGCATTTAGTCAAAGCAAGCATTGAAGGCTGGGCAAATGACAAATTTAGCATTATCGGTGCGTTTTCCACCACTCGCTCTTATATTCCCTTAAATGGCTACACTACGGCAAATCAATACTTTAACCCCACACAAGCCTTTGATACAAGAGAGCAAAAAAGAATCAGTGATAATTATTATTTAAAAGCGTTTTATAATGTAACAAGTGATTTTAGCTTGGAGGCAAATTTAGGCTATATGCCGCAGTTTAACACCTATTTTAACGGCATTGCAAAAGACTCGTTTTACACTATGCAAACAGGGGGTTATCAAGCTGGTTTAAAGGGCTTGTGGGAGACAGGATTAGGACTTTGGACTAATCAGCTTGGCTACTCGCTTTTGCAAAATTCACGCCAAAGTGATAAGAATTATTTTCTTACTTGGAGGCACTCGGCTTTGGATAAAAATTGGGCGGCAACTTCATCTGGCTACTCAATGGAAGGTGGCGTGAGCAATGTAGAGCAAATGCAACACAGCCTAAGCTATAAAAGTGATATGAATTTTGATTTGGCTGAATTTTTAAAGATACGAGTGGGCGCAGAATTTGACTATCAGTATGTCAATAGAGAAATACTTGATGATTATTATTACAACACTTACAGCGCAGCGACAAAGGGCAGATATGTTGAAGAATTAGGAGCTGGTGTAGCTTGCGGTGGTGTGGATTTGTTTGGTGTGCCTTTATGCTCTACTGCCACGACAACAGCCGCAAACAACATTGCTGCATTAAACGGACAATACATAAAAGCCTTAAATGTCATCAAAAAAAGCCTTACCAAACTTGATGTTTTATCTTATGCCTTTTATGTCGAGGAAGATATTAGGCTTTTTGATTATGCTAAAATAGGCGAAATGAATGCTAGACTTGGGCTTCGTGTCGATGGAGACAGCTATATGGATAAAGGCACAGCCGCACCGCGTTTAAGCTTATCTTATATCGCACCTTGGAGCAGGGGGGGGGGCTTTGACACAAGGCTAAGCTTTGGAGCAAACCGCTATTATGGGCGCAACCTCTTCTCATACAGACTTTATGACAGCATTTTAGCAGCGACAAAAAATCTCACTCGCGCAGATATAAACTCGCCTTGGGTAGAAAGTGATGTGAGCGCAAAATCACAGTATAAATTTAACAGGCTTGACATACCATACAGCGATGAAGTTATGGTAGGGATAAGCCAAGATATAGGGCTTGTGAATTTTAACGCCAAATACATAAACAGACAGGGCAAAGATGAGATAATCCAAAGGGGAAGTTCTAGCAAGGGATACTACTACACCAACGAGGGCAGCTCAAAAAGCGACATTATCACCGCAAGCATAGAAAACACCGAGCCTTTCAAAACGCTTAATGTGTATCATCACTTTTTATTTGCCTTTGATTATACAGCTGTAAATAGGGCTTATAATCCTTTCGCAGCTGATGAAACTTACATCGATGACCCTGACATTTACTATGATGGCAAGATTATCAAATACAGCGAGCGACCTACTGAAAATTTCGCGCGCCCTTGGACTTTAAGGCTAAGCACCACGCAAACGATGAAACTAGGTTTTACAAGGCTTTTGTGGAATAATTTCTTTCGCTACCGCTCAGGCTATGATAGAATGGTGTTGTTAAATACTCGTTCGCCAAATTATAACACCACCATAGGCAACAAGATGAGGCAATATGGCAAATACCATTTCAAAGGCGCATTTACTTGGGATATGCGCGCGGGAGTTGAATTTATGCTTGGCAAAGCTGGGACTTTCTACACAAATGTCGATATAATCAATGTCTTAAATTTAAAGAACGAAACGACTATTTCAGGGGCAAATGGCAATATGGCAACAGGCAGCATTTTGAGCGCAAGTGCGGCTTACCCTGTGTATGATGTGGGAAGGCAGTTTTGGCTACAATTTGGGTATAAGTATTGAAAATAGAATGAGTGCGTCATTGCGAGCGAATGAAATGAGCGTGGCAATCTAAAAAAACATTGTCATACTGACTTGTCTTGTCATACTGAGCGTAGCGAAGTATCTACAAAACGGAGAATGGATTATTAAATGCTGATTTATGGATATTTTAATAACACTTAATATGACAAAATAAAGCATTATGGGCAAATGTTAAGTTAAAAAACGAAAGGACAAAAATGAAAACAAACAAAATCCTAGCCATACTTTTAGGCTTATCGCTAGCTTGTATAGTGGCGCTTTTGGCTAAATTTATGGGGCAAAACGAGCCAAACACCGCAAGCAACCAAAGCGAGCAGAATTTAAGCAAATACCGCGCCCTTTACGCCCGCCCTGTTAGCGAGTGGGACAAACCAAAGCTTGATGAAAGCGTGGTAAAAGAGTGGCGTGAATTTGAGCCATTTAAAGAGCCACCATTTCCTGCAAACAACGCTTACAGCGACATTAAGGCGTTTTTAGGCTTGCGACTTTTTAAGGACCCACGCCTTTCAAAAAGCGGGCAAATCTCTTGCCAAAACTGCCACAACCAAGAGTTAGCCTTTACTGACGGCTTGAAACTTTCTTACGGACACGACAGACAAAGAGGGAGGCGAAATGCGCCAAACATTCAAATGGCAGCCTTTTTTGACGAGCTTTTTTGGGACGGACGGGCAAAAAGTCTTGAAGAGCAAGCACTAGGACCCATAACCGACCCAAAAGAAATGGCAAATACCCTTGAAAATGCCCAAAACGCCATAAAAAACGCCACAGAATACTATCCACTTTTTGTAGCAGCCTTTGGCGATGAAAGCAAACAAGGGCTTTGGAAAAAGTATTTTCCACAACTTTTTGAGCAAAATGCTACAAAAAGATTGCGCAGTTTTTTAAGAGATGAAATCAAAATCGACAAGAATTTGGTTGCCAAATTTCCAAGCCAAGAGCTTGAAACTGCAAGAAAACTCATCAACATAAACAACATAGCCAAAGCCATAGCTACTTATGAAAGAAGTTTTGTCGTGCCTAAAAATAGCCGTTTTAACGCTTTTTTAAATGGGGATTATCGTTTTTTGAGCGATAAAGAGCTTTGGGGGCTTGATATATTTCGCAACAAGGGCGAGTGTATGAACTGCCATTATGGAGCAATGTTGAGCGATAATAAATATCATAATATCGGCTTGTCTTTTTATGGGCGTAAGTTGCAGGATTTAGGGCGGTATGAAGTTACGAAAAATCCAGCCGATGTGGGCAAATTTAAAACCCCAAGCCTTGTGAGTGTCTCTCGCACTGCGCCTTATATGCACGGCGGGCTGTTTCCTCATCTCATAGGCGTGATAAATATGTATAACGCAGGCTTTCCTGTGGCTGTGGAAAAAGGCACGGAAAACGACCCGCTTTTGCCAAAAACCGACCCGCTCATCAAAAAGCTAAATTTAACAAGAGATGAAATTTTGGCTTTGGAAGCCTTTTTAAAAAGCTTGTAAATGATAGCAATGCTGTTTTAAAAGGTTTGCAAGGGCGATTTGATAGTATTGAAATCTCGGAGGCTGAGGCAAAGAGCATAGAGAAATTTTTGCTGACTTTAAGCGGCAAAAAGCCTGCTATCACTTATCCACAGCTGCCAGCTTCAACGCAAAACACACCAAAGCCAGAGCTTTGAAAGCATTTAGCCCCTTTTTGGGGCTAATCAAATGCGATAAATTTAAGGGCGCAAATTCGCTAAAAATTCATCTTAAAGCGTAAATTTACTCAACCGAGCAAAAATTCATCTTAAAGCGCGAATTTACTCAACTTATCAAAGCACCTTTGCCAGCGCAAAGCTAAACACGATACCGATAAAAAGCAAGGTCGGCACTTCGTTGTAAGCGCGGAAAAACACGCCGCTTTTGGTGCATTTATCATTGCGCAACTGCTTTAAATAGTGCGCCGTGCTGAAATGATACACCAGCAAAAGCAAGGCACAAGCGAGCTTAATGTGAAAAAACGGCACATAAGGCGATGGCGCAACCATCAGCAACTCCCAGTGCGCCCAAAGCATAGCACCGCCTGTAATCACCGCTCCAAGCATAGCAGGCACTTGTATGCCCTTGTAAAGCCTGCGTTCTTGCACCTTCACAACCCGCACAAAGTCGGCGTTGTCTTTGTTTTCTGTGTGATACACAAAAAGGCGTGGCATATAAAAAAGTGCCGCCATCCACGATACAAAAGCCAAAAAATGCAAGGCTTTGATGATTTGATAATAATTATTTAAAAAGTCCATTTTGTCCCCCTTTTGAGTGAATTTTAGCTAAAATTTTCTTCATAATGTCGCTTTTTGCGAAAAAATAATTCTTTGATTAAAATGAGAGCGACACTCAAATTTATAGTCGCATCGGCGACATTAAACACCGCAAATTCAAACCACTTGTGCCAAAAAAACATATCCACAACCCCGCCATAAATAAAGCGGTCAAACAAATTCGAACAACCCGCCCCAAAAAGCAAGGCAAAGGCGATTAAGTGGTCGCTGAAAAACCTGCGTTGCCAAAGCAAATACAAAAGCAGCAACACCAAAAGCCCCAAATGCACGAATTTCAGCTCTTCCTTACCGCTAAACATAGAAAACGCCACGCCCGTGTTAAGCGTGCCGACAAGGCTGATATACTCGCCTTGTCTCTTGCCCGCGCAGCTGTTTTGGGTGAAAAGCTCATCGCCTTCTTGCATTAAAATTTTGCCATCTTTGATGATATTGCTGTCGCACAGAGTATGGAGCGTGTAGTATTTGACGCCTTGGTCGATGATAAAAATAAGCGTAAAAGCAAAGACAAACGCAACGATTTTTTTAAGCATTTTGAGCCTTTTTAAGTGAATTTTGTGCTGAATTTGGGCTAATCATTTAAAGCCTTTTTGAAAAAACTTATCACTTCTTTCATCTGGCTTTCTAAATTTTTGCCCTCTTTTGCCTCCAAAAGCAAGCGAATGAGATTTTCAGTGCCTGAGTAGCGGAAAAGCGAATTTACGCCCTTGTCTTTAAGGCTTTTTTCAAGCTCTTTTAAGCCTCTGAGCTTGCTTAAATCCTTTTTTTCGCTTACTTTTAAATTCGTTAAAAGCTGAGGATAAGGCTTGATAACGCTTAAAATCTTGCTTGCGCTTTGCTTTTTGGTGAGCATTAGGGCTGAAAACTGCAAGGCTGCGATTAGCCCATCGCCCGTTTTAGCATAGTCTGTAAAGACTATATGCCCGCTTTGCTCGCCACCAAAGTTGCCTCCAAGCTCTTTGAGCTTTTCAAGCACGAATTTATCGCCCACAGCACAGGTAGCAAGCTCGATTTTATGGGCGTTTAAAAACTCTTTTAAAGCGCCGTTACTCATTATAGTGGCTACCACAGCGGAATTTAGCTTGCCTTGTTCTTTAAGATACACCGCCAGCACGCCCAAAACGCTATCTCCATTTGCCACTTCGCCCTTTTCATCGACTATCACAAGCCTATCTGCATCGCCATCAAAGGCAAAACCAACATCAGCGCGCAACCTTTTCACCTCTAAGGCTAAATTCATAGGGTGCAAAGCCCCGCAATTTTCGTTGATATTAAGCCCGTTTGGCTTGTCGTTTAGCACTATGACCTCAGCGCCAAGTTCTTTGAAAATAGTAGGTGCGACCTTGTAAGCTGCCCCATTTGCCACATCTAGCACCACGCGCAAGCTTTTCAAAGTAAGGTTTTTAGGGAAAGAGTTTTTGATACTTACTATGTAACGCCCGATGACATCGTCAATTCGCTTGCTTTGTCCTATGGCGTTTTCCTTGCTTTTGGCTCTTTGAATGAGTTTGTCATCAGCGTAAATGCGTTCTATCTGCGCTTCGGCTGCTTCGCCCAGCTTGTTGCCGTGAGCGTCAAAAAATTTAATGCCGTTGTCAAAGTAAGGATTGTGCGAAGCTGAAATCATAATGCCCGCATCACAACGCATATCTTCCGTCAAAAACGCAATCGCGGGCGTTGGCATAGGTCCTATTTGAATGACATTGTATCCTATGGCTGTAAGCCCCGAAACTATGGCGTTTTCTATCATATAACCACTGCGGCGCGTGTCCTTGCCGACTAAAATGTTGTTCGTTAGCGCACTATCCTTAAAATAAATGCCAGCCGCCATAGCAAGCCGCATAGCCAAAAAGCTATCCAAAAACTCGCCAGCCTTGCCCCTAACGCCGTCTGTGCCAAAAAGTTTCACTCTTTTACCTTTCGCAATCTCGCATTTTCGCAAAAATTTGCTTGTTTGTGAATTTTAAACAAAAATTATAGTGAAATTTAGCTAATCAAAATGAAATGGCGTGAATTTAAATTTAAAATTTGATTTGTGGCGATGAAATTTGAGATGAATTTGCAAAAATTTTTATAATTGTTGTTTGATGGCATTTTGAACTAAATTTATATCAAAAACGCCGTTTTTTGCACGCGAATTGAGTGTGCTAAAAATTTCATCGATAAATTCATCGTTTAAACCATAATCCTTTGGCGAAATAGAAATTTCAAGCTTGTCAAAGATTTGCAAAAGTTGTGGCTTAAAGGGTGATAAAAGCGCATAAGCCTCGCTTTTGCGTGGTAAGCTTTCTAAAAGCAAGGGTAAGCTAAAACTACACGCTAAGCCGTGTGGCGTACCAAAACGCATAGTCAGCGGATAGCTTAATGCGTGAGCTAGCGCGGTTTGTGTGTTAGAAAAAGCAAGTCCAGCGTAAATGCTTGCTAGCATTAAGTTTGAGCGAAGTTGAAGTGAGTGTAAATTTTGACTTAACTCCACTAAATCACGCAAAATAATCTCAATCGCCATCAGCGCGTAATGCGTGGAAATGGGGTTTGCGTTATTGTTCCAAATAGATTCAAAGCTATGGCTTAAAGCATCAAGTGCCGTGTAGATAGTAGTTTGGCGTGGCAGACTTAGCGTCAAATTTGCATCATAAAACGCTTCTTTTGGATATAAAACTTCATCACTTAAAGAGTGCTTAACAAAAGCGTCATTGTCCCATAAAGTCGCCCAGTGAGTAAGCTCGCTACTAGTGCCAGAAGTAGTGGCAAAGGCAAAAAGTTTTTTGGGTTGTGATTTGATTTTAAAATTATCATTTTCAAAAACACTATCTACGCTTAAAAATTTCGCACTATCTATCACGCTTCCTCCGCCAAGAGCGATGATTGCATCAAAATCACATAATTTTGCCTTAATACTTTGTAAATGCTTTATTTGCGGATTTGGCGCAATCTCATCAACAATGCCCGCAAGCTGTTTTGCAAGCACATTTTGAATTTGTGCGCTTAATCCCCTTTTGCTAAAACCCTGACTTGTGATGAGTAAAAATTTCGTATCTTTTAGCCTTTGGGCTAAATTTTCTACCGCTTCTAGCCATTTTACGCCAAAGTGAATTTTGACGGGGTTGTGGTAGTTAAATCGCATTTATTTTCCTTAAAAATTATCTTAAATTTTTTGCCATAAATTTAAAATTTAATCTATCCTAAAATTAGTCAATCTTGTAGATAATATCATAGCGATAAATAAAAAATTAGTAGCAGAAAACAACCCAGACACTAAAACCATACTGCAAAGACAGATTAGCACAATAGATTCACAAATCGATAAACTCGTCTATGAACTGTACGACTTAAACGATGATGAAATCAGACTCATAGAAAGCTAATCGGCTTTGTTTGTAGCATTTTGATTGTTTGATTGTGCTTTAAACCCTAAAATAAATTTAGGCAATGGTACATATTGTATATTTTTATTTTTATCACAATAATATGCTTGATAAAAATTAAATGTATCCCTATCATTCTTTTGGCATTTTTCTTTAATAATGCCAATAACTTTATGTTTAGCATCTTCGGGTGTATTTATCCCAAAGATAATACCGTCTAAGTCTTTAAAATCATATTTAAATACTCTATCTTGTTTATCTAATTCATCTTGTAATAAATTATCAGCACTAAATATAAGACGAGATTCTTTTTCGTATTTCCAATCTTTTGTTTTAGTTAAGAGTCTTTTTTCAGCTTTTTGCCAATACGATTCACGCCATTTATCCACATTAGAAAAAATTTTGTGCCAAATTATGCTTTTTCTGCCATTTTCACTTATATACCAACTTGATAATTCAGTTGGTCTTAATCTACCAATATTTTCAAAAAAATTTACCCTTTTAAATGTGCCGCTATAATCTATCTCTCTAAATTTAATATGCTTATATTCTTTTTGCTCATCAAATAAACCTTTACCAAGCAAGCGCAAAAAATTATTATCACTTTTAAAAATTAAACAAACCCCTTTATGTCCATCAGCATAATGCCCCCAAACCGATGAATTATGAGCTTCTTTGAGAAAACAAGCTGCGTAATATTCTGGATACATAAGCTTTTCCAAAAGATATAAATATAAATTTGGAAAATCAGAGACTACTGCTTTTTTATTTTTTGGTATATTCATAAATTTATCTTGTAAAAAGAGTGAATCACCCATATTTTTATTAAGCAAACACAAGGCAGTAATCATTTCATCGCCATTTTCTCCATTTTCTAAAAAAATTCTTTCTACATTAGCTACAATTTTTATAAGTTCTATTTTAAGTTTTTCTAATCCAGCAAAATGGTTTTTACCGTCATCCTGTTTAAATCCATTTTTGATATGATAATGGTGTATATAAAGTAGTGCCATAGAATGAATAAATTTAAGATAAATATACAATTCGTTTTTTGTGATTACCGCTGTCCTTGCAGCTATCCTATCGATACACTCTTTGCATTGTAGATTAAAATCTTTATACATTTCATCAAACATTTGTTTATACATTGGACTTGGAAAATTATTTAAGTCTGCATATAAAGGTATGTAATCTAAATTTAAAAAATTTTCTTTTTCTCCACAAAAAGAATAAACGACAAACATTCTCTCCAAACAGATAAAATAATGTTTAAAAAATTATGCCACACGATTTTATCGCCTTTGAAAACGATATTGCTAAATCCTTCCATAGGGTCGTTAAGCTCACTTGGCGAAGCAAAATAAATTTCTTGTTTTGCTAACTCGCCACTTTTGCCATCATTTTCTTGCCATTTATCGCCCAAAAGCCTATCAAGGCTTCGCAACCTATAAAACAAATTTTCATCAGCCATTTTTAATCCTTTTCAATATCTATTCACAAGTTTTTAAGCTTGTTTATCTCATCGCGCAACGAAGCGGCTTTTTCAAATTCAAGCACCTTTGCCGCTTCAAGCATTTTTTTGCGTAACTCTTTGATGAGCTTTGCGCGCTCGCTGGCTGGCATTTTTTCTAAATTTTTGCCCTTGCGGTAAATTTCAGCATCATCAAGCTCATTTTTAAGGCTGTCCTCTAAATGCCTTTGCACCGAAGTTGGCGTTATGTTGTGCTTTTGATTGTAAGCGTTTTGTAGCTTTCGGCGGTTGTTTGTTATGTCAATCGCCTCTTTCATCGAGTTTGTGAGCTTTTTAGCAAAGAGCAGCACCTTGCCATTGACATTTCTCGCAGCCCGTCCCATAGTCTGTATAAGGCTAGTCGTGCTTCGCAAAAAGCCCTCTTTATCAGCGTCCATTATCGCAATAAGCGAAACTTCGGGCAAGTCAAGCCCCTCGCGCAGCAAATTTATGCCGATAAGCATATCAAAAGCACCTGTGCGAAGCCCACGAATCAGCTCATTGCGCTCAATCGCATCAATGTCTGAGTGCATATATTTTACCTTTAAGCCAAGCTCTAAATAATACCTTGTCAGCTCCTCAGCTAGCTTTTTAGTAAGCACTGTTACTAAAACTCTTTCATTTCGCGCGATAACTTTTTTTGCCTCATCAAAGAGAAGTTCTACTTGATTGTCGCTATCTTTTAGCTCTATCACAGGGTCTAAAAGCCCTGTTGGGCGCATAATTTGCTCAAAAACATTGTCCCCACTTAAATTCAGTTCAAGTTCGGCTGGGGTTGCGGAGACAAAGAGAAATTGACAATTTTTGTGGATAAACTCATCAAACATTAAGGGGCGGTTATCAAGCGCGCTAGGCAAGCGAAAACCATACTCCACAAGGGTTTGCTTGCGACTTCTGTCCCCTGCAAACATACCGCGAAACTGCGGCAAGCTCGCGTGAGACTCATCAACGATGACAAGATAGGGCTTGTCCTTTATGGCATAATAATCAAAAAGCGTATAAGGCGTGTCTCCGCTTTTAAGCCCCGTAAGATGAAGTGCGTAATTTTCTATGCCCTTGCACATTCCCGTGCTTTCAAGCATTTCTATGTCAAATTCCACGCGTTGTTTAAGGCGTTGATACTCCACAAGTTTGTTTTCATTTTCAAAATAAGCCAAACGCTCATTCAGCTCAGCCTTTATGCCCTTTATGGCTTTTTTAAGCTGAGTTTCGCCCACGCTAAATTGACTTGTAGGGTAAAGGATAAAGCGTTTTAAATCCTTGCCTTTTTTGTTTTCAAAGACATTGTAATGATACATTCCATCAAGCTCATCGCCAAAGAATTCAAGCCTAATCACCTCGTCCTCAAAATAAGCTGGATAAATGTCTATAATATCGCCTTGCACGCGAAAATCAGCCCTGTCAAAAAAGCTGTCATTGCGCTTGTAGCCCATATCCACAAGCTTTTTTAAAAGTTCTTTTTGCGGCAAAGTCATTCCAAGCTCGAAAATCAGCACCATTCCCACATACTCGCTAGGATTTCCCAAACCATAATTAGCCGAAACGCTGGCTATGCAAATGACATTGTCATAGCTTAAAAGCGAAGCCGTTGCGCTAAGGCGAAGTCGCTCTAAATCCTCATTTACCGAGCTATCCTTTTCGATAAACACATCAGTGCGCGGTATATAGGCTTCTGGCTGATAATAATCATAATAAGAAATAAAATACTCCACAAAATCCTTGCTAAAAAAGCCCTTAAATTCGCTGTAAAGTTGAGCGCATAGGGATTTGTTGTGGCTCATTATAAGGGTAGGCATATTTAAAGCCTTGATGACATTTGCCATAGTAAAAGTCTTGCCAGAACCCGTTACACCGAGCAGAGTTTGGTATTTATGTCCTGCTTTTATGCTTTTAACAATGTTATCAATCGCCTGAGCTTGGTCAGGGCTTGGTGTAAAGTCGCTTGTGAGTTCAAACATTTTTATCCTTGTGAAAGCAAAATGAAATTTTACAAAAAAATGCTTAAAAACGCTCAAAAATTTAAGTTTTTTGCTACAATTATAAAAAATTTTTTTAAAAAGGTAAAGCAATGTATGATGATAAGATTATCCACACGCTCACAGACAAGATAAATGAGCTTTTGGAGCGTTATAACGAGCTTAAAGAGACGAACGAAAGCTTGCGCAACGAGCTTGTAAGCGTCAAGGCTCAAAATGAAGCCCAAAAAAACGAAATCGCGCGTTTAGAAGATGAGCTTAAAACTAAAAATGTAGAAAGTGAAGATATCGCAAAGAAAATCGAGGCTGTGCTTGGAAAGTAACGAAAAAATACGAGAAGTCATCATCAATGTCAATGCAAAGGACTTTGTGATTCGCTGTGCTGATGACTTTGCGAGCTTTTTGGAGACGGACATTGACTTGCTCTCAAAGGGTAGCAAGAAAATCGAGCTTAAAGAATTCGTAAATTCCTATATCGCCAAGAGTTACGAGCAATACAAAATCCACAAACAAGTCGATAAAATCATCAAAACCATCAACGCCGAGCGTCCTTTTAAAGTCATCAAAAAATGAAAGGCGGATTCAGCTTGATAGAGCTTGTTTTAGCCTTGTGTATCATCGCTATTTTAGCTACCATCGCCCTACCTTACCTGAACGCACCAAAGCAAGATGCCCTTTTGCTGAAACTCAAAGCTGATTTTTGGGCGATACAAAGTGGCATAGCGGCGGCAAAAAATGAATTTTTCATCACAAATTCAAGCGCGAAGTTAAGCGTTTTGGACGAAGCGAGCGTAAATGCTGAAAATGAAAGATTGTTTTACTGCTCAAAGGTTCAAATTTCAGCTTGTGCGGGCGGGGCAAACTGCTGCGTGGCAAGCATTTTAGCAAGTGGCATAAACTCAAACCGCAAAGGCTGGCTTAAAACAGGGGCGCGAAACTACCGCTTTTTTTTGAGCGCAAAATCTTTCATCGACTTTGAATTTAAGGCTGATGAGGGCGTTTTTGAGTGCCTAAATTCCACGCTTTGCAAAGAGTTTTGATGAACTACTATGAAGTGGCGATTGTGGGCTATTTTTTGGACGCCCTTACTTATGAGAGCGAAAAAGAGCTTGAAATTCACAGCGAAGTGCTTGTGGAGCTTGGAAAAAAGGGCGAAGTAAAGGGCATAGTGCTGAAAAAGGTTGATAAACCAGCCTTTGACACAAAGCCCATTTTGCAAAGCACGAACAAGCTTTTAAGCAAAAGTCAAAGCGAGCTAGCAGCATTCATCAGCTCTTACTACACCTGCAAACTAGGCTTTGTTTTAGGCTCTTTTGAGCCAGCAAAACCCTACACCACAAAGCAAACGCAAATTTTAAACGCTCCAAATTTAAGCGACAAGCAACTTGAAGCCTTTGAATTTGCCAAAAAAAACGACACGAGCTTACTTTTTGCCGACACAGGCAGCGGAAAGACTGAAATTTACATTAGTTTAATCAAAGAGCATTTAGCAAAAGGCGAGCAGTGCTTGCTTTTAATGCCAGAAATCGCCCTTACTCCGCAAATGCAAAGGCGTTTGAGCCTTTATTTTAAGGACAAATTCATAATGTGGCACTCCAAAATCAGCAAAGCCCAAAAGCAAAAAGCCTTGCAAAGCCTTGAAAATGGGGACATTTTGCTTGTGGCTGGGGCGCGTTCGGCTCTCTTTTTGCCCTTTTGCAAGCTCGCACTCATCATCGTTGATGAAGAACACGACAACTCCTATAAGGCAAGCGACAACCCACGCCTAAACGCTAGGGATTTAGCACTTTTTTTAGGCTCAAAAATGCGTATAAAAGTGCTTTTAGGCTCAGCCACACCCAGCGTAACGAGCTTTTACCGCCAAAAGCATTTTCGGCTCAAAGGCACTTTTTTTGAAAGCAAAAAAGAATTTATCTATGATGAGAGTGAGCTGAGCCTTTCTAGCACGGTGTTGCGTGAAATTCGAGCGAGTTTAAGGGCGAAAAAACAAGCTATCATCTTTTTGCCAACCCGCGCAAACTTCCGTCAAATCTTATGTCAAAGCTGTGGCACAAGCATTCAATGCCCTTTTTGTAGCGTGGCGATGAGCTTGCATAAAGACAAAAATGCGTTAAAATGTCATTATTGTGGCTTTTTGAGTGAAATTCCTGCTCAGTGTCCAAATTGCGCTGGCTTTATGCTTGAAGCTCGCAAAATCGGCACAAGCGAGCTTTGCGAACGCTTGCAAAACGAGCTTGTGGGCGAATTTAAAGACATAAAAATCTCTAAATTTGACAGCGACACCACGACCACGCAAAAAAAACTTGTAGGCATTTTGCAGGACTTTAACGAACAAAAAATCGACATTTTAGTGGGAACTTCGATGCTTGCAAAGGGACACGACTATCATAGTGTCGATTTGAGCGTGATTTTGGGGCTTGATGAGTATTTGTGGCGCGCAAATTTCAGGGCAAGGGAAGAGACTTTGGCTCTGGCTATGCAAGTGGCTGGGCGTGCGGGGCGCAAAGGTGTGGGGCGAGTGCTGATACAAAGCCGTCAAAAAGAGTTTTGGCAACGCTACATAAAGGACTATGAAACCTTTTTGCGCGATGAGCTTGAATTTCGCAAGGGGCTTTATCCGCCTTTTGCAAGGCTTTTGCGCCTTGTCATCGAGGATAAAAATCAGCAAAAAGCAAGCAAACTTTGCCAAAAACTAGGCGCTGAATTCAAAAGGCTTAAAAGCGTGGAGGTAGTGGGCTTTGGAGCGTGTGGCATAGAACTTATGCAAAACAAATTCCGCTTTTACATTTTACTTCGTGCCAAAACCCACGCCCCGCTTTTGCGTGTGGCAAACTACGCCCTTGCTTTCAAAGAAATCACAGCCGACATCGACCCGATAGAATTTAGCTGAATTTAAAAAGAAATTTGCATTTAAATTCTAGCTCAAAGCCTTAAAATTTAGGGCTTTGCTCCATAAATCAAAATTTAAATCACACAAAGTTAGTGTTGATTAACTTTTCGTGCTGATTTAAAGTTACAAGGCACAAAACGCCTTTAAATTTAAGGATTTGAAATTTAGGCGATTTTTGGGAATTTTGTTATCATTAAATGCTACAATATCCTTAAATTTTAAGGGTAAAAATGGTAAAAATTTATGGACAAAAACACAAAAAACAAAGCTAGCGCAAAATGCTTAGCAAAAAGCGTTTCGGTGGTGGTTTTAGCCGCTGGGCTTGGCACAAGAATGAAGTCAAACAAAGCCAAAGTTTTACAGAAAATTTGTGGCAAAAGTATGATTTTGCATATCTTAAAGCAGGCTTACGCGCTGAGTGATGATGTGTGCGTGGTGCTTTCTCATCAAAAAGAGCTTGTAGAAGATGAAATCATCAAAGAATTCCCAAACACTCGCTTTTTGGAGCAGGATTTAAAAAACTATGCTGGCACGGCTGGGGCTTTGAGAGATTATACACCAAAATATGAAAGAGTTATCGCACTTTGTGGCGATATGCCCCTTGTGAAATCAAGCTCTATAAAGGCTTTGCTTGACACAAAAGGCAAGGTAGCTGTGGCGGTTTTTAAGAGTCAAAATCCTGCAAATTACGGACGAGTGGTGATTGAAAACGATAAAATTCAAAAAATCGTTGAATTTAAAGACGCCACAGAGCAAGAAAGGCTCATAAATGCGTGCAACAGCGGAGTTTATGCCTTTGAAAGCGCCATTTTAAAAGAACTTTTACCCAAAATAAACAACCAAAACGCCGCAAAAGAGTATTATCTTACCGACATTATAGCCTTAGCAAACGAAAAGGGCGAGTTTATTTCGCCTGTTTTTGTAGATGAAGCTGAATTTATGGGCGTTAATGACAAATACGAGCTAGCAAAAGCCGAAAATTTAATGCAAGATGAGTTTAAAATGGCTTTGATGAAACAAGGCGTCATCTTTCACAACCCGCAAAGTGCTTTCATCAGCCTTGATGCTGTGTTTGAAGGCGAGTGTGAGATTTATGAGGGCGTGCGCGTGGAGGGTAAATGTGTGCTGAAAAATGCCATCATCAAAAGCGGCAGCGTGGTGGAGGACAGCACTATCGAAAACAGCGACATAGGACCCTTAGCGCACATTCGTCCAAAGTGTAGCATTATAAATTCACACATAGGCAACTTTGTAGAGTGCAAAAACGCTATTTTAAGGGGAGTTAAGGCTGGGCATTTAAGCTATTTGGGCGATTGTGAGATAGATGAGGGGACAAATATAGGCTGTGGGACCATCACTTGCAACTATGACGGACTTAAAAAGCACCGCACGACAATAGGCAAAAATGTTTTCATCGGCTCAGACACCCAACTCATCGCGCCTGTAAAGATAGCTGATGAAAGCCTTATCGCGGCTGGAAGCTGTGTTACAAGCGATGTGCCAAGCGGTTCGCTTTTCATCAACCGCGCTAAAAAGCAAGTCATCAAGGATTATTTTTATCAAAAATTTGGAGTAAAAAAGTGAAATTTATCGCGCAAAATTTAAATTTCAACACAACTTGCGTGAATTTGAGCCTAAATTTGCGCCATTTTGGAGCAAAAAGATGAAAAAAATTCTTCTTGCTATAAGCGGTAGCATAGCCTTTTACAAGGCTTATGAGCTGATTTCTCTTTTTAAAAAAGAAGGCTTTAAGGTTAAGGTTTTATTAAGTGATGGGGCGTTGAAATTCGCGTCAAAAATAAGCTTTGAAGCCCTGTGTGATAGCGTTTTGTGTAGCGAAAATGAAAGCTGGGAAAATGACAAAAATCATATCGCTTTTAGCAAGGATTGCGATATAGTGGTGTTTGCGCCCGCAAGCGTAAATTCCATAAACAAGCTAGCACAAGGCATAAGCGACACCGTCTTTATCCAAACGCTCATCGCCGCAAGCGCACCGCTTGTCATCGCCCCTGCGGCAAACACAAGAATGCTTAAACATTTCAGCACGCAAAATTCGCTCAAACTCTTGCAAAAAAACGGCGCGGTTGTGGTTGAGCCAGAGTGTAAGCTGCTTGCTTGTGGAGAAACAGGCGTTGGCGGGTTGGCTGAGCTTTGGCGCATTTTGGCGGTGGTGAAAAGAGAGCTTTTTAAGGACAAGTTTTTTGCGGGCAAAAATGTCCTTGTAACAGGCGGTGGCACGAAAGAAAAGATAGATGAAGTCCGTTTTATAGGTAACTTTTCAAGTGGCAAAATGGCAAAAGCCCTAGCAGATAGCTTTTTCACGCTAGGTGCAAGCGTAAGGCTTTTAAGCTCCGTGCCTTTTGAAAATCTGCCTTATGAATGTGAGCTTTTTGAAAACGCTGATGAGCTTGAAAATTTGATGAAAAAGTATCAAAACGGGGATTTTTTGCTCATGTGTGCGGCTGTAAGCGATTTTGGGACTAAATTTTATGCGGGAAAGCTCAAAAAAAGCGACTTTGAAAAGGGTTTAACTTTGAATTTAAATCCTAAAAAAGATTTGCTCAAAGCTTGTAAATTTAAGGGCAAAAAAATCGGCTTTAAGCTTGAATTTGACGCGCAAAATGCTGTGCAAAATGCCAAAAATGCGCTTAAAGAAAAGGCACTTGATATGATTTGCCTAAATGTCATCAGCAAGGACAATGCCGCCTTTGGAAGTGATTTTAACGCCCTTACACTCATCACGCAAGATGACATTAGCGAGCTTTCGCGCAAGAGCAAGGGCGAGCTTGCCCTAGAAATCGCAAGGTGGTGCAAAAAGCTATGAGTATCATCAACGCTACCTTACCCATACAGATGAAAGTCATAGCAAAGTCTGGTTTTAACAACTATACGCTGTTGCTTAACCACAAAGAAGTAAGCACCAAAAGCCTTATCGAGCTTGAAATCGGCGCTGAATACCTAGCCGAGCTTTATACGAGCAAGGGCGGAGTTATCACCTTTAAAAATCTTTACAAAAAGCCCTATATAGCGCGCTTTGAAGAGGGTTTAGCGCTTATCGTGCGCCTTTTGGACGAGCCAAATTTTGATTTTAAGGCTTTTGTCTTAAATGAGTTGATGAACTGCACGGACTTAGCGAGTTTTCGCATTTACAAAGAAATGCTCTTTGCGTGCTTTAAAGACATTTATCACATACCATTTGTTTATGAAAACAAGCCTTGCTTGTTTCAGTTGCATTGTGATAGCGAAAAATGCGAGCTTTTTTTGATTTTTAGCGTGTTTGGCAACCTTAAATTCAGCATTTTTTGCTCTCAAAGTGAGCTTAAAACGCCATTTTTCAAGGTAATGGAGTTTTTAAAAAAGCATTTACAAACGCCCATAGTGCAAGAAAAGGGCATTGAACCTTTGTTTGAATTCAAAAGACGGCTAGATTTTAGGGGTTAGCGATGAACAGACTCAATCATATAGCAGTAGTTATGGACGGCAACAGGCGCTGGGCGCGTAAAAATGGCTTTTTGGAAAAGCTTGGCTACTCGCAAGGCGTAAAAACCATCGAAACCCTTATGCGAGCGTGCGTGGAGGAAAAAATCTCAAATTTAAGCCTTTTTGCGTTCAGCACCGAAAACTGGGCGCGCCCAAAAGATGAAGTGGAATTTATCTTTCATCTTTTTGAAAAGGTGCTTGATGAGAGCTTGCATTTGTTTGTCGAAAATAATATCCGCTTTCGAGCCATAGGGGATTTAAGCAGGCTTGATGAAAGGCTGCGGGAAAAACTAAAAAACGCTGAGAATTTAACCAAAAATTGCACCTTGCTTTGCGTGAATGTGGCTATAAGTTATGGGGCAAAAGACGAGATAGTGCGAGCGGTGCAAAAAGCGATAGCACAAGGGCTTGAAATAAATGAGGCAAACATTAGCGCAAATTTGGATTTGCCTTTGGATGTGGATTTGATTTTGCGCGTGGGAAATGCGAAACGGCTTTCAAATTTTTTGCTTTGGCAGTGCGCTTATGCTGAAATTTATTTTAGCGACACGCTTTTTCCGGGGCTTACAAAAAGGGAGTTTAAGCGCATTATCAAAGAGTATCACAAAAGAGAAAGGACCTTTGGCAAATGATTTTAGCCTTTGTTTTAGGACTTTGTTTTGGTTCTTTTATCTTTGCTTTTTATGAAAGATTTACGCACGAAAAAAGGCTTTTTACGGCGCGTTCTTTTTGCTTTTCTTGCGAAAAAAATTTGAAATTTTATCATCTTTTTCCGCTTTTTTCTTTCATTTTTTTGCGTGGCAAATGCGCATATTGTGGGGCAAAAATCAGCCCTTTAAGCCCGCTTTGTGAGCTTTTGTGTGGGTTTTTGTTTGTTTTTGCTTTTAAATTCAGCGCAAACGCCTTTGAGTTTGCCTTTTTGAGCCTTTATTTGGCAAGTTTGCTTTTGCTCTCGCTCATCGACATTAAATTGAAAGCCGTGCCTGAAACTTTGCTTTGGGCGAATTTCATCTTCGCACTTTGCTTTGCCCTTGATATGCGCGAGCTTTATGGCTTTTTCTTTTGGGGCGAATTTAGCGGGGGTTTTGTGCTTTATTCTCTTTGTTTTATGGGCGGCATTTTTTTACTAAAAAGCCTTATTTCTTGCCTTTTAAACCTTAAAAAACAGCGAGAAAAGCTTGAAAGTATGGGCGAAGCTGACATTTTGCTTATCGGCGCAATGGGTGGTATTTTAGGCTTTGCGGAGGGTTTTTTGCTGCTTTTTGTCGCGTCTTTTTTTGGGCTTTTGTATCTTTTTGGCATTTTATTTTGGCACAAATTTAAGCTCAAAAACAGCCTAAATTTAGCAAGCAAAATAAATGATGAAAATCGTGTAAATTCACAGCGCGAAAGTGCCTTAAAATTTAAAAATCATTCTCAACAAAAAAGCTCAAAAAACGCCTTAGATTCACAAGATAAATTCACCCAAAAACAAAGTCAAAAAAATACAAATTTAAGCTACAACGCCTTGCCTTTTATCCCCTTTTTAAGCCTTGCTTTTCTCATCGTTTTTAGCATAAGGGGGCTTTGGTGAAACTTGCTTATCGTTATATGCTCAATCAATTTTTAAGCACGAATTTATCGCTTTTTGGCGTGCTTTTTCTCATCGTGTCGATGGTGTTTTTTATACAGCTTGCTAGAATGACGGCAAGCATTGAGATTAGCCTTTTTGACTTTTTTAAACTTTACAGCTTTATGATACCGCGCATTCTCATTTTTACCCTGCCATTAAGTTTTTTCATCGCCCTTACGCTCACGCTTTACAGGCTTTCGCGCGAAAATGAAAGCATAGTGTATTTTACTTTGGGCTTTTCGCCAAGGCAAATGGGGCGGTTTTTTTTACGCATTGCGGGCTTGATGAGTGCCTTTTGTTTGCTGATTTCGCTTGTTTTTATACCCATCGCCCTTGTGCTTCAAAACAACTTTATCGACTATAAAAAAACCCAAGTTAAATTCAACATTAAAAGCGGAGAATTTGGGCAAAAATTTTTAGACTGGCTGATTTTTATCGAAAAAGAAAATGACGGGCTTTATCAAAATATCATTATGTATCGTCCCCTTAAAAAGCTGGACGAAAAAGAGTTGTTTATCATCGCCAAAGAAGGAATTTTAGAGCGAAACGAGCAGAGTTTGTCCTTTCGTTTAAGGCAGGGTAGCGTGTATGATTTTGAGCAAAATCAAACTTGGTATGCTGGACATTTTGATGATATAGTGATAAACACTCTCATTAGTGATGACATTGAGAGCAGGACACTTTTGGAGTATTATAAGGGCATAAGCACGAGTCCAAAACGAGCGCAAGAATTTGTCATCTACACGCTCATCGCGCTTTTTCCGCTTGCTAGCACGCTTTTTGCGCTTTCTTTTGGTATCGTTACTTACCGCTATGACAAGGGCTTGGTGTATTTGAGTGTGTTTTTGGTTGTAGGGCTTTATTTTGGGGCTTTGAGTGTGTTTTATCAGCCGCCTTTACTTGCGATTTCGCTTATTTTTTGTGTTACTTTTGGGCTTAGTTTTTGGAATTTTTGGCGCAAAATTTTGCGGCGTTATTAGGGTAAATTTATTTTTAAATTGAGCATTTTAAAGCGCAAATTTAAGCAAAAAAATTATTAAAATAAAATGCTTTTTTTGTAAATTTAAAAAAGAAAATTGCTGAATTTTTTGTGCTAAATTTTAAGAAAAATTTAAGGAAATTTATGAAAATAAAACTCATCTTTTCTTATGATGGTTCGCGTTTTCAAGGCTCAGCCACACAGCCGCACGCAAACAGCGTGCAAGATACGCTTTTAAGCGCACTTACGCATTTAGGCATTTTTGAAAGACCCCTTTTGGCTTCGCGCACAGACAAGGGCGTGCATTCACTTGGCGCAGTAGCAAGCGTGCAGTGCGGAGAGCATTTTGATGACTTAACTTTGCTTAAAAATCAGCTTAACCGCTTCGCTCACCCGCACATTCACATAAAACGCATTGAAAAGGTGAGTGAAAATTTCGAGGTTCGCTTTGACGCTAAAATGCGCGAGTATCGCTATATACTTCATCACGGCGAATTTAGCCCCTTTTTAGCCCCATATTTTTACTTTTACCCCAAAATTGACATACAAAAAGCCAACGAAATTCTAGCCCACTTCATCGGCACGCACGATTTTCGGCTTTTTTGCAAACAAGCAGATGTCCAAAAAAACAGCATTCGCACGATTTTTTATGCCCGTGCTTACGCTTATAAGGATTTTTCGGTGTTTAAATTCCGTGCAAATGGCTTTTTGCGCGCCCAAATCCGCTTTATCATCGCTGCTGTGCTGCAAGTGCTAGCCAAAAAGCTCAGCCAAAGCGAACTTTTAGAGCAAATTTCATCTCAAAAAGCCCATATCCGCACACCCACCCCACCAAACGGCTTGTATTTAAGCCACATTTTTTACTGAATTTAAAAAAAAATTTGCCAAACCAAACACATACAAAGTTACACCCTTACAATAAGCTATTTAAAAGTAGCGTGGTGTAGTCATAAATTTAAGCGTTATTTTGTTCGTAGTTTGTCTCACAAAAACTCACTAACTCTTTTCACTCACAATGACAAGCAAAAAGTGTTGATAGCGTTTTAACCCCTTGCAATGATGATTTGATGAGGTTTGCACTCACCAAGCAACACTTTTTTGGCAAAAGCCTTAAATTTACACTAAATTTATACTTCATCATCAAAGCGTTTGAGCAAGGGGGCGTAAGCTTCTATGCGCCTGTCTCGCAAAAAGGGAAACCACCGCCTCACACGCTCACTTTGGCTTAAATCAAGCTCCACAAAAAAGGCGTTTTCATCAGTCGCATTTGCGCGAAAAAGCTCCTCGCCTTGCGCTCCAAAGGCAAAAGAGTTGCCCCAAAATCTTATGCCATCGCTCATTTTAGCTAAATTTTGACTTGAATTTGCCTTTTTGCCGTCATTTTCGCCACAAAAAGCACACTCACTCGCCTTTTCAAAGCCCACGCGGTTTATCGCCAAAGTAGGCAAACCGTTTGCCACAGCGTGTCCGCGCTGCACCGCTACCCACGCTTCAAGCTGGCGTTGCTTTTCGTCCTCATCGTCCCCGTCAAACCAGCCTATGGCGGTTGGATAGATGAGCATTTGCGCGCCTTTTAAAGCCATTATCCTAGCTGCTTCTGGAAACCACTGGTCCCAGCACACTAAAATCCCAAGCCGTCCAACGCTCGTGTTTATAGGCTCAAAGCCCAAATCCCCCTGCGTGAAATAAAACTTTTCGTAAAAATTTGGGTCATCGGGTATGTGCATTTTGCGGTATTTGCCAGCGATACGCCCGTCCTTTTCAAAGACAAGGGCGGTGTTGTGATAAAGCCCTGCTGTGCGCTTTTCAAAGAGTGATACCACAAGCACTACGGCGTTTTCTTTGGCGATTTTGCCCCAAAATTCAAGGTCTTTTTCGTATTCGTTTGCTAAATCAAAATTTTCCACGCTTTCAAGCTGACAAAAATATCTTTCTTGGTGCAGTTCGCAAAGGCACACTAGCTGAGCTTTTGCTTGTGCTGCCTTTTTGATAAGCTCGCAAGTGTGGGCTTTGGTAGCGGCTTTGCTCCCTTTAAAAGCCTGCTGTATAAGGGCTACTTTCATTGTATATCCTTTGTGGTGGAGTCATCGTAGGGGTCAAGATGAATTTGAATGTTGAATTTTTGCTCTTTGAATTCAGCCTTTATTTTGTCTTCAATTTCATCGCCGATTTTGTGGGCTTGCATTAGCGAAATGAGCGGGCAAAACACCAAATGAACGCTTATATAGCTCACATTTGGGCTAAGGCGCGTTTTCAGCTCGTGAAAGCTCACTACCTCAGCATTTTGGTTGATAAGCTCTTTTATGCGCTCAACAACCCTTTCATCAAGTGCCTTATCCATAAGCATTTCCACGCTTTTTTTAGCGATTTTAAGCGCTGAAAAGAGTATGTAAAAGCTGATGATAACGCCAAAAAGCCCATCTATAAAGTGCCAGCTCGTAAAATACAAAAGCAAAAGCGCGAGCAAGGTGGCAAGATTTGTCAAAAAATCCGTCTTATAGTGCAAGCAATCAGCCTCCACGATGAGCGACTTGGTTTTTTTAGCCACCTTTGTGAGAAAAAGCGTGAGAAAAAGCGTTACAATCATCGCCAAAAGCATTACCGCAAGGCTTAAATTCAAGTCCTTAACGCCCTCGCCAGCATAAAGTTTGCGCACGCCCTCATAAAAGATAAAAACCGCCATAGCCCCGATAAATAGGGCTTCAAGCAAGCCCATTAAAGCTTCGATTTTGTCAAAGCCAAAATTATACTCCGCATTGCCCTTGCGAGCGGATTTTTTGAGCGCAAAAAAGTTTAGGATAGAGATGACAAAGTCCATCAGCGAGTCAAGAGCCGATGAAAGCACCGCCACGCTGCCACTTATAAGCCCTACGACAAATTTCACGCTTGCCAAGCCAAAGGCACAAAGGCTGGCAATCAGCGTGGCTTTTTTTGCGCTTTTGCTTAAATCAAGGGTTGAATCTGCGTTCATTTTCGCTTCCTTTTTGATGAATTTGCTAAATTCAAGGTTAAATTTAAAATCAAATTTGTGTCTATTTTTGCCGAATTTAAGGCTGAATTTAAAACAAAATTTTTACTCATCTTGTGCCCTTAAAGCGGTTTTGACAAGCACAGTGCAAAGAGCCATTTTGCCGCAAAAACACCTCCGCACGCACAGGCACAATCTCGCGCTTTGGCAAGGCATAGGCTAAAATCTCGCACACCTTTTCATCGTTTTCATCGTTGTATGTAGGCACGATGAGCGCGCCGTTTATGAAAACAAAGTTTGCATAAGTCGCCGCAAGCCTTTTTGAGCCGTAAAATTTAGGCTTTGGTAGGGGTAGCCCAACAAGCTCAAAAGGCGTTTTTTCAAGCTCTTTTTTCATCGCTTGCAGCGGGGCAAAATGCTCGTCCTTTTCGTCCTCGCAAATGCTGTAAGCTATGGTGTTTGGGCTGATAAATCTTGCCAAAGTGTCGATATGGCTGTCGGTGTCATCGCCTTTAATAAAGCCATTTTCCAGCCAAATAATGCTTTGCAAGCCAAAAAGCTCTTTTAAATGCCTTTCTAGCTCGCTTTTGCTTAAATGTGCGTTGCGATTAGCGTTAAGTAGGCACTTTGTAGTAGTTAGCATAACGCCTTCGCCGTTAAATTCAACGCTTCCGCCCTCCAAAATGAGAGAGCTTTCTTGTAAATTCGTCTTAAAATACTCGCTAAAAAGCCTTAAATTTACGCCATTATCCAAATCGCTTTGAAATTTCCCACCCCACGCGTTAAAGGTAAAATCAAGGCTCGTTAGTTTGTCGTTTTCCCAAATGTCAATCGCCCCAAAATCCCTTATCCAAGTGTCATTTGTAGGGCATTTGAAAAATTCGGTGTTTTTAAATTTGGCAAATCTTTGCTTAAAATGCGTCTCATCAGGCGCGATGAGCAAGACTTTCTCAAAGGCACTCGCCGCGCTTACAAAATTTTCATAAGTGTCTAAAATCTCGCTCAAATAAGGCTTCCAGTCGGTATTTTCGTGGGGCAAAGCAAGCATTAAAAGCTCTTGTTCGCTCCACTCGGCTAAACTGCGTTTCATCAAAATCCTTGCAAATTGATAATGTAATTTTACACTAAAAAGCTGAATTTAAGTTGAGTTTTGAGAATTTGAGCTAAATTTTTCACGCATTTTATAAGCGGTAAAAACTTAATGCCGTGTTGCCAAATTTCTTTTCTTTGTGGAGTTTAAAAAGGCTGATTGCTTGTGGCATAGGCATTTGTGAGCTGTGTTCTATGATGAAAAGCTCTAAATTCAAGCCTTTTAAAGAGTTGATGAGCTTGAAAACTCGCTCATAAATGTCTAAAAAGCCCTTTCTGTGATGAAAAGGCGGGTCAAAATAAGCAATAATGGGCGTTTGTCGTGGTATTTGCTCTAAAATGCTCGGCAAAAGCTCAAAGCTGTCGCCTTGATAAAGTCGCACTTTTTGCGCCGCAAAGCTCGTAAATTCATAGTTTGGGCTTGAATTTAGCGCGTTTTTTGGTAAATTTGCTGAATTTTCATCTCTTAAAGACGAATTTGCATTTGAATTTGCTGAATTTTCGTCCTTTAAAAGAGAATTTTCACTTGAATTTAGCGAATTTGCGGAGTTTAAAAGCAAGGTGGCGTTTTGGCAAGCGATTTTATAGGCGTTTTTGTCCTTTTCTACTATCACAACGCCCAAAGCATAGTTGCTTAACGCTTCAAAAGCCATCGCACCGCTGCCTCCAAAGACTTCTACAAAGACTTTGTCCGCAAGCTCGGCGCGCAAAGTATTAAAAACACAGGCTTTGACTCTGCTTTTAGTGCTTCTTGTCGTGGCAAAGCTTGGCAAAAACAGCCTTTTACCCTTGAATTTGCCACTTTCGACACGAACAAAACTAGCGTTTTTCATTGATGATTTTGATGAGTTTATCTTTTAAAACGCCGATAGCTTCGTCAATGTCGCTTTGATACTGCTGGCGAAATTCCTCAGCCATTATTTCGATTTTGTCCTCCAAAGCCTTGATTTTTTCATCAGCGATTTGCTCGGCAAGCCTTTGCAAGGCACTGTTAAACTCGCTTAAAGCCTGCAAAAGCTGAGCTTTGCTGAAAGGCACGGCAAGCTGTGATGAGCGTTTGGATATGAGAAATTGGGGCTTTTCAAACTCCACTTTTTCATCGCAAATCAAAAAATCGCAGTCTTTTTTGCGGCTTAAATGTTCTTTCAAAAAGAGCTGCAAGGCTCGTTCTAGGATAATGTCTTTGCATTCTAATGCTATTTTCATCGCTTTGCTTTTTGGTAAATTTAAAGAAAAATTGTAGCATAAATTTGAGAAATTTTGGTTATAATTTTAGCAAAAAGGGCAAATGATGAGCGATAAAAAAGCGCAGTTGTGGGAGCAAAAATCCAAAACCTTTCCGCGATACAGCGAGCAGTTAAGCACCATACAAACAAATGCTTTTAAGGCGTGTAAGGCTTGGGGCGTGGAGTTTAGTGGCAAAAAAATCATCGATATAGGCTGTGGCACGGGCGTTTGGACCTTGCATTTAGCTCAAAAAGCAAGCCAAATAAGCGCACTTGACAGCTCAGCTGGTATGCTTGAAATTTTGCAAGAAGACGCAAAGGCGTTAAATTTAGGCAACATCTGCTTGATAAATTCAAATTTTGCGGACTTTTACACCAAAACAAGCGAAAAATTCGATTTAGCCTTTTCTTCAATGTCGCCCGCGCTCAATCAAATCGCTGATTATAGGGCTTTTATGGCACTTGCGCCGTGTAGAGTGTATTTGGGTTGGGAAGAGTATCGTCAAAGCGATTTGCTTGCGCCCATTTTTAAGGCATTTAACGCAAAGCAAAAGTGCTTTAATGACGATGACATAGAGACTTTTTTGCAAAAAAATGGCATAACATACCAAAAAGAAGTATTTAGCGAGACAAGGACAAGCGAAAAGCCCCGTCAAATAGCCATAGAAAACGCCTTGTGGCACTTAAATATGGCTGGGGTCGAGCCTAGCGCAAGTGAGCTTGAAGGCTTGATTAAAGGCGACACCATCAAAGAAACGGTAAAATCCAAAATCAAACTTTTGGTGTTTTGAATTTAAATTTTACTAAAATTGTGAAATTTTATCTTTTTTTTATCTTAAATAGTGTATAATTGCGCTTTATTTTTGGCGAAAAATCCCAAAAAAACGAATAAGGATAAAAGATGAAAAAAGAAATTCACCCTGAATTTGTGGAGTGCAAGGTAAGTTGTGCTTGCGGAAACACCTTTACTACAAGGTCTAACAAGGCTGAGCTGAAAGTAGATATTTGCTCAAACTGCCATCCTTTCTTTACAGGTAGTGAGAAAATCGTGGATTCAGCGGGGCGTGTGGAGAAATTTAAGAAAAAATACGCGATGAATTAAGCATTTTAAAGCAATGCTTTATTTTATCCCTACGCCCATAGGCAATCTTAACGACATTTCACAGCGAGCGTTGCGGATTTTGGGCGAGTGCGAGAGTGTGCTTTGCGAGGACACAAGGGTTTGCAAGTCTTTGTTTGCGCTTTTAAATGCTAAATTTGGCACTAAAATCGCTCCAAAGCGCGTTTTGTCCTTGCATTCTCACAATGAAAAAGAAGTTTTAGCAAGTTTAGATAAGAGCATTTTTGATGAAAATGTCGCCTATCTTAGCGATGCGGGAATGCCCTGTATCAGCGACCCAGGTGTTTTGCTTGTGCGTTTTGCGCAAGAAAATGGCATTGCTTATGAGGTGTTAAGCGGAGCAAATGCTGCCTTAGTGGCTGTGGCGGCAAGCGGGCTTTGTGAGAAAGAATTTACCTTTTTTGGTTTTTTAAGCAACAAGGGCAGAGAAAGGCAAAAAGACATTGAAAAAGTGCTTTCAAATGCCTATGTCAGCGTGATTTACGAGTCGCCAAAGCGCATTTTAGCCCTTGTGAGCGAGCTTGCAAGGCTTTGTCCGCAAAGAGAGCTTTTTGCGATAAAAGAAATTTCAAAAAAATTTGAAAAAAAATTTAAAGGCGAGGCAAAAACCCTTGCCAAAGCCCTTGAAAACGAGAATTTAAACGGAGAATGGGTGCTTGTTGTAGCGGGCGAAAAAGAGAGTGAAAAAGCAGGCGAAAAAAAGGGCATTTTTTTAAGCAAGGACGAGATAATGGCTCTAAATTTAGGCACGAAAGACAAGGCGAAACTTTTAGCGAAATTTGAAACAAAACAAACAAAAGAAATTTATCATCAACTTTTAAGTGAAATTTAGGTATTATTATGATTGTTTTTGGCAAACAGGTTTTTTTTTACATTTTAGCAAGGCATAAGCATTTAATCAAAGAAATTTATCTTGCAAAGGAAGTTGATAAACAAAGTTTTGCTATAATTGCCAAAAGCGGTTTTAAAGTTAAAAAGCTGGACTTTAAAGCAGCCCAAGCCTTAGCGCGTGGGGGCAATCATCAAGGCTTTTTGCTTGACATAAAGGGCTTTGAATTTAGCCCCTTTGATGAGTTAAAGCAAGATGAATTCATCGTTTTGCTTTATGGCATTAGCGATGTGGGAAACATAGGCGCGATAGCTCGCACGGCTTATGCTTTGGGCGCAAACAGCCTTATCATCGTGGCTAAAAGCGTGATGATGGAAGGCGTTGTTAGGGCAAGTAGCGGCGCGGTGCTTGATATGAAAATTTGCTTGTGTCAAGACATTTTCGCGGCGCTCAATGAGCTAAAACAGCTTGGATTTGGTTTGTATGCTAGCGCAAAAGGCGGCAAAAGCCCGAGTGAGCTAAATTTCAAAGGCAAAAAGCTTTTGATAATGGGAAGCGAGGGCTTTGGCTTGCCGCAAAAAATCATCGCTAAATGCGATGAGTGCGTAGGCATTAAGATGAAAAACGACTTTGACAGCCTGAATGTCAGTGCTGCCTTTGCGATACTTTGTGATAGGATGGTAAATGAGTAAGAGATTAGAAGATTTGGACTTCAAAGAAGTAGCCGAACGAACGCGTATAGAGCCTGAATTTTTTGAAGCTTTGCTGGCAAAAGACTTTAAAGAGCTTTCAAAATTCAATGTCAAGGGCTTTTTTAAGATACTCAAAAGAGAATACGACTTAGATATGGACGCATTTTTTGCTGAGTATGAAGCCTTTTTTCATAAAGATGAAGTGAAAAAAGAAGAAAAAAAAGAAAGCCCAAAGCCCCAAACACCGCCACCGCGAAATGCTGAAAGCAAAATCGTTACAAATGTCGAGCAGTATGGCAAAGAAAGCTCGACTTGGTGGCTGTGGGCTTTAATCGTGCTTGTGGCGGGGGCGATTATTTATCTTGTGTGGGCTTATGATTTGTTTAAAGCCTTTGTCCAAGAATCAGACACAAATGTGAGCGTGAGTATGCAGCAAGACATACAAGAAGTGCAAAATGGCGTGAGTGAAAACAATGGTTCTTTCGAGCTAAATGCTGAATTTAGCGCCGATGAAGAGCCAAAGGCTGAGGATAATGCGACAAATTCGGCTGAAAATTTAGCCGCGGCGAGCAAAAACGAGCCAGCAAGCGTGGCGGATAAAAGCACGGATAAAAACGAAAAGCCCGCTTTAAACGAAAAGCCAGCCGAGCAAAAGCCAAATTCACAAGCCACACAAGGACTTAACGCCTTGCTAAACGCTACGCCGAGCAACAAAAAAGAAGCGGTTTTTGAAACGAGCGGCAAGGTTTGGGTAGGCTTTATCGACTTAACCACGCGCGCAAATTCATCTGTGGTAACTGATGAGAATTTTAGCGTAGATTTAAGCAAGGACCAGCTGCTTTTAATCGGCGGCACAGCCTTAACGCTTGTCAATGAAACAGGCGAAACGCAAAGTTTCCCATCGGGCAGCTCAAAGCGCTTTTTGGTAAAAGATGGCAAAATCAAAGCCATCAGCGATAAAGAATTTAGAAGCTATAACGGAGGCAAGGATTGGTAAAAATCATTAAAATCGCCTTATTTGTGAGCCTTGTGGCAAGTTTTGCCTTTTCGCTTACTAGCTACGAGTTAGCGCGAAATGTAGTGGCTAACAGCGCACAAGATGCCAAACTGCGCTTGCTTTTTGGGGACAAGGACTATGTCGATGAAGCGGGCAATGCAGATTGGAGCGAAATCGTGCGCGTGCTGAAAACAAACGCTTTGGTGAATTTCACCTTGCCCAGCTCACGGAGCTTGCAGCTGCATTTTGTCGGCAAAAGCGAAGCTGTGGTGTTTGTAAAGCTCATCAACGAAGCCTTAAATCAAGCGGGTTTTGTGTATTTTACGCCCATAAAATTTGACGCAAAAAGCGATACAAAGCGTTATGTCATACAGGTGGATTCGCGTTATATCCTTGACCCTGCGAGCTTTTATGCGATTTTAAAGCAAAATTTCGTAGTGATAAAAAATGTCCGCCGTTTAAACGCCTATGATTACGAGTATCAACTTGACTTTGCCAACGCAAGGCTCAAAACAAACGCCTACGCGGCGATAAACTACACAGCCAAACTGCCGCGCCCGATGAAAGACTATGTTTTCAGCGTGCAAGGCGCGAAAACGCTTAACGCTAGGGCAAGCTCGGTTGATAATTGGTTTCCAAAGCTGTTTTTTTTGGATAAAAACCTAAATTTACTCAAAAGCATAATGAGCGACAAAAAGCAAACTCGCGTTTCAACCTCCGTGCCAAGTGCTGCTGTGTATGTCATCATCGGCGATGCGTATAATCTTGACAACATAAGGCGCGGGCTTGAAGTGGAGCTTACAAGATAAATTTAGGCATAATTTAGGCGAAATTTAAATTTTTGTTTGGATTGAGTTTTGCAAGGCAAAAGGCTAAATTTCAGCGCGAAATTCAAGCAAAAGGGCTGAATTGAGCCAAAAATTCACGCTAAATTCAAACAAAAGGCTAAATTTAGCCAAAACAAGGGAGTAAAAATGTTTGATGAAATCCGCTTTAACACGATAGAAAGGCTACCAAACTATGTCTTTGCTGAGGTAAATGCCATTAAAATGGCAGCGCGCCGTGCGGGTGAAGATATCATCGACTTTTCTATGGGCAATCCAGACGGCAAAACGCCACAGCACATTATAGACAAGCTTTGCGAGAGCGCAAACAAGGATAAAACTTCAGGTTACTCGGTAAGTGCGGGCATTTACAAGCTCCGCCTTGCTATTTGTGAGTGGTATAAACGCAAATACGGCGTGGATTTAGACCCTGAAAGCGAGGCAGTAGCGACTATGGGCAGCAAAGAAGGCTTTGTAAATTTAGCCCGCGCCATCATCAACCCCGGCGACACCGCCATAGTGCCAACGCCTGCTTACCCCATACACACGCAAGCCTTCATCATCGCAGGGGGCAATGTCGCCAAAATGCCCTTTGATTACAATGACAAATTCGAGCTTGATGAGAATAAATTTTTTCAAAATTTAGAGCAAATTCTAAACGAAAACTCCCCACGCGCCAAGTATTTAGTCGTCAATTTCCCGCACAATCCCACAACCGTAACCGTGCAAAAAAGTTTTTACGAAAGGCTTATCGCTGTGGCAAAAAAAGAACGCTTTTATATCATCTCAGACATTGCTTATGCTGAGCTTTGCTTTGATGAGTATAAAACCCCAAGCATTTTTGAAGTGGAGGGCGCAAAAGATGTCGCTGTGGAGGGCTACACGCTTTCAAAGTCCTACAATATGGCGGGCTGGCGCGTGGGCTTTATGGTGGGCAACAAACGCCTTATCGCCGCACTTAAAAAAATCAAATCGTGGTTTGATTATGGTATGTATACGCCCATACAAGTGGCTGCAACCATCGCGCTTAACGGCTCGCAAGAGTGCGTGGAGGACATAAAGCAAACTTATGCGAAAAGGCTTGACATTTTGCTTGATGCCTTTGACAATGCGGGCTGGACGCTTAACAAGCCAAACGCAAGTATGTTTGTGTGGGCGAAACTGCCTGCAAGCAAGGCGCATTTAAAAAGCCTTGAATTTTCTAAACAACTCTTGCAAAAGGCTAGCGTGGCGGTAAGCCCGGGGATAGGCTTTGGCGAGGCTGGCGATGAGTATGTGCGCATCGCTTTAATCGAAAATGAAAACCGCATACGCCAAGCCGCACGCAATATCAAAAAGTATTTGAAAGAGTAAAGTTGGCTGATGAATTTAAGCACGCCTAACAAAACCGCGCCTTTTGTGAATTTGTTTAATGCAAACAACGAAATTCCAAGTCAAAGTTATGATTTTGTGCGTCAAAAAGCTGAATTTAAGCCCCAAAATTTAAAAAAATTCACAAAAACATTTACAAAAAGCAAAAATTTAGGGCAGGTTTTTACCCCGCCTTTTGTTGTGGATTTAATGCTTAAAATGCCCCAAAACAAAGCCCTTTGCGGACGCAAAATTTTAGAAGCAGGTTGCGGGGACGGGGCTTTTCTAACGGCACTTGCAAGGCGTTATGCGAGCGAGTTTTTAGAGCATTCAAAAGATTTAAAACGCTTAAAGTTTGAGTTAGAGACAAATTTAATCGGCGTTGAGATTGATACTGAAATTTTAAGCAAATGCCACGAGAATTTAGACAAGGTAGCAAGCGAATTTGGCTTGAAAAATGTCGCGTGGAATTTACAAAATGGCGATTTTTTGGAACTTTATGAAAACTACAAAACCCAAATCGACTTAATCATCGGCAATCCACCCTACATAAGAGTGCATAATCTTAACGAAAATGCCCGCAAATTCACGCGCGGGGGAATGAGTGATTTGTTTTTAATCTTTTTTGAGCTTGGTTTTGAGTGCCTAAAAAACGGCGGCGAGCTTGTTTTTATCACGCCTAGTTCGTGGCTAAATAGCAAGGCTGGGGCGAGTTTGCGTAGGCAAATTTATGCCGAAAAAAATCTTACTCAAATCATAGACTTTTCGCACGAAAAAGTGTTTGACAAAATCACTACTTACAGCCTTATCAGCGCCTTTAAAAAGGGCGAAAAAAGCGAATTTGTAGAGTGTGGCGAGTTTGCAAGTGGCGAAATTTTGAAAAAAAGAAAAATTGCTTATGAAAATCTTTTTTTGCCAAGTGGAGAGATTTTTTTAGGAGAGACAAAATTTAAAAAAATCCTAAATTTAAAGCCTTTGGCTGTGAAAAACGGCTTTGCCACGCTTTGCGATGCGTTTTTTTTCGGCGATTTTAGTGGCTTTGCTTACCCAAAAATTCGCGCCTACAAGGCTTCAAATGGTAAATGGTGCGAGTGCATTTACCCTTATGATGAAAATGGCGTTTTCATAAAGCCAAGCGGTGCGGTTTTAAAGCGTTATGATGAGTATGAAAAGCGGCTTAAAAGCAGGGATTTGCGCGGTGCAAGCTGGCTTGAATTTGGGCGCAGTCAAGGGCTAAAAGACACACACAAGCGCAAAATCGCCTTTAACACGCTTATCCGTGAGCTTAAAGATTTGCGAATTTGTGAGGTTAAGGCTGGCGAGGGCATTTTTGGCGGGCTTTATGTGGCTAGTGATTTGCCCGTAGAGCATTTTGAAAAAGCCTTGCGAAATAATGAATTTTTAGGCTTTGTGCGAAGTTTAGGCAAATACAAAAACGGCGGTTATTATACCTTTTCAAGCACTGATTTGGGGCGATTTTTAGCCTATAAATTTGGTGCGTTTTGATGAGTAAAAGGATAAAAGATGAGTTTAAATGAAAACTTTCTAGCCACGCTTACAAGGGCATTTGAGACATATTTGCAAACGAGTGCAAGAAGCAACGAAAAGCTTAAAATTTTGCACGCTAAAATCGCAACCGATTTAACCCAAAAGCTTGGCAACGAATTTGAAGTAAAGTCCTATGGCGTGGGCGATGGCAAGGAAGAAAGCCTTGTTGGCAGATATTATGATAAAGCAGTGGATATTTCTGTGCTGCAAAATGGTGCTGGGCGTGCTGGCGTGGCGGTTAAATTTGTGATGAGTAATTACGCGCAAAATGCGAACAATTATTTTGAAAATATGCTTGGCGAGACGGCGAATTTGCGCTCAAACGGCTTGCCGTATTTTCAAATTTTAATCGTGCCTGAGAGTATGCCATATTTTGAAAAAGACGGCAGCATAGGCAAAATCGAGGAATTAAAAGCTCATCATTTACATAAATATCTAAAACTTTTTGAGGACAATGTCGAAAACTTTTTTCACACGCCAAACAAAACCTTGCTTGTGGTAGTAAAGCTGCCCGAATTTAGCCACGCACGAGATAAAGATGAGTATAAAGCCCTTTGTAGCGGAGAGGCTTTGCAATACTCGCAAAAATTTAAGGCTGAATTTGAAAACAAAAATTCAGCAAAGTTTGAAGGAAGCGTGATTTTTAATGATTATGAAAGATTTTTAAACAAGCTTTATCACAGCGTTTTAGCCCTTTAAGAAAAGCAAGGCGGTAAAAATTTTATTTTAATTTGCTATAATGCCAAAAAATTTTTGGATAAATTTTTAAATTTATGCTTGAAATTTAGGAATTTAAAGTAAAAATGTGAAAAAATTTATCAAATTTAGGCTTATTTACACATTTTTGCTATGATTAGCCAAAATAAAAGGGCATTAAATGAGAGCAAATTTAGCTATCAGCGCGAATTTAGTTTATAAGGAGTTAAGGTTAGAGCATTCACTCAGTGAAATCGCTGACAAACTTTTCCTACACACAGGCACTTTGAAGCGTTGGGAAGCCACGCAAAAAATCCCAAATGAATACCTTTACGACTTAAATTTCTTGCTTGGCAACAAATACGACTTACAAAAGGTTGATTTTCGCTCGTATAATGAATTTTTTACCAAAAAAGAAGTGGCAAAATACTGCTTTGAGAGCTTTTCGCACTTTTTGCAAATCCACAACATTAACGCAGATGATTATATTTTCATTGAGCCAAGTTGCGGGGATTTGAGTTTTTACGAGCTAATGCCTAAAAATTCACGCATAGGCGTGGATTTGGAGTATAAAAATGATGAAATTTTGTGTCAAAATTTTTTGAGTTTTTATCCGCAAAATATGCACCAAAAATACATAGTTTTGGGCAATCCGCCCTTTGGCTTACGCGGGAATTTAGCCCTGCGTTTCATCAACCACGCAAGTGAATTTGCTGATTTTATCGCCTTTATTTTGCCCCCGCTTTTTGATAGCGATGGCAAGGGCAGCCCTAAAAAACGCATAAAAGACTATGAGTTAGTGCATAGCGAAAAACTGCCCCTTGACAGCTTTGTGTATCCAAACGGCAAGGCTGTTGAGGTAGCCACGCTTTTTCAAATTTGGGCACACAAAAGAGTGCTGGCAAACAAAACGCTTAATATCGAATTTAATCCGCCAAAAACCTGCAAAGAATTCATTAAAATTTACTCTTTAAGCGATGGCGGCACGAGTTCAAGCACGAGAAACAAAGCGATGCTTTATAAGTGCGATTTATACTTGCCCAGCACTTGTTTTCACTCAGCAAGCAAACCGCAAATGCAAATTTATACGGACTTTGAAGCCTTACCGCACCGCAGGGGCTATGGTATAGTGATTTTAAAGGATAAAGAGCGAGTAAAAAGGGCTTTGCAAGGTGTTGATTGGGTGCAAGTGAGTTTTTTAGGCACAAATTCAAGCCTAAATTTACGCACTTCTTTAATCGAAGAGGCATTGATAGCGCAAGGATTTTATGATAAAGGTTTGTTTTAATGGATATTGAAAGTTTGGCAAATGCAGTGTTTGACGAGATAGAAAATGAAGTGAATTTAACTTCAAAATGGAAAAGCACGAGCAAATACGCAAGGATAAGGCATTTGCAGATTGACAAACGCGGAAGCTTTGGCGAGCGACTTTTGCGCGACATTTTTAGCAAAGAACGCAACATTGCCCTAGCTTATCAAGACGGCGACCAAGGCGAGTGGGATATAAAAATCAACGACATTAAAATCGAAGTGAAAACTTCAAGCCTTGATGTGAATGATAAATTTCAAAATGAGCATATCAAAAACACGCCAAATTGCGATTTCATCTGCTTTATAGGCGTTGCGCCTGATAATCTTTTTATGAGACTTGAAAAAATTAGTGAGATTGATTTTAGCAAACTCCACAACCGCGGGGCGCGTGGCACAGGCGCAGGATATAAATGGGATTTTAAAAAAGAGCAAATGATTGAAGTGAAAACCCGTGAAGAAGTTGTCGCGCTTTTTTATGCAAAAATGGGGCTTGATAAGAAGTTGATTAAAAAGAATTTAAAGTCAAAACAATAAATTTACAAAAAAACGAAAGAGAACACAAATGAAAAATGACGAAAGCACCATAAATGTGGCGGTTTTGGGTTATGGCACGGTTGGAAGCGCTGTTTGTGAGGCGTTGCTGGCAAATCAAAGCCTTATCAAAGCGCGTTGTGGCAAGGCTATCAAGCCTATCATCGCCCTTGCTCGCACGCCAAAGCCAAAGGCGCAAATCCCCGTTACGACAAAGGCGAGCGAGATTTTAGAGCGCGATGACATAGACATTTTTGTCGAGCTTATGGGCGGCGTTGATGCGCCCTTTGAAATCGTGCGCGAAATTCTGGCTAAAAACAAGCCTGTGGTAAGCGCAAACAAAGCAATGCTTGCTTATCATCGCTATGAGTTGCAAGAGCTGGCTCAAAACACCTTTTTTGGCTACGAAGCAAGCGTGGCTGGGGGCTTGCCCATCATCAAAGTGCTAAAAGAAGGGCTTTGCGCGAACGGAGTTGGGCGAATTTATGGCATTTTAAACGGCACGAGCAATTATATTTTAAGCTCGATGAGTGCCGATGGGACGAGCTTTGATGAGGCGTTAAAAGTGGCGCAGAATTTAGGCTATGCGGAGGCTGACCCTACTTTTGATATAGAGGGCTTGGACGCGGCGCACAAGCTGCTTATTTTATCAAGCCTAGCCTTTGATTTAAGGGCAAAGCCACAGGACATTTTAATAGAGGGCATTACCCAGATAAGTGCGGAGGATATGTATTTTGCGAGCGAATTTGACTTTGTCATCAAACTTTTAGGCATTGCCAAAGCAAAGGGCGACAAAGTAGAGCTAAGAGTGCATCCTGCGATGATAGACAAGGGCAAAATGCTCGCTAAGGTAAGCGGAGTGATGAACGCCGTGAGCGTGGTGGGCGATTTGCTGGGCGAGAGCTTGTATTATGGGGCTGGTGCGGGCGGCAAGGCAACGGCAAGTGCTGTGATAGCGGATTTGATGGATTATGCAAGGGCGCAAAGTGCCAAAGGTGCGATGCTTGGCTTTTTAAACGAGCCGAATTTCACGCTCGTGCCGAAGGCTGACATTTACACGAAGTATTATTTGCGGCTTAAAGTCGAGGATAAAATCGGCGTTTTGAGTAAAATCACGCAGCTGATGAGCGAGGCGGGCATTTCTGTGGATAGCTTTTTGCAAAAGCCAAAGGCGAGCAAGGCTATCAGCACGATTTATTTCACCACGCATCACAGCTTTGAGCGCCAAATTCAGGCTCTTTTGAGCAAGCTTGCAAGGCAGGATTTCGTCAAAGAAAAGCCCTTTATGATGCGTATCGAGCAATGGGACTAAAAGCGTATTTAAACGGACTTTTGGGCGAGGATAAGGCGCAAAGCTACTTGAAAAAACAAGGCTTTGAAATCATCGAGCGCAACTTTCACTCAAAATTTGGAGAGATTGACATTATCGCCAAAAAGGACGAAATTTTGCATTTTATCGAGGTGAAAAGCACGGAGGGAGATTATGAAGCAAGCTACCGACTCAATGCTAAAAAATACGAAAAAATCCTAAAAACGCTGAATTTTTACCTGCTTAAAAAGGGTTTAAACAACGATTTTCAAGTGGATTTGCTCTGCATTTATAAAAATAAGACAGATTTTAGAGAAAATATCACTTTTTAAGCTGCCGTTTAGTTTTTTAAGCTAAAATGACATTTTACAAAAAATTTAAGGAGAAAAAATGGCAAAATACATAGAGTTAAGCTCAGCGAATTTCAGCGAGGCTGAGTCAGGCGTGGCTTTGGTGGATTTTTGGGCGCCTTGGTGCGGTCCTTGCAAGATGCTTTCCCCCGTCATAGACGAGCTGGCGGGCGATTTTGAAGGCAAGGCGAAAATCTGCAAGGTAAATACCGATGAAGAGGCGGATTTGTCGGCTAAATTTGGCGTGCGCTCCATACCTACGCTCATCTTTTTCAAAGATGGACAAGTCGTTGATACTCTCATCGGTGCACAAAGCAAGCAAACCATCACCGATAAGCTAAATTCCTTGCTGTAAGGATTTGCTTTTTAAAGCCACTTTTTTGGGTGGCTTTGCTTTTGCGCACGCTAGTAAGTCTTGCACTCTTTATCATCTAACTTGCATTTATCAGCCTTTATGTCGTAAAAATCCGTGTAAAATTTAGTCGCACTCTTGCCTTTGTGCTTGCTGATAAAGGCTTTTTCGTTGCTTGAAAACATCATTACGCAGCCGCCGTTTTTTATGTATTTGCGTGCAAGTTTTTCTCCGCTTTTGTGTTGCAAAAGTTTTGTGTGCGCTGTTATCATTTGATTTTAACGCAAATCTTTAAATTTTACACAAAATTTATGTTATTTCAAACCCTAAAATCCACGATTTTAATGCTTTTTGCTTGAATTTGCGCGCGTAAATCCTTACTTAATGAGCTAGCTAGCGAATGCAAATTTTCAAGGGCTTTGAGCTTGTTTTGGCTTTGGCTTGACAAAAGGCTTTTGTTTGCGGCATTATTTAGCACGCTCAAAAGCTCGTTGATTTGGCGTAAATCCTTTGTCAAAGGCTTGTTTTTGTTCGTAAATTGAGCGTTTTGGTTTGTAGCGTTCTCGTTTTTAAATTCAGCATTTTCACTTTGAAATTTAGCACTTTGACTTGCAAAGTTAGAGTTTTGGCGTGAAAATTGCGTGCTTTGATTTGTAAATGTAGTATTTTGGCTCACAAAATTAGCGTTTTGATTTGTGGCGTTTTCATTTTTAAATTCCGCACTTTCGCTGCCTGTTTTGTTTATTTGCTCGTCAAATTCAGCCTGTGGGCTTAAATTTAGCGCGTTTTTGTCGCTTTGAGTTTGGTTTGAAAGCCTTGTTTTTTTCTCATTTAAATTTAAATTTTCGCTTGAAAGGGCTGAATTTTGCTCGTTTAAATTCAAATTTTCGCCCAAATTTTTTGCGCCATTTTGCCCCGATAAAGCCACATTTTGCCCGTTTTTAAGCCTTTCATAATCCAGCGGATTTTGACTTTTTAAAAGCTCTAACTCCATACTATTTAAGGCTTGCAAGCCCTGTGTAGCGGCTTTTTCTTTGAGTTTGTCCGCACTTTTTAAGCCCTTTTGCAACTTTTGCTGCAACTCTTCAAGCATTTTTTTAAGCTCTTCAAGCATAAATTCAAAGGGGTTAAAGCCCGCATTTGAGCCGCCTTTAAGCTCCATTTCTACGCTACCAAGCGCCATCATCTTGCCGCCAAAATGCTCTACAAAGGTGATTTTGCCGTCCATATTTTTGTCCCCATCAAGCAGCGCATTTAACGAGCCATCAATCACTCGCTCGATTTGCACGCCACGCAAATCGCTTTCATCGTAAGCGATTTTAGCACCACCCGTAAGCGTGTAAATGCTGACATCTTCGGCTTTTTTAGCGTTGCCATACACATAAGGGTTTTCGTAAAAAAAGGTGTTTGCTAGCTCATCGCCAGAGATAAGCCCGTTTTTATCAGTATCTGCGCCGAGTAAATTCATCTCATAAGCCACCTTGTCGAACCAGCCCGAGACAAAGTTTTGCGCATCGCCGTTAAGCCTTACCACGCCGTCATTTCGCACGAAAAAGTTGTTTTCGCCACCAAAATGCGAGATGAGCCTGAGTAAATTGCGGGTGCTTAAATTCACGCTCACAAGCTGTTTGCTGCGCTCATCTTCAAAGGCAACTTTGACGAAATCGCCTATATATGAAGCGGAGTAATTGTCGTTTGGAGTCGTTTTTATGGCACTTTGAATGGGTTTTTGACTCTCTTCAAGCAAGGCGGCTTTGTCTTTGGCAGCGATATTTGCTCGCTTTGAGTCTAATAAAGTGCTGTAAAGCCCAGCTAAACTTACGCCTGATGAGAGTTTGTCCATCGCTATCCTTGTTTTGTGGCATTTTGCTTGCCTTTGAGTAAATTTACAAATCTTACAAAACGCCTAAATTGCACTAAAATCGTCCTTTTTGCTAAAAAGTTAAGCCTTTAACCCAAAATTTGCTTTAAAAAAGTAGAATTTTTGCATAAATTTACAAAGCAAAATGAGTAAAATGAAAGCAAAAACGATGAATGAAAGCGAAAAAAGCGTGCTTGGGCGCATTGAAAGCCTTGAAAAGCGTGTAAAAATAGGAGATTTGAGCCTAAATGATAGCGTTGAGATAGCTTGTGAGCGTGAATTTGATGATGAAATTTATCAAATCGCCCTAAATTTAAAGCCTTGGCGCAAGGGACCCTTTCGCATAAATGAGCTTTTTATCGATAGTGAGTGGCAAAGTTTTGTGAAATTTAACCTTTTAAAGCCACATTTAAACGAGCTTTGCGGCAAGGTAGTGGCTGATGTGGGCTGTAATAATGGGTATTATCTGTTTAAAATGCTTGAATTTGCCCCAAAAAAGCTTGTTGGCTTTGACCCAAGCGTGCGGACTTTTTTGCAGTTTCGCCTTATCAACGCCCTTGCTAAAACAAGTGTGAAGTATGAACTTTTGGGCGTTGAGAGCCTGCCAAGCTATGAGCATAAATTTGATGTTATTTTTTGTTTGGGCGTGATTTATCACCGCAGCGACCCGCTGAAAATGCTTAAAGAGCTAAAAGCAAGTTTAAACAAAGGCGGAGTGGTGTTTTTAGACACACTTTATATCGCTGATGAGCGAGAAATAGCCCTTGTGCCACGCCAAACCTACTCCAAAATCGCCAACATTCACTTTGTGCCAAGCATTCCTGCGCTGCGAAATTGGTGCGAACGAGCGGGCTTTAAAGGCTTTGAAGTGCTTGCTACAAGGGCAACTGATAGCTTTGAGCAAAGAAAAACGGCGTGGAGCGAGGGCTTTTCTTTGAGTGATTTTTTAGACAAAGGCGATGAGAGGCTTACTTGCGAGGGCTATCCTGCACCACAAAGGGTGTATGTGAGACTTGAAATTTAGCCTTATAAGGCGTTTGCCTTTTTGGCGACAAATTTGCTTAACTTTTTGCAAAATGCCTTTTGAATTTTGACAAGAAAGCAAGAATTTTTCGCTTTATAAGGCATTAAGAGCCTTTGATAGCGAAAATTCAAGGCTTTTGTCGTTGATAAAAGGCTTCAAGGCTTGCAAGTTCGCTTTCCTCAAAGCCAGCTTGCAAGCGAGCGGTTTTGTTAAGAACCTTTCCTGCGAGGCTAAACTGCTCGTAAGCCTTGCAAAGTGCGATAAAATCGTCCTTTTCGTCTTTGGCAAAACGCCACCATTTATCGCCTTTTTGCACATGGGTGATTTCATCGCGCAAAATGATAGCTAGAATTTCGCGTAAAAAAGGCTTTATGGCGTGCTTTGTGCTGTCTAGTTTAGCTACTACAAAGGGATTTGCGTCAAGTCCTCTTGCCTCTAAACCCCTATGAACCACGCCCATTCTTAATTTCAAAGAATGTGCTGTCGCTTGCAAGGCGTTTTCAAGGTTGATATGCACTTCAAAGTCGCCATATTCAAAGCCTAGCTCGTTTAAGGCTTGTTTGAGTAGGCTAAAATGCTTGATTTCCTCATCTGCTACTTCAAGCCAGTCCTCATAATAGCACCTTTCAAGCCCACGAAAGCGGTAAGTGCTGTCTAAGGCAAGGTTGATGGCGCAAAATTCTATGTGAGCGATGGAATGCAGCATTTTAGCAAGGGCTTCGTTTGAGCTAAGCGTGCGCACTCTTCGTATTTTAAGTGCTTCTTTAATGCGTAAATTTGGGCGCAAAGTGCTTTTAAGCAAGGCTTTTTGTTCAAAATCAAAGTCAAATTTAAAAGCCTTAAAATCCTCGTAAAAGTGCTTAAATTCAGCAAATTTGCGCCTTTCATCTGTCTCATACAAAATCTTTTCAAGCTGGCTAAAAAACTCTTTTTTCATCACAAACCTTTGCAAGATTATAGCAAAAGTGTTTAAATTTAGGCTTTTTTGGGCGAAATTTAGCCTTTGTCGATAAACTTAAATTTTGGGCGCAAATTGAAGCAAAAAGCCTTTTTGCAAGGCGTAAATTTAAAGCAAGAGTGCTAAAATGCACTCTTTGCTTAGGCTTTAAAGCCAAAAGAAATACGCCAAAGTGGCGATGATAATGGCGCAGAAAATGTTGAGCCAAATGCCGACCTTTATCATCTGGCTTTGCTTAATGTAGCCTGTGCCGAAAACTATGGCGTTTGGCGGGGTTGCCACAGGAAGCATAAAGGCACAGCTCGCCCCTATGGCGATGATGAGCGCAAGTCCAAGTGGTGGCGCACCCAAAGAATCAGCTATGGAGATGAAAAGTGGCACTAAAAGTGCGGCTGATGCGGTGTTGGAGGTGAATTCAGTTAAGAAAACGATGAAAAACGCCACCACAAGACCGATTAAGAATAAATGTCCGCCTTGAACTATTGATATGACAGCATCTGCCATTACTTTGCTTGCCCCTGAGTCCTTTAAAAGCACGCTTAAAGTGATACCGCCACCAAAGAGCATTAAAACTCCCCAGTCGGTATTTTCTTGAACCTTTTTCCAACTCACCACTTTAAACGCACACACTAAAATGGCTGCAAATATAGCTATGACGCTATCAAAGGACGCCATTTTCTTTTCAAGTCCTAAAAATTCAGAAAAAATCGGATTGAGTTGAGCGCTAAATATCCAGCACAAGGCGATGAAAGCGAAAATTCCCAAAGTAAGCCACTTTTGACGGGTCATTGCGATTTTATCGTCTATGTTAATGCTTACTTTATAGCTTAAATTCGGCTTTAAGACAAAGAAAAGCACGGCTATCATCAACGGCATAAAGATGATGACGATAGGAATGCCGTATTTAAGCCACTCGGCGAAGGTAATGTGTAAATTTGCGGCGAGTATGGCGTTAGGCGGAGTGCCTACAAGTGTGCCTATGCCCCCTATACTCGCGCTAAATGCTATGCCAAGTAGCACGAAAGCATAAGTAGTAGGGCTTTCTTTAAAGCTGATTTGTGAAAGCATACCGATAGCAAGGGGTAGCATCATCGCCGCTGTGGAAGTGTTGCTCATCCACATCGACAAAAAGGCGGTTATGGAAAAGATATAAAGCACCGCTAGCTTAAAATTGCCCTTTGCGAAAAGCAAAATGCGTTGAGCGATGATTTTATCAAGCTCTTGATGGTGCATAGCAGCAGCAAGTGCGAAACCACCGAAAAACAAAAAGATAGTCGGGTCTGAAAAGCCGTGCAGAGCGGTTTTGGTGCTCATCAGCCCTGTGGCTACGGCTAAAACGGGGATTAAAATCGCCGTAACGGTCGTATGCAAGGCTTCTGTGAGCCACAAAACAGCGATAAAGACAAGTATAGCCAAGCCTTGATTTACCTTTGTTTCAAAAGGTAGCACATAAAGCAGGGCGATAAACAGCACGATATCCACCAGCACAATGGCAGTTTTGGTAGAATTTGACATTGAAACTCCTTGAAAGAAATTGTCCTTTGTAAGAACTTGTAAAATTATAGCAACAAGAGCGAGAAAATTTAAATTTTGCTTTGAATTTATACTCTTTTTGGGCTGAATTTGTTACCAAAATACACAAAAAATTTATCGCAAAAAAAGTGTGAGAAAAAATTGTATTTTTAACTTTCTCTTATAAATTTATGGTTATAATTAGACAAAAAATTCAAGGACAAACGATGATACGCAAAATTTTTCTCATTGCTTTTGCGCTTTTTTTGGTAGGGTGCGGAAGCAAAAGCGACACCACTATCAAGCAGGTAAATGACACGGCAAACAAACAAGCTTGCTATCCTTGCGATGACCCAAAGGCTTTTGAAGCTAAAATTCGTGGGCTGCTTTACATAAGCGATGTGGGCATTCGTTGCTGTGCGGATAAAAGGACTTTGGACAAGAGTGTGGGCGTGAAAAAGATTTATATACACGCCATTAGCGATTTAGCGGAGGAACAAAAGATTTTTTACGCTAAGGGAAAAAGCTATATCATCAATGAAAAATTCAACGCTGTATTTTTTAACTTTTTAAAGCAAGAACTGCAAGCGCGCGGAATGAAAATTGTTAAGGGCATAAACAACTCGCCCTATGTGCTGCGGCTTGATTTAGACTTTTTGACTTTTTCGGCAAACCTTGATGCCACAGGGCTTCACTCAAATGTTTCAGGTAGGCTTACTTTAAAAGATATTAACCACGACAAAGATATAGTTGTGCGCACAAAGCAAGATATAATGGGGTTTAGCAACACAAATGAGATTTCATTTTACACTTATTTGCTTTTAAGGCAGCTGGCAAATAAGACAGCAAATATCATTTCAGCGCTTTGAGATGCTGTAATTGTGGCTCTTTTTCACTGCTTACCTTTTGTGAGCATTGTGAAATGGAGCTTGGAGAGTTTTCTTTGGGCGTAAGGCAGTTAGATAGGGATTTTAAGGTGTATTCTTTTTACAAATATAGCGAGATAAAGCATTTGCTCTTTGCGAAGCATAAATTTTATGGGTATTTCGTCTTTAACGCCTTAGCAAGGCTTTCATTTGCTAAATTTAAGGACTTTTTCGCCCCGCAAACTGCTTTAAACGCCATTCCGCTTGATGATAGGGTGCAAAATGCGCTTTACTCGCATTCAGCGATTTTAGCCCGTCATCTTAAAACAGCGTTTGTAAAACCTTTGTATAATGCCTTGCAAGCAAGTTCGAGCGTGAAATACTCGGGCAAAAGCGTGTCCTTTCGCCAAAGGCACAAGAGAAATTACAAGCTTTTGAAAAAGCCCGAATTTCCCGTGATTTTGGTTGATGACATTATCACAACAGGTTCGTCTTTGCTCGAAGCAAGGGGCGTTTTAGAAAAAAATAAAATTTCTGTGCTTTTTGCACTCGTTTTAGCTGATGCAAAGGATTAAAATGGTAAAATTACATTTTGAATTTGATAAGGAACTCTATGGAAAGTATGTTTGACAAAGATATAGAAGTCGTGGATATAGAAAATTCCATTAAAACAAGCTATTTGGATTACTCGATGAGCGTTATCATCGGGCGTGCCTTGCCTGATGCAAGAGACGGCTTAAAGCCTGTGCATAGACGAATTTTATACGCTATGCAAAATGACGAGTCCAAATCGCGCACAAATTTCGTAAAATCCGCCCGCATTGTGGGCGCTGTTATCGGGCGCTATCACCCGCACGGCGATACAGCCGTGTATGACGCGCTTGTGCGTATGGCGCAAGACTTTTCTATGCGCGTGCCGAGCATTACAGGGCAAGGCAACTTTGGTAGCATAGACGGAGACGGCGCGGCGGCTATGCGCTACACCGAAGCAAAGATGAGTAGCCTTTCTCACGAGCTTTTGCGCGACATAGAAAAAGAAACGGTGGATTTTATCCCAAACTATGACGGCAGCGAACGCGAGCCTGATGTGCTGCCAAGCCGCGTGCCGAATTTGCTTTTAAACGGAAGCAGCGGTATCGCCGTAGGTATGGCGACAAACATACCACCACACAGCCTAAACGAGCTTGTTGATGGGCTTTTGTATCTGCTTGATAACAAAGAAGCAAGTTTGGATGAGCTTATGGGCTTTATCAAGGGACCAGACTTTCCAACAGGCGGTATCATTTACGGCAAAAAGGGCATTATAGAAGCCTACCGCACGGGGCGCGGACGGATTAAAATTCGCGCAAAAACCCACATAGAAAAAAAAGCTAACAAAGACATTATCGTCATCGATGAGCTGCCTTATCAAACCAACAAAGCACGGCTTGTCGAGCAAATCGCTGAGCTTGTCAAAGAAAAGCAGATTGATGGCATTAGCGAAGTGCGTGATGAAAGCGATATGGAGGGCATTCGTGTCGTCATTGAGCTAAAACGAGACGCGATGAGCGACATAGTGCTTAACAACCTTTTCAAATCGACCACTATGGAAACTACCTTTGGCGTGATAATGCTTGCCATTAACAACAAAGAGCCTAAAATTTTCTCACTCATCGAGCTTTTAACACTCTTTTTAAATCACCGCAAAACCGTCATCATTCGCCGCACTCTCTTTGAGCTACAAAAGGCTAGGGCAAGGGCGCACATTTTAGAAGGGCTTAAAATCGCCCTAGACAACATAGATGCGGTTATCGCGCTCATCAAGGCAAGTGCTGACAATGTCATCGCAAAAGAGGGCTTAATGCGTGAATTTAAGCTCAGCGAGGCTCAGGCAAATGCGATTTTAGAGATGAGATTAGGTCGCCTTACGGGCTTGGAGCGTGAAAAAATCGAAAACGAGTTAAAAGAGCTTTTAGCTGAAATTCAAAGGCTTGAAGCCTTGCTTAAAAGCGAGGAATTGCTTGAAAATTTAATCCGCGAAGAGCTTAAAGAGATTAAAAGCAAATTCAATGTCCCACGCATTACGCAAATCGAAGATGATTATGAAGACATTGACATAGAGGACTTAATCCCAAATGAAAATATGGTTGTAACCATAACACACAGAGGCTACATAAAACGCGTGCCGAGCAAGACTTATGAAAAGCAAAAGCGCGGTGGCAAGGGCAAGGTAGCCATAACAACTTATGAAGATGACTTTATAGAGAGCTTTTTCACAGCAAACACCCACGACACGCTTATGTTTGTAACTGACCGCGGGCAGCTTTATTGGCTCAAAGTTTATAAAATCCCAGAGGGCAGTCGCACCGCTAAGGGCAAGGCTGTGGTGAATTTAATCAACCTGCAAGCTGATGAAAAGATAATGGCGATTATCCCAACAAGCGACTTTGACAAGAGTAAATCGCTATGCTTTTTCACCAAAAACGGACTTATCAAGCGCACAAATTTAAGCGAGTATCAAAACATAAGAACCGTCGGCGTTAAGGCTATAAATTTGGACGAAAATGACGAGCTTGTTACAGCCATAGTTGTAGAAAGAGACGAAAATGAAGCTCAAATTTTAGCTCAAAACGAACAAATGAGTGAAAATTCAGCCGATGAAAGCGAAAATTTAGCGGAAAATGACGAAAATTCGCCAAATAATGAGCTAAATAACGAAAAATATGGTAAAATGCTCTTTGTTGTTACAAAAAAAGGAATGTGTATAAAGTTCCATTTAGCCAGCGTTAGAGAGATTGGACGCGTAAGTAGAGGCGTAACAGCTATTAAGTTTAAAGAGAAAAATGACGAAGTAGTAGGTGCGGTTTTCATTGAAAACAACGAGCAAGAGATACTGAGTATCAGCGCCAAAGGCATAGGCAAACGCACAAATGCTGGCGAGTATCGCTTGACAAGGCGCGGCGGCAAGGGTGTCATTTGTATGAAGCTCACCGACAAAACGCAGGATTTAATCAGCGTTGTGATAGTCGATGAGGCTATGGATTTGATGGCACTTACAAGTAGCGGCAAGATGATACGCGTGGATATGCAAAGCATACGCAAGGCTGGGCGTGCCACGAGTGGCGTGATTGTCGTCAATGTCGAAAATGACGAGGTAGTGAGCATTGCAAAATGCCCTAAACAAGAGGATTTAAACGAAGAAGAAGGTGAAAATGAACTCGAATGACTTGAATTTAAAACTACATTTTAAGGTTGAACAATGAAAAATTTGCTTTTAACATTACTCGCGGCACTCACGGTTACAGCGTGCGGTGGTGGCTTAGGTGGTGCAGGCGGTGGTGGCGCTGGCACGGGTGGGGACTCACTCACAGGTGCGCCAGTCGATGACTTTGCAAACCAAGATTTAGTGGTGCAAAAAGTCGATAAAGACGATGTCAGAGACATTATCCAGCAAGAAAAAATGCTGGCTTATGACAACTCGGACAACGAGATGATATTTGGCGCAGTTGGCGAGGGCATAGCTCCGCTTAACACCGTTTCAGCAGCCCAAGCCCTAGCCTTAGCTAAGCGCGCAGCCCTTGCCGATGCTTACAGACAGCTTGCAGGCAAGCTTTTTGGAGTCAAGGTAAATGGCAAGGACACCGTCAAGGACGCTATGCTGACAAGCTCAACTATCACCGCACAGGTAAATGGGCTGATTAAAAACGCTAGCGTTGTGGAGGAAAGCTTTTCACAAGGGCTTTACCGCGTGAATGTAGAGCTTAAAATAGACGGGGACAAGTGGAGAGAATTGTTTGCTTACTAGCCCTTATGGTGCTAAGTGTCTTCGCCCAAGAATTCATCTTTTGGGCGGAGTTTAACAGCAAGGACTTCATCTTAACCTACCAAAACGACTATATCTCGCCCGCGATGACGACAAGCCAAAGGGTAGCAGAGCAGTATGTGTGCGACCTTGTTTATACAGATGAGGACTTGCGAACGCTTGGTAAAACTGCACTAGGCGGCATAGACGATGAAATGCCACGCCAAATCAAACTCAACTTCTTAAACGCCCACAAGGACGAGCTTGCCTTGTGCTTTTCGCGTGCTGACATTAAGGTGCGAGACTTTGTCAAAAGCCATAAATTTCAAGCACAAAGCCAAACCTTTATCACCCTGCTACCACTGCGCTTTCGTGTGAATTTCGCAAGGGACAAAGCTGTGATTTTTAGACTTGTAAAAGATGAGTAGGGCTTAAAAACGACACCGCGCCTTGCAAGGGCAACTTAAATTTGACTGCAAGAGTAACTCAAATTGACTTACAAGGATAATTTAATTGAATTTTTAAAAAAACTTTTTATTTTTATGTTTTAAAATGCTGATTTTCGTTTAATTTGTCATCACAAACGCCGTAATGCCTTAAATCGTGCCAAAGTATCCAAATTTAAGGTAAATTTGGATACTTCAAAGAAAGAGATAACCCGCTTGAAATGCGATGAATTCAAGCCT
>UQBJ01000009.1 GCA_900539255.1 uncultured Campylobacter sp. | reverse complement strand
GCTCATTACTTCCCTTAAAATTTCGCTCATTATATCACACTTTGCTTAACCAGCACAAACTTGCTCCCAAGCACCCAAAGCACAAGCCCCAGCACCGCCACAGCCCCTAAAAACAAATACGCGCTAAAATATCCATAAAATTCAGCAAAATACCCGCCCACAGCACCGCTTAAAGCCCCGCCAAGCCCGCCACAAGTCAGCACAAAAGCCAAAGCCGCATTGATATGCCCGCTGCCACGCAAGCTCATCGCCACTACGATAGGAACGACAACGCCACTCACGCCAGCCCCTACGCCGTCTAAAAGCTGAGTAAGCACCATACCGCCGATACCAGCGAAATTTGCCGCTATAAAAGCCCGAACGATAAGGGCGAAAAAGCAGGCAAAAAAGAGCCAAAAGTAGATTTTGCCAGCGTTGAATGTGCCTTTGTCCCTTGAATTTCGCGGGCTTTTTTCGCTCACCAAACGCCCGCAAACAAAAGCCACGAGTATCATCGTGCTTTGAGCGATGATGATGGTAGCGGCTGCGTAAGCTCCACTTGAATCAACCCCCATAGCGTGCGCCCTTTGACTAAGAAGCGGCAGCATTGCGGCGTTGCTTAAATGAAAGCAAAACATTGTAAGGCAAAGCACCAGCACCCTTTTGTCCGCAAACAACGCCCACACGCTCACGCTTTGCGCCTTTGTGCTGTGAATTTCTCCGCGCGCTACGGTGTCATCAATGGCGTCTTTTTTGATGAAAGAAAGCACTATCAAAGACACGCCGCCAAGTGCTGCGGTGATGAAAAAAATGCTCGCAATCCCAAAATAAAAGGCAAAGACAAAGCCAAGTGTCGCGCCAAAGACGGTGCCAGCGTGTTTGTAGGCTTCATTTCGCGCACATTGTAGCGCATAGCCTTGCACGCCCATAATCCCAAGCGTAAGCGCGGCAAAGGCTGGGGCGAGAAAAACTCCGCTTAAAGCCGCGAAAATTTGCGCTAAAAGCGTGAAAATGAAAGATGGAAAAAAGTAGTTAAACACGCAAGCAAGCACGATGAGAGTGATAAAAAAGGCGATGAGTTCTTTTTTGCGCGTGGTTTTATCGACTAAAATTCCGCAAGGCACGCCAAAAACAAGCGCGGCGATATGCGAAAGCGTGCCGATGAGTCCTATTTGCGTTTCGCCAAAGCCATTTTGCAGCAAAAACACGCCCAAAAAAGGTCCCAAGCCATCGCGCACATCAGCGACAAAGAAATTCAGCCAAGCCAAAAGATTTGCAGCACTCATCAGCACGCCTTTGTGAATTTAAAGGCATTTTTAAGGATTGCTAAATTTTTAAGCCTTTTTGCTTGCCCTTGCTTTGACGGATTTGCTTTGTGGCTAAATTTAAGCAAAAAACGCCCTTTTTTCATCAAACTTGCCTTGTTTGTCATTATAACTCACGCAAGGTTCATTTGCCTTGCAACTCTTTGTAAAGTTTTTCAGCCCTTTTTAACTCTTGTGTGCTGCGAAATTCGCGTTCGGCGATTTTGTTTTTGTTTAGGGCTTGCTCGTTTTGATAAATTTGTGCGAGCAAGTCTTTTGCTTGCTTTTCATCGTTTTGAGCTTTGGCGTGGTAGAATTTCACTTGTGTAATTCTTTTTTGAAGCTCTAATTCCTCGCGCTCGTCTTTGAATTTTTGTAAATCCTTGCGTAAATCTTTGCGCAACGCCATTTCAACTTGCAAGGCTTTTATTTGTGCGTTTTGACTCGCACTTGCAAAGATTTCAGGCGCGATGCCTTTGATATGGGGCAACTCGCCGTAAGCAAAACCCTGCCCTTGCTTAGCCTTTAAGTGTGGCTTTTCGTGTGGCGCAAAATCTAACTCGTGCGGTGGCTTTGCCAAAGCATTTTGAGCTAAAAGCACGCTACAAAGTGCTACCAAGCTAAAAAAGCCTTTGATATTTTGTGTTTTCATTTTTGTCCTTTTTTTGGATAATGCAAAAGTTTATTTTGCATAAATTTTTAGAAATTTTAGCTAAAAATTTAAATTTTAGCTAAAAAATTTAAATTCTAGCCCAAATTTTGAATGAATTTTCATCAAAATCAAATTAAAGTTTGACTGAAATTTGAGCAAATTTACGCCAAAAACAAGCACGCTATACACAAAAGCGTGCGAGAAATCCTAAAATCATAAACTGCCTTTTTGCGCTACTTTTGCTTTGCAAGCAAATCGCGGATTTCTGTTAAAAGCACTATGTCTTCTGGCTTTGCAGCGGGCGTGGCTGGGGCTTCTTCTTCTTTGCGTTTGAGCCGCTCGAAAAGCTTCACTACCACAAAAATCGTAAAGGCGATGATGATGAAATCAATGATAGTTTGGATAAAAGCGCCGTATTTGATTTGCGCTTCGCCTATGGTGATGGCAAGCTGGCTGAAATCAACCCCGCCCATAAAAATGCCCACAAAGGGCATTAGCACATCATTGACAAGGCTTGATACTATCTTGCCAAAAGCCGCCCCGATGATGACGCCCACAGCCATATCCACGACATTGCCGCGTGATATGAACTTCTTAAAATCCCCCAAGCCCTTGCCGAGCTTGCTTTCGCCTAATCCCTTGCCAAGCTTTGACAAATTTTCGCTAGCGATATTTTTCATTTTTGTCCTTTTTATGATGAATTTGAGTGAATTTTAGCATAAATTCAACAAATTTCATTATCTTTGCCTGTGATTTGCAAAAATTGTTAAATTTCAACAAAAAACAAACACTTTGAAACGAAAGATTGACTAAATTTGACTAAAATTCACACGCAAAATTGCAAATTTTACACAAAGGATACACGATGAAAGAGGTTTTACACGCCTTTGGTAGCCTGAAAATCAGCGTTGTGCTGTTTTTAATCTTCGCGTTTTTCTGCGCTATCGCAACCTTTATAGAGAGTGCTTATAGCACCAGCACGGCTTGGGCTATGGTTTATGGGACGGCTTATTTTGGCTTTGTCCAGCTTATTTTGGGGCTGAATTTAGCCTGTGCGATTTACAGATACAAGATGATAAACCGCTCAAAGCTGCCGCTGCTTACCTTTCACCTGTCGTTTTTGCTTATCCTTGTGGGTGCGGCGATGACGCGCTACTTGGGCTATGATGGCAACTTACACATAAGAGAGCAAAGCGCTAACGCTAGCGTAGTAAGCTCAAAGTCCTATGTGAAATTCGCCGCTTTAAGTGGAGAGAAAACCTACACGCAAAGTTTGGGCGAAGATGTGGCTTTGCTGCCCTTTGCAAATAGCTTTGATATGAAACTCAAAATAGACGATGAAACAGCGCATTTAAAATACAAAAATTTGCTTCTTGATGTGGAGGAAAACTATGTCAATGACACGCAAAGCCCGCCACTTTTAGTGCTGATGATAAACACCCCGCAAGATGGCGCAAACGAGCTTGTGCTGGGCGAGGGCGACACTATCAACATAAACGGCATTAACTTTGCCTTTTTAAACGACAACGCTCCAAAGCCTTTCATCAAAATCGACAAGAATTTGCAAGTGATTTCAAGCGAGAATTTAAATTTTATGTCTATGGCTAGCGGAGAAAACGCTACTTTAAAGGCTCACACTAGCGCAGATGCTGCTGAAAAGAGACTTTACACGGCAGCAAATATGAATTTTGTCGTTAAATTCGCGTCCTTAAACGGCAAGATAGAATACAAAGGCAAAAACCGCCCCCAAGATGAAAACTTTTTCAAATGGCTCATCAGCCTAATAATGGGCGATGAAAAGCTAAAATTAAGCCAAAATGCCGTCAATGGCTTGCAAGTGAGTTTGGAATTTAAGGGGCAAAGCAAGGACATAACGCTTTTTGAATACGCTAACCCCACGCCTGTTGATGTGGGCGGGCAGCTCTTTTTTGTCTCTTATAGCCCTGTGAGCCTTGATTTGCCTTTTGAGCTTTATTTGAAGGACTTTGTGATGGACAGATACCCTGGCTCAAACTCGCCAAGCTCTTATGCAAGTGAAGTTGAGGTAAGAGATGGCGATACGAAGTTTGACTACCGCATTTTTATGAACAATGTGCTTGATTATCGTGGCTATCGCTTTTATCAAAGCTCTTATGATAGAGACGAAAAAGGCACGATTTTATCGGTAAATAAAGACCCCGGCAAGATTCCGACCTACATAGGCTACTTTTTGCTGATAGTGGGAATGTTTTTCAGCCTTTTAAATCCAAAATCCCGCTTTCGTGTCCTTTCAAAACTCATCAACCAAGACGCGCTTAAAACCGCTACGGCTGTGCTTTTTGCGCTCGGCTTTTTTGTGGCAACGCCAAATTTATGGGCAAATGAAACAAATGCAAGCACGAATTCAGCTTTAAATTCACAAGAAAGCGTAAATTCTAACGCAAATTCAGCCCAAAATTCAGCCACAGCTGAGAATTTAAACGCAAATTCAAATCCGCACTTAGGCACAAGCCGCGCTAAAATGCCAGCTTTTAGCAAAGAACACAGCCAAAAGCTCGCTAGCCTTGTGGTGCAAAAGCAAGGCGGCAGAATGACTCCGCTTGACACCTTAGCGGGCGAGATTTTGGAAAAACTTTACAAAAGCAGGACTTATCAAGGGCAAGATGCCAGCGGCGTGGTGATTTCTATGTTTATGTTTAAGCAGTGGTGGGCTTTTGAACCCATAATCATTATGCCAAAAAACAGCGGTGTCAATGCTGAATTTGCTAAAATTTTAGGGCTAAATGCCCCGCAAAAATACATTCGCTATGCGGATTTTTTCGATGAAAATGACAATTATAAATTGCAAAAATATGTAGAAAACGCAAACCGCAAAAACCCTAACGCGCGCGGAGTTTTTGACAAAGAGCTTATCAAACTTGATGAGCGGGCAAATATCTTAAATTTAGTGCTTGGCGGGGATTTGCTGAAAATCTTTCCTTTGCAAAGCAAGCAGGACAATCTTTGGCTTGCCCCAAATCAGCTTGATGAGGCGAGCAAAATGGGCTTGATAAATCAAGCAGAGGGCGAAGAAGTGGCGTTTTTGTTTGGCAACTACATAAACGCTAGCGTTTTGGGCTTGATAGAGGGCAATTACAGCAAGGCAGATGAGATTTTGCAAAGGATTAAGGACTATCAACGCAAGTATGGCGAGGACATTATGCCTAGTCAAAGCAAGATAAATGCCGAAATTTTCTCAAATTCAGCGCAAATTTTTGTCAAACTTATGCCTATTTACTTGCTTGCGGGCATTTTGCTTTTGTGTTTGGTGCTTTACAAAATGCTACGCCCAAGCGCAAATATCCACATAGCCTTTAAATTCGTTTATGTGCTGACGATTTTTGCCTTTGTTGCCCTTACTGCTGGGCTTTGCTTGCGTGGCTATTTGGCTGAGCGCGCCCCGTGGAGCAACGCTTATGAGAGTATGATTTATATCGCTTGGGCTTTGGGGCTTTGCGGGATTTTATTCTCGCGCAAAAGCCCGTTGGCGCTTTCTCTTACTTCCATACTCGCTGGGCTTGTGCTGTGGGTAGCGCATTTGGGCGAAATGGACCCACAAATCACAAATTTAGTGCCTGTTTTGGATAGCTATTGGCTCAGCATTCACGTGTCTGTGATAACGGCTAGTTATGGATTTTTGGGGCTTTGCACCTTACTTGGCGTTTTCGTGCTGGTGCTTTTGTGCTTTATGAAAAAAGACGGCAAATACAACGCAAATTTAGCCCGCAACATAACAGAAGCCACGCGTATCAACGAAATGGCGATGATTTTGGGGCTTATGCTGCTTACCATCGGCAACTTTTTGGGCGCGATTTGGGCAAATGAGAGCTGGGGGCGGTATTGGAGCTGGGATTCAAAAGAAAGCTGGTCGCTTATAAGCATACTCATCTACGCAGCCGTGCTGCACATAAGGCTTATACCGAGTTTGTCAAATCAATACACCTTCGCGGTGGCGTCAATGTTTTCGTATTGGAGCATTGTGATGACTTATTTTGGCGTGAATTATTTTCTCGTGGGTATGCACTCGTATGCAGCAGGGGACGCGGCGAAAATTCCAAATTTTGTGTTGTATATCTTTATTGTAATGCTAATTTTAGCTATAATAAGCTTTTTTAAGCGTCAATTTGCAAAAAAATTGTAAGGATAAAAGATGAATACAAGCATTGTTATCGTGCTTTTTGCGGTGCTTTTTGTGGCTTTGATAGGCGTTGTTCTTATGCTGAGTTTGAGCAAAAAGGGCGCGAGCGAAAAAAAAGAGACAAAGCCACGAACCTTGCAGGATTTTATCGCTGAGGGCAGGGTGTTTAGCGGGACAAATTTGCAAACGCTCATCGAGGAATTTTTGCAAAGCCAAAAGCTACCCTTTCGTCAAGATGACACGCTCAGCAGCGAGGCTAAACAAAAGCTTGAATTTGTGCGTGCTGTGGCGAGCAACAAAAACGCTAACGCTAAGCATATCTCTTTTTTAAACAGAGAATTAGTCAAAAAGTATGGCACTTACAAGGCTGACATTGAGTCTTATGAAAAAATAGGGCTTGAAGAGCGCAAAAACAAATAACAAAGGCAAAGCGTGAATTTAGTAGTGGTTGAAGATGACATAAATATGCGAAAGTCCCTTGAAATCGCTTTAAGCGAGTATGAGGAATTTCACATTACTTCTTACAAATCCGCCACAGAGGCACTTAAAAAGCTTGATGATGAAGTGGATTTAATCATCACGGACATAAATATGCCGGGCATTGACGGGATAGAATTTGTCAAGCAATGCGGCAACAAGTATGATTTCATCATCATCACGGGCAACGCCACGCTCAACCGCGCCATCGAAGCGGTGCGGCTTGGTGTAAAAGACTTTCTCACAAAGCCCTTTGACATAAGCACGCTTGTTACCGCCATAAAACGCGTGAAAATCATACGCGAAAAAACCGCACACAAGGGCAAAAACGACAAAAAAGACAAGGCAAACAGCGAGTTTTTCGCAAGCTCGCCCGCCTTGCAAAAAACGCTTGATTTGAGCCTAAAAGCCGCAAAAACCGATGCGAGCGTTATGCTTTTTGGCGAAAGTGGCGTGGGTAAAGAATTAGTAGCGAATTTCATACACCGCAACTCAAAACGCGCTCAAAAGCCCTTTGTCGCCATAAATATGGCAGCAATCCCCGCAAATCTCATCGAAAGCGAGCTTTTTGGCTTTGAAAAGGGCGCATTTACAGACGCAAACGCCACTAAAATCGGGCTTTTCGAGCTGGCAAATGACGGCACGCTTTTTTTGGACGAAATCGGCGAAATGCCCTTTGAAATTCAAGCAAAACTTTTGCGAGCCTTGCAAGAGCGCGAAATTTCAAGGCTTGGCGGCACAAAGCCCATCAAAATCAATGTTCGCATAGTGTGCGCCACAAACGCTAATATAGAGAAAAAAATCGAAAACAACGAGTTTAGAAACGACTTATACTACCGCTTAAACACTATCCCCATAAAAATCCCACCGCTTAAACAGCGCAAGGAAGAGATTTTAGGCATAGCCGAGCAGGTTTTAAAGGACACTTGCAAAGAATACGAACTAGAAAGCAAAACGCTCAGCAAGGACGCCCAAAATGCGCTTTTGGATTATGATTATCCGGGCAACATTAGAGAGCTTATTTCAATCGTTCAGCGCGCTTGCATTTTGAGCGAAAATGCGCAAATTTCAAGCGATGATTTGTTTTTAGATAGCAGGGTAAAGCGTGAAATTCCCATACTTGAAAAAGAGTTGATTATAGAAGTTTTAAGCGAGTGCAAAAACGATTTGAAAAAATCCGCCGCAATGCTTGGAATGAACGAAACAACGCTCAAAGAAAAAATGCAAAGGTATGATTTAGTGTATTAGCCTAAATGCTTGCAAATTTATGTGGTTATGAGTAAATTTAAGGCGCAAAAAGGCAGTAAAATCGGCTTTAAAGCCGTGAAAATAAGTGAAATTAATAAAGCGCGCAAAAAGCAAGTGAAATTTAAAACAACAAAAAGCTAGCACAAAGGCAAAAAATGACCGAAATTTTAAAACTTTCTTTAAATGATTTTTTCACTAAAAAATTCCTCAATTTCGCGCTTTTGCCGCTTGCTTTTAGCCTTGTGCTTTTTGGGGTTTTGGCTTATTTTGGCTTTGGGGCGCTTTTGGGCTTTTTTGATGAGCTTTTTGGCGGCAACCCTGCTGCATCGTGGTTTGCCTTTGTTTATAGCCTAGCTTTTGTGCAAATTCTCATCGCCGTTTTGAGCTTTTTGTCCGCTTCTTTTGTGGTTGTTTTTGCTTCTGTTTTTTTGGCGATTTTTGTAGTGAGCTTTCTCACGCCCTTTATTTGCAAGGCTATTGATGAAAAGTATTATCACCACGCCCCAAAAGACAGCGTCTCAACCCTTGTCATTTTAGGCAAAACCTTATGGATACTTTGCAAATTCGCCCTTTTCTTTGCTTTGGCTACCCTGCTTTTGCTCGTGCCTTTTGTGAATTTTTTGGTGTATTATGTGGTGGTGTATTATCTTTTTCACAAACTTTTGCTTTTAGATGTGGCAAGCAGCGTTCTTTCAAAGGACGAATTTACAAGCTTTTACGCTAAAAGCTCGCCTTTGGAGTTTAAATTCGCCACGCTTTGCTTTTATCTGCTTGCCTTTGTGCCTTTGGCTGGGCTTTTCTTGCAAGTGTTTTTCGTCATCTTTTTAACTCATCTTTTTTATCAAAATGCGCTGAATTTACGCCCAAAAAAATTAAAATTAAAAGCATAAATTTGCCTTAAAATTTTTGCCTTGTAAGCTTAATTATCATCTCATCAGCCATTTTTGCAAATTTATCTTTAAGGGTAGTGTATTTTTTGATAAAGCAAGAGTTAAAGCCAAGAATTTTACATTCATTGTGCCAACTACCCCCGCCCCATTTAAGCCTTACTTTCTTTTGCATACATTCAAGTATAGGCACTTTGCAAATATCGGCTATATGCACATTGCCTGTATCTGGACTAATGAGCATATCAAGCCTACTTGTAAATTCCACTAAATTCATTATGTCACCGTTGTTTTCAAAGATGATGAGATTTTTTTCCGCAAAGGGTTTAAAGGTTATTATGTTTGCCTTAAAACTCATCATCACAAAAAGCACGCTTTGGTGTTTTTGGGCTAAATTTCTTGCCAAATCTGCAAAATCCTGCGGAGAAAATTTATAGAGCGTATTGCCAAAAGCATTTACGCCAACGATGAATTTATAGGCTTTGTGCTGAGCAAAAAAGCTATCAACATAGTCCTTATGCTCTTTTAGGGTAAAAAGTTTGAATTTATGCAAATCAAGTTTTGGGGCATTTTCATCAAAATGCTTTTTGTTGATATGTCTTACAAGTTGCACGCTACGCCACACTTCTCGGTGCTTGTGCCACTGATGATAAAAGACATTGTCATAATTTTTTTTAAAAAGCGTCCGCAAAGAAAAGGGTAAGATTATCCTTTTAGCCTTAAATTCGCTCACAAGTTTTAAGGTTTCTTTACGCCTATATTCGCCAAACACAAGCAAAATGTCAAGCTGATAAGTTAAATCCCCCCCCCCCATTATGATTTAAGCACCAGCCTTCAATATTTACAAATTCATCAAAAACATTTGAGTGAAAAAACATTTTAGCAACATTTTTACGCCCGTAAAAAATAACCGTATCATTTGGATATAAAGCCCGCAAAATCGCCAAAGCCTTAAATCTTGTCGCATTATCGCCTATTGCGTGGATTTCCTCTAAACAGCCTATACGCACAATATCCCCTTGCTATTTTAAAAGTTTTGCTTAATTTGACACAATGTGTTTTTGATTATTATTTCATAATATAGTTAATGCGAGAAAATGAAAATAATGCTTTGTTTGAAATTCATAAATAAACCAAAAAGAGCTTATTTGATGCAACTTTTTTAAATTCTTGCAAAAGTTGCGCAAATATAAGCTGTTAATTCTTGTTCATCTATATTGTGCTTGTATAAATAAGGGCGCAAAAGTTTTGCTGTCCTTGCCCTTGGCTTTTTTTTGCAAGTGTTTTTCATCATCTTTTTAGCTCATCTTTTTATCAAAATGCGCTGAATTTAAAGCCAAAATTTAAAATTTAGCTCAAATTCAGCACGGATTACGCCTTTTTGATGATGATTTGATTTTTATCAGCATCTATGAGTATGCTCTCATCGCTTTTTAGCTCATCATTCAGTATCATATCGCTGAGCTTGTCCTCTATCATATCGTAAATAGCGCGTTTTAAAGGGCGCGCCCCAAAGTCCTCATCAAAGCCCTCTTTGGCGATGAGTAGTGCGGCGTTTTCGCTAAGCTCTGCCTTTATGCCCTTGTTTGCAAGGCTAGCTTGCAAGTCTTTGAAAAGCAACTTCACTATCTCAAAGGCTTCGTCCTGCCCGAGCGGGTTAAAGGTGATGATATCATCAAGGCGGTTTAAAAATTCAGGCTTGAAAAAGCTTTTAAGCTCCTTTTTTACCGCCTCTTCTTGTTCTTTGCCCTTTAAATTTACAATGGCATTTGATGCTATGTTTGAGGTTAAGATGATAATCGTGTTTTTAAAATCCACCGTAACGCCCTTGCTGTCAGTCGCCCTGCCATCATCTAAAATCCCCAAAAGCACATTAAAGACATCTTGATGAGCCTTTTCTACCTCATCAAAAAGCACCACGCTGTAAGGCTTTCGGCGCACTTTTTCGGTAAGCTCGCCGCCTTCTTCGTGTCCCACATAGCCCGGAGGCGCGCCCAAAAGCCTTGAAACGCTGTGTTTTTCCATAAATTCACTCATATCAAAGCGAATCATCGCGCCCTCATCATCAAACAAAAATTTAGCCAAAGCCTTAGCAGACTGCGTTTTGCCAACGCCTGTGGGTCCTAAAAACAAAAAACTTCCTATGGGCTTGTTGCTGTCATTTAGCCCTGCTTTGTTGCGTTTTATCGCGCGTGCTAGGGCTTTCATCGCCTTGTCCTGCCCGATGACACTTTGCTTTAAATGCTCTTCCACCTGCAAAAACTTTTGCTTTTCGCTAGTAAGCATTTTTTGCACGCTAATGCCCGTCCATTTGCTTAAAATTCCAGCGACTAAATCCTCATCGACTTGATTTTTAAGCAAAACCCCAGCTTCGCTCATTTTGCGCCATTTTTCATCGTTTTCATCAAGCTCTTTTTCAAGGCTTGGGATTTTGCCATACTCAATCTCAGCCGCCCTTTGAAACTCGCCCTTGCTTTTAGCTAAATTCGCCTCATTTTTCAGGTTGTCAATCTCTTTTTTCTTTTCATTTATGGCGTTAAATACGGCTTTTTCGTTTTCAAAGCGTGAATTCAGCTCGCTTTGCTTTTCTTTTAAATTCGCTAGTTCCTTTTCTATCTCGGCAAGGCGTTTTTCGTTGCTCTCATTTTGCTCCATTTTTAAGGCTTCATTTTCCACTTGCAAGGTTTCAATGTCCTTTTTTACCTTACGAAGTGAGCTTGGCTCGCTTTCTATTTGCATTTTAAGCTCGGCTGCGGCTTCATCGATTAAGTCTATGGCTTTATCGGGCAAAAATCTATCGCTTATGTAGCGTTTGCTGAGCTTTGCCGCCGCCACAAGCGCGCTGTCGTTTATGCGGACATTGTGATGAATTTCAAGCTTTTCTTTTATGCCCCTAAGCATTGCTAATGCTTCATTTACGCTTGGTTCATTGACGCTTACGGGCTGAAAACGGCGTTGTAAAGCCGCGTCTTTTTCAAAGTATTTGCGGTATTCTTTAAGCGTTGTCGCGCCTATGGTGTGTAGCTCGCCACGCGCTAGGGCTGGCTTTAAGATATTTGCTGCATCCATTGAGCCTTCACTAGCCCCTGCACCAACGATAGTGTGAATTTCATCGATAAACAAGATGATATTTTTATTTTTTATCACCTCATTCACCACAGCTTTAAGCCTGTCCTCAAACTCGCCCCTATACTTTGCGCCCGCGATTAAAGCGCTCATATCAAGGGCGATGACTCTTTTGTTTTGCAGTGAAGTTGGCACATCTTTTTTGACTATGCGCCCAGCTAATGCCTCGACAATAGCCGTTTTGCCAACGCCCGGTTCGCCGAGTAAAATGGGGTTGTTTTTGGTTTTGCGGATAAGAATTTGCATAACTCGTTCTATTTCTTCTTCTCTGCCGATGACGGGGTCAAGTTTGCCCTCGCTTGCCTTTGCGCTTAAATCAATGCCAAATTTTTTTAAGCTATCAAGGGTTTCATCGCCCGTTTTACTCTCTATCTTGCGCCCTGCTCGCAAGGACTCAATCTCTTTTTTAAACTCGCTCAAATCCAAAAATTTAGCCAAAATGTCCTTTATAGGCGCTTGCGTGCTGGCTGATAAAAGCCAAGTATCCACAGCTAAAAAGCTGTCCCCATTTGCGCTCATCAGTCCTTTCGCGCTTTCAAGTGAGTTGATGAAATCACTGCCAAAACGCACGCTTTCGCGGCTCACATTTGAGCTTGTTGGAAGTTTTGCTATCTTGCTTTTGATTTCAAGCTCCACAGCCTCTTTTGAAATACCCATTTTGTTGAAAATTTGATTTAAAAGGCTTGTGCTATCCACGCTTAAAGCCCAAAAAAGGTGCAGCGGGGTTATTTCGCTGTTTTTAGAATGTATGGCTAAACTCGCCGCACTTTCGACATTTGAAAGCATAGAGTCGGTTAAAAAATCTTGTAAATTTGCCATTTTTTGTCCTTTGTGTTGAATTTTGCTTAAAATTCTCTCTTTTTGTGAGGAATTTTAACCTATATCGGTTAATCATTTTAAACCTTTATACAAATGACATTATATAATTTTAGTGAGTTAATGTCAAGTTTTTTAAGCAAAAATTTTAAACTTTATGCAAAATGTTTAAATTTAGGGCATTATCGTTGAATTTAAAAAAGAGTTTTTGAAAGAAAAGGATAGAATTTAAAAAACAAAGCCCAAACAAAGCCCCGATTTACAGAGCTTTGTTTGGAAGATACACAAGCGAAGTTGTGCTAAAATTTGCCTTTCAAAGCGGGCAAATCTCACACATATCCAAGTGCAGCGGCGAAAATGTATCCAAAGATACAAGCAGTGATGACACCGACAAGCCCCGGGATAATAAAGCTGTGATTGATGACGAATTTACCGATACGCGTTGTGCCTGAGCGGTCAAATTGTATGGTCGCAAGGTCGCTTGGATAAGTCGGTAAAATATAATAACCATAGCAAGCAGCCGCAAAAGCCACGATGATGCCCGGGCTTACGCCTACGCCCAAAGCCACAGGCACGAAAGCTATGAGCGCTGCGGCTTGCGAATTGACAAATTTAGAAATCAAAAGCAACATTACAGCATAAGTCCAAGGATGCTCTTGCACCACGCCGCCAAGTGCGAGTTTAAGCATAGGAATATGCACAGCAAACATAGAATCAGCCATCCACGAAATCCCAAACACCGCTACCATCGCTATCATACCTGATTTGAAAATCGCGTTTGAGCCGATTTCGCTTACTTTAACCTTAGTAAAGATAACCAAAACAGCACCCGCCATCAGCATAAACATTTGTATCACAGCCACCATAGACATAGGCTTCATCTCGCCTTTGCCGTTGTCAAAGGCTGGACGCAACTCTGGAAAAGCCCCCAAAATCGCCACCAAAGCAATAGAACCCAAAAATATCCACATAGCAGCCCACTCGATAGCTGGCAACTTCACGCCTAAAAGCGTTTTGTTTTCGCCATAAACATACTCTTTGAATTTTGGGTCTTTGAGCTTTTCTTGGAATTCAGGGTCCTTGTCTAAGTCCTTGCCCCGAAACCACGAGTAAATACCCACAGCCAAAACGCCCAAAGCACCGCTTGGAATGGTGATTTGCAGCAAATTTATGTAGCCATCAAAGCCATTCATATGCGGCACGCCTTCTTTTAAAAGCATAGCCGTTAGAGTTACCACAGCCACGCTCACAGGCGAGCAGATAATCCCCATTTGCGATGAGATAGACGAAGCTGCCATAGGGCGTTCGGGGCGAATGCCGTTTTTGATGGCTATGTCGTAGATGATAGGCATCATCGTATAAACCACATGCCCTGTGCCGCAAAGTATGGTGAGAAACCAAGTAACAAAGGGCGCGAGTATAGTCAAAAACTTTGGATTTCGCCTTAAAATGCGCTCCGCAATTTGCAGCATCACATCAAGCCCGCCGCTAGCAAGCAGCGTAGCACTAGCCGTTACCACGCAAAGTATGGTGAAAATGACATCGGTGCTAGGCTTGCCGGGTTTGACATTGAAACCAAACACAAGCACAAACATACCGATACCGCCGAGTAGCCCAAGCGCGATACCGCCTTTTCTTGCCCCGTAAAAGAGACAAATCAACACAATGATAAGCTGTATAGCAAACTGCTTGCCATCGCTTAATGAAGTCAAAAACTCCATAAACTCTCCTTTAATGTAAAATAGTGCGTTTATTTTAACTCAAATTTTGTTAAATTTTTCTAAAAATAAAGCAAAAGTTAATAAAATTTGCGTTTTTTTTGAATTTTTTGCGCCAAAGTGGGCGGAATTTAGGGCGTTTCTAAAATAATGCTTAAAGTGTAAATGAAATAAAACATATTTGGGGAAGTTGCGTGAGGTTGTGAATTTCTGTGTATTTTGAAAAAGTTGCGTGCGGAATTTGAGCGGAAGCGTTGAATTTATCGTGCTTTGAAAAAGATGAATTCGCGTTAAATTCAACGCCTTTTCGCAAAATGTCACAAAAAAGCGTTGAATTTTAGCACTTTAACTCGCCCAAATTCAAAAAATTTGGGCAAAAAGGCTATTTGATGACACCACAAGCCATTCTCGCACCGCCACCGCCAAGTGCGGCTGGATGGTCGCTGTGGTTGTCTCCACCGAAGTGAATCATCAAAGAGTGTTTTTTAAGCTCACTCAAAGCCTTGATTTTAGGGGCTAGCACGGGGCTATTTGCGTTGCCGTCCTTATCCACATACAAGGCTGGCAAATCGCCCTTGTGTCCGTTGTCGTCCCAAGGTAGAGAGTGGTTTGTAGTCTTTTCTGGGTCCCAGTGTCCACCCGCTTTCATTCCCAAACCCTTGTCAGTCTTGCCACAATCGGCATTTTCGTGGATATGAAAGCCGTGAAGTCCAGCCTCCAAGCCTTTAAGATTTGGGAAAAATGCCACGCCATAAGGGGTTTGCACCGCGACAATCTCGCCCGCGTCCTTGTTTTTCTTTTGGTCTAAAATTTGCATTTTGATGACCAAATGTTCGGCTGATTTGGGGTTAAAAACCTCGTTGTTAGCCCCAAAAAGCAACGCTGTTAAAGCCATAGAGCCTAAAAGTATCTTTTTCATACTTTGTCCTTTTTTGTGAATTTGCAAAATGATTTGCGAAATTTAGTGTAATAAAAATGAGTAAATGTGTGATAACAAAAAGTTTTTTTTTGCTCGCGATGATGAATTTTTTGTGAAATGAGCGCGAATTTAAATTTGACAAAGACAAACAAGGCGTAAAATCAGCATTTTCGCTTTACCTTGCTAGCAAGTCTTTAAGGCTTTTTCGCACATCTTTGCCCTCTAAAATCGCTGCTACTTCGCGCACTATGGGCGTGTAAATGTCCTCCCTCCCAGCGATTTGGCGCACTGCAAAGGCTGTGGGTATGCCCTCCACAACCTCTTTTAGCTCGCTTATAATCTCATCTTTGCCCTTGCCCTTTGCGAGCAAAAGCCCTGCGCGAAAGTTGCGCGAAAGCGTGCTTGACGCGGTTAAAAACAAATCCCCCGCCCCGCTTAAACCCAAAAAAGTCTCTTCTTTTGCGCCAAATTTCGCCCCAAAGCGGTGCATTTCGATAAGCCCACGCGCGATTAAACTTGCCCTTGCGTTGTTGCCAAGCCCTAAGCCTTCGCAAATGCCGCTGGCGATGGCAAGGACATTTTTATACGCCCCGCAAATCTCCGCCCCACGCACATCGTCCCCCGCATAAGCCTTGATGAAATCTGGAAAAAAGCCCACAAACTCTTCACAAAGTGCGCGCTCAAAGCCACTCACGCACAAGGCACAAGGCAAGCCCTGCATCACCTCAGCCGCAAAGCTCGGACCGCTTAAAACGCAAAAATTGCGCTTATCCACAAAGTCCAAAAAAATCTCATCTAAAAAGCGGCAACTCGCCGTGTCAATGCCCTTTGAGGCAAGTAGGATTTTTTGCCCTTTGTTTTTAAAATGCTCTTTTAGCCACGCCGCAATTCCTTGTGCTGATAGCGCAAAAACCAAATACTCGCAATTTAGCGCCTCGTCAATGCTTACAAAATTTGGTAAATCTTTTTTGTGTGGCGAAGTGATGAGACAAGTTTGCTTTTGCGAAAAGGCAAAGTGCAAACCCTGCCCCCATTTCCCCGCTCCGATAACTGCTATGCTCATTTTTAGTCCTAAATTTATTGCTGAATTTTTGTGAATTTCTTAAAAAATTCACACTCATCAAGCTGAATTTTTGTGTTTTTTAAATTCACATTGTAAAACACTCAAATTAAATTCGCGCTATCCTAGCTTCGCTTTCAAAATTTCATTAACCTTTGCAGGGTTAAATGCGCCCTTGCCCTCTTTCATCACTTGTCCTACAAAAAAGCCAAAGAGTTTGTCCTTGCCTGCCTTAAATTCAGCCACCTTGTCCGCATTTGCCGCCAAAACCGCCTCGGCGATTTTTTCTATCGCCCCATCATCGCTTACTTGTTTAAGTCCTAGCTTTTCAACCGCCTTATCAACGCTTGCGGCGGTGTTTTCAAAGACAAAGGCAAGCACTTCTTTTGCGGCTTTGCCCGAAATAGTGCCATCTTCGATACGAGCGATTAAATCGCCAAGTTTTTGGGCATCAACAGGCGAATTTTCTATACTCAAATCCCCTTTTAAAAGCCCCATAAGCTCAGTAGTGAGCCACGAAACGCAAAGCTTTGGGCTTAACTTCCTTGCGATAAGGCTTTCAAAAAAGCGGCTCATCTCTAAACTCGAAATAAGCACCTCCGCATCGCTTTCTTTGACGCTTAAATCCTTAATATAACGAGCTTTTTTCTCATCGGGTAGCTCTGGGATAGCTATTTCAAGCATATCAGGCGTTAGCACCACAGGCAAAAGGTCAGGTTCTGGGAAATAGCGATACTCAGCACTATCTTCTTTGCCCCGCATTGAGCGCGTGGTTAGGTTCGTGGTGTTGAAAAGGCGCGTTTCTTGCACCACTTCACGCTCATAAGTGCCGTCCTCCCACGCCACACTTTGCCTTTGCACCTCATAATCAATCGCCTTTTGGATAAAGCGAAATGAGTTGAGATTTTTTATCTCTACGCGCGTGTAAAGCTTGCTGTCGCCCTTTGGACGAATGCTGACATTTGCATCGCAGCGAAAACTGCCCTCTTGCATATTTGCGTCTGAAATGTCTAAAAATCGTATGATAGAATGGAGTTTTTTAAGGTAAGCTACCGCTTCATCGGAGCTGCGAAGCTCTGGTTCGCTTACGATTTCAAGTAAAGGCGTGCCTGAGCGGTTTAAATCCACTTTGGAGACTGAATTTTCGTGGATATTTTTGCCCGCGTCCTCTTCTAAATGCGCCCTAGTAATGCCTATGCGTTTGTTTTGTCCGTTAATGTTGATGAAAAGCTCGCCGCCCTCGACTATGGGGACATCAAATTGCGAAATTTGATAAGCCTTTGGCAAATCGGGGTAAAAATAATTTTTGCGGTTGAAAATGCTGGTTTTGTTGATACGAGCGTTGATTGCCTTGCCAAAGGCTACGGCTTTACGCACGGCTTGTTCATTTAGCACGGGCAAGGCACCGGGCAGGGCTAGGCAAGTGGGGCAGACATTGACATTTGGCTTTTCGCCAAAGCTCGTAGCACAAGAACAAAAAATCTTGCTTTTAGTGTTAAGCTGGGTATGCACCTCTAAACCGATAACGACTTCAAACATTGTTTTTCCTTTTTTTTAGGCTTGGTTTTTGGATAAATTCGCGTGAATTTATCGCTTTACCTTGCCTTGAAAAATTTTAGAATTTGCATTTTATCAAATTTTCTCTTTTGCGCGTTTATTTTAGCAAAATTTGTTAAATTTTTTGCTTAAAAGCCTTTGTCCGTGCGAGACTCGCACACGAGCTTTTATCAGCATTTTGCGCCATTTGCGCCGTATTTTTTGTCAAGGGCTTCTTTAAAAAATTCTTTTTGACTTTTTGGTGCTTCGTCTGGGTGATGGCGCTTCATATGCTCTACATATTTATCATAGCTTGGAAGTCCCACCAGCAAATGCACAAAGCGGTCTGAGCGCTTGTAAAAGCTGTGAATTTTCGCCCCCAGCTCTTTGAATTTCATCTTTTGTCCTTTGTGTGAATTTAACTCACGCAACGCTCATTTTGTTAAATTTAAGCCCCAAATTCACAAGGAATTCAGGGCTGAGCGAGAATTTCTCTTTAAAACTCCGCTAAATTCAGCAAGGCTTACGGCTTGCTTTAAAAGGCTTACAATCAGCCGTGTGCGGCGATTTTGCCTTCATAATCGCTTGCTTTTATATACTTTGTCTCTGCCAAAGGCAAGTCGTTTGTGCCATTTACGCACTTTAAGCAAATGCGAACGCACTGCACCAGCACGAGTATGGTTACAGCCATAAACAAAGCGCACAAGCAAGCGTTGATGAGGTTGTTTGTGGCTATGGTTTGAAAGCTTGCCGCCTTGTCCGCAAGCCCGTTTGCTGCTGCCTCAGCCGCCTTTGCGCTGAAATTTTGCCAAAGGGCTATGTGGCTTACTGCATCGTGGATTTTCTCGCCATTTGCGGGCAAGAGTTTGCAAACGCCCGCATAAAGTGTGCTGATGAGAACCCAAGCCGCTGGCAAGATAGCCACCCACGCTTGCTTAACCTTGCCCATTTTAAAGAGTATGGTGATGACGGTAAGTAGCGCGATGCCTGCTAGCATTTGGTTTGACACGCCAAAGAGTGTCCAAAGCGACTTTACACCGCCTTGCGGGTCTGTAACGCCTTGATAAAGTATGTATCCCCAGCCCGCCACGCATATAAAGGTAGCGAAAATGCCCCAAGGTAGGCTTTGGATATTGCCGATAGGCTTATAAACATTGCCAAGCACATCTTGCACCATAAATCGTCCAGCGCGAGTGCCTGCATCAACGGCTGTTAAGATAAAGAGTGCTTCAAAAAGTATGGCAAAATGATACCAAAACGCTGTTGAGCCTGAGTTAAAAAGCGGCACTTGCGCGATTATCGTGGCTAGCCCTATGGCAAAAGTCGGCGCACCGCCTGTTTTGCTTAAAATGGACTTTTCGCCGATTTCATTTGCCATACCTGTGATTTGCTCAGGCGTGATTTCAAAGCCCCAAGAGCGAATCGTCTCCGCCGCTACCGCTGCTGCTTGCGCCACATCGCTAATGCCCGTTGTGCCAAGTGCTGCTGGGGCGACATTTACGGAAAAATAAAGCCCCGGGGTTAAGATGACAGCAGCCACGAGCGCCATCACGCCCACAGCGGACTCCATTATCATCGAGCCGTAGCCTACCATTCGCGCGTGAGATTCTTTTTCAAGCATTTTTGGTGTAGTGCCACTTGACACAAGGGCGTGAAAGCCACTAATCGCACCGCAAGCGATAGTGATGAAAAGAAAAGGAAAAAGCTGTCCGCTAAACACAGGTCCCGTGCCGTCTGTGAATTTAGTAGTAGCGGAAAATTGCACCTCAGGGGCTACTATCAAAATGCCAGCTGCCATTAAGACGATAACGCCGATTTTCAAAAAGGTGCTTAGATAATCCCTTGGCGCGAGCAAAAACCACACAGGCAAAATCGCCGCGATAAAGCCATAGCCTATGATGACATAGGTAAGCGTTACAGGGCTAAGCGTGAAAATCGCACTCAGCGTTTCGCTTTGTGCCACATCGCGCCCATAGTAAAGTGCGAGCAGCAAAAGCACAAAGCCGATGACACTTGCTTCGCCAACGCGTCCAGGGCGGATAAAACGCATATAAACGCCCATAAAAATGGCGATAGGAATAGTCATCGCTATGGTGAAAAGCCCCCAAGGCGACTCTGCTAGGGCATTTACCACGACAAGAGCAAGTATGGCGATGATGAGCATCATAATGCCTAAAATGCCTACCATTGTGATAGAGCCTACGACTTTACCAAGTTCGAGCTTGATAATCTCGCCCAAACTCTTGCCATTTCGGCGCATAGAGCAAAAAAGCACGGTAAAATCGTGCACCGCACCAGCCAGCACCACGCCTACTACAAGCCAGATTAAGCTCGGCAAGTAGCCCATTTGCGCCGCTAAAATCGGTCCCACTAAGGGTCCAGCACCAGCGATAGCCGCAAAATGATGCCCAAAAAGCACGATTTTGTTTGTCGGCACGAAGTCGCGTCCGTCATTATTGACAACAGCGGGCGTTGCGCGTTTATCGTCAAGTTCTAACACCTTTTCAGCGATATATTTGCTGTAAAAGCGGTAGCCTATCATATAAAAACACACCGCCGCCACGACTATCCAAGTGGCGTTTATACTCTCGCCCGTGTGAAGCGCAAGCGTGCCAAAGCACCACGCCGCGAGCAGAGCAACTAAAACCCAAAATACATTCAAGGCAATTTTGTTACCCATTTGTATCTCTCCTTTCGTGTGAAATTTTGTGATTAAAGTGTAACATTAAATTCTTAAATTTTTGATTAAATTTCTTGCGTAAAGTTAAATTTTACAACTTTGTGCTACAAATTCGGCAAGCGTTAATATAACATTTTGAAAAATTTTTTATAATCAAACTTTTAAATTCAAAAAAAGGACAAAAAATGTTTGATGATTTAGGTAAATTCATCTTGCGCGTGAGTTTAGGCGTGATGATGTTGCTGCACGGCATAAGCAAGGTGCAAAACTACGAAGGCACGATGAGCTGGCTTATGGGAAGCGGCGAAAATGCTGGCTTGCTCGCTCAGCTTGGCTTGCCTGTGTTTTTAGCTTATGGTGTGTTTGTGGGCGAGCTTGTCGCGCCTGCCTTGCTGATACTTGGGATTTTGCCCCGCCTTTCGTCTTTGGCGATAATGGCGACTATGGTTGTAGCCACACTTTCGCACACGATGAGTGAGGGCGGCAACGCACTCTTTTCACTTGGCGGCTTTGGCGGCTGGGCTTATGAACTGCAAGGGCTTTATTTCTTTGCTGCCTTTGCGCTTTTTTTGCTTGGAAGCGGAAGATTGTCGCTTTGGGGCAAATGGTAGCTTAAATTTAGGCTTTTACGCACTCAAAAAGGCGAAAAATGTTTGAATGGCTTTTCAGTGTCGATGCGTGGCTCACTCTTGCCACGCTAACTGCCCTTGAAATCGTGCTTGGCGTTGATAATATCATAATGCTTGCCGTTTTGGTGGCAAAACTGCCCGCTCATCAAAGGGACAAAGCCCGCTATCTTGGGCTTGGGCTTGCTATGTTTGCCCGCATTGCTTTGCTTTTTTCGCTTTTTTTGATTATGAAACTCACCGCACCGCTTTTTACGCTACCCTTGCCTGAATTTTTGCCCCAAAATTCAGGCGAAATTTCGGGTAGGGATTTGGTGCTGTTTTTTGGCGGGCTTTTTTTGGTAGTAAAGCCTATATTTGAGATAAAAGAGCAGGTTTGTGGCGTGCAAAGTGGTGAAAAAAGCACCTTTACAAGCAATGTCTTTTGGCTCATCATCGCTCAAATCATCTTTTTAGACATAGTTTTTTCGCTAGATAGTGTCATCACAGCCGTTGGCATAGCTCAAAACTTACCCATAATGGTTCTAGCCATTGTCATAGCGGTGCTTGTAATGCTTTTTGCGAGCAAGCCCATAGCGGACTTTGTCGAAAAATACCCCAGCATAAAGCTGCTCGCGCTTGCGTTTTTAGTGCTTGTGGGGCTTGTTTTGATGGCTGAAAGCATAGATTTACACATTTCAAAGGCTTATATTTATGTGGCTATGGCATTTTCGCTCATCGTAGAATGCCTAAATATCATCGCTAGCAAAAATGTAGCTAAATAAAACCCACTTTCTTTGTGAATTTTTATGCTTTTAAAGCGGCAAAACCCATAAATTCAGCTAAAATTCAGCACCTTGTATAAAGTATTTTCGTTTTTGTCGATATTAGCTTTGTGAATTTAGCCTCAAAGGGCGGTTTTGGCTTATGCGAAATGCCGCGAGCCTTGTCCGCAAAGGCATATTTACACATAAATCAGCGCAAAGGCTACACAGATGATAAAGATACAAGACGATAAGCTCGACAAGCTCGATGAGTATGTCTCCCAAGATGATGTTACAAAGATAGCCAGCGAGCTGGTTACCTGCCCTGAAATCAACACCACTATGGCAGGCACGATTTGCGAGCTGTCTAAAAACCACGCTCGTTCGGTTTTTATCCCCACTGCTGATATGGTAGTGGATAATGAGGGCTTAGTGTATGATGCGTTCATTTTCAGCGCAGCAAACTATGTCGCCCAAGCAGCGATAAACAAAGAATTCTCCATACTTGTATCGTCTAAATCCTCATTTTACGCCCCCTTAAAATACGGCGAAGTGCTGCAACTTGAAGCCCAAGCACTCTTTGATGAGAGCGCAAAAAGGCGAGAAGTGCGCGTAGTAGGGCTAGTCAATGAAATCAAAGTCTTTGAATCCTCAATGAATATCATCGTTACAAGCGAGCATGTTTTCCATCTCAAACGCCCAGACAACAAAGAAGCAAGCGAAGTGAAAGCAGACACCGCCAAAGTCGTTACAGAAGAAGACAAGGCTTTAAGCGCGCTCAGCGCTTTGTAGCCACTCGTTTTTTGTAAAGTGTATCGGGCGTTAGCGGGACATTTATCCAGTTTGTGGGGCATTGCTCGTGGTAGTTGCCACTTGCGTCATAATAAGCCTTACAATCGCTATAAAAGCGGTTTCCTATGCCTCTTTCATTGACGAAACACCCACTCAAACAAAGGCTAGCAAGCAAAGCAAAAGCAAATTTTTTCATCAAAAGCCCTTTTTTTGGTGAGTTTTGCGCCATTTATATGGCTCTATGGGCTTGTTTGTAGAGTTATCATCAGCCCAAAGCCCGATTTGTTGCGCTCTTGCGGCGTTATGCTCCGCTGTGTATGCGTCTGTGTAGTAGCTGTAAGCCCACGCATAGCCTTCTTGCACCATTTTTTTGTTTATATCCTGCCCGTCAAATTTCACCACGCCCACGACTCTGCCGTATTTGTCGCTCTTTGTTTTGATGATGATTTGCACCTTTTTGCCCTCTATTTCCTGCGCTAAAAACGCCCTTGCTTCCTCGCCAAAAGGCTGGTTGGTATTTGTCTCTGGCGCGTCTATGCCAAAAAAGCGGATTTTGTGGCTTTGCCCGCTTTCGTCCAAAAGCGTGATGGTATCGCCGTCTATGACTTTTTCTACCGAGCCTGTGAGTGTGGTGTGGCTGCTGCAAGTGCTGAAAAAAAGCACCACGCCAAGCGTGATTAAAAAGGCTAAAAGGTGCTTTGGCGAGCTGGCAAGGTGCTTGTAGCTTGACAAGGTTCGGTAATTGCGCTTCATTTATCACTTTCAAAAACGAGATATTTTTTTGTTTAGAAATTTTAGGGTAATTATGCTAAATTTCTAATGAAATTTTGACAAAAATGATAAAAAATTTTTGAAAAGTGAGTGAATTTTTGATGAATAAAATTTTATTTGCAGTGCTGATTTTGGTGCTTGTGGCGCATTTTTTTTACAAAGAGTTGCCCAAATTCAAGCCTTTAAAAGACGAGCAGAATTTTTCCGTGCAAAAGCGTGAAAATTTAGGCTTTGACGATGATGAGACTTTTAAAGAGCCTGAATTTACAGACTTAGAAAAAGAACCAAATGTTTTTACCCCTACCGAGCAAGCGTTAGACGATGATGAGATTGATTTGGATACTATTTTACCAAACCTTAAAGATTTAATCAATCAATTAAAGCCAGAAGACAAGTCTTTTGTGGTATCTCATAGCAACCTACTGCCTTATGTTAAAGAGTTAGAAAGTTTTGCTTATGATGATGGCACTGAAAAAACTTACCTTGACGCAAGCGAACTACCGATAAAGCCAAAACTCACAAAACAAGATTTGAAATTCAGCTCCAAAAAGCTCTCCAAAAAGCTCTTTGAGCCAAACAAAGCGGGCAAAAAGCTGTGGCAAAGCGCTAAAAATTGGGAGCTTTGGAAAAAAAATGAGCGAGCCAACAAACGCATTTACACGCTTTTGGGCGGTTTTTATCTGTATCAAAACGAGCAAGAAAGCGGGTATTTAAGCGATGAGCTGAGCATAAGCCTGCAAAAAAGCGCACACAATAGCTATTTCATCAGCATTATCACGCCGACACATTACGAAAACAAGCTTATACAGGACTTTACGAGTGTTGATGATTATTTTGTTTTCAAAGTGGGCGAGCGAAAATTCATCATCGCCTATCTTTTCAACCGCGATTTCACGCTGTGGTGGGACTGCGAGCTGACGAACAAGGGCTTAAAAGCCACGCCCATCGCTTCAAATATGGGTTTTAGCGTGTATAGCAGCGACACAAACGCCTATGCGATGAGACTTAGCGAAGATGGTATGAACTAAATGCGATGAAATGCCCTTGCGAAAAGGGCATTTGTCAATTAGTTACCTTTGACGATAGTGGTGTAAGTGCCGTAAAGCCCAAGTATGTTGAAGACTTTTGCATCTACACTTTGAATGGAGCTAATGCCGCCATTTTTAGCCGCAGCCTCAGCGGAGCAATCCCCGATAGCCACCAAAGACAAAATACTTGTGCAAACCGCTGTGCCTTGTTTTGCACTACCAGCACGATTTGCAGAAAGCGGTATAGTCGTATCTGTATAGACAAGACCATTTGCGCCATTGCCAACCGTAGCCATACCACTACAACCTGTAAAGGCAAACAAAGCCACCGCAGCGGCAACCAAACTCAACAATGATTTTTTCATTGTCTCTCCTTTGTATGAAGTTAGATTTGCGAATTTATCTTACAAAATCGCAGGGTAATTGTAGCGGATTTTCGTAAAAATAAGCTGAATTTTGCGTTTTTTTTTTTTTTGTTTATTTTCGATTTCACAAAAATTTATCTTAGCAAATTCCAAAAAGCCATTTCAAGCCTAAAATTTAGATATTTGACAAAATTCAGCCTTTTACCTTGTGTTAAGCCTTTTCGCCCGTGCTGTTTAAGATAAATTTAAGATAAAACAAACAAAACCCAAACACCAAATTTTTAGCTTAAAAATGCAAATACTTTTTTTTGCAAAAGCCACATTTACCGCGCTTAAACACTGCTTAAACGCTTATATCAAATTGTCTATCTCTTAAATTTATCGTGTCGCCTATGGTGCTGATGCTTGTTGAGTAGGTGTCTAAAAAGGTGTTATAAAGCTCATCGACAATTTTGCTTAAATTTTCATAATCAAGCCCGCCTATATCTTTGCTTGAAAGCCCCAAAAATTCAGCACTTCTTTGCTGAAAACTTTCTTTAAATTCAGCGTAAAAATTCTCAAATTTTTCTTTATTGAATTCAAGGTAAGTGTTGTCAAATTCGTCCTTTTTTTCGTCAAAAATTTTGTCCCTCAAATGCCATTTCAAAATCGCTTGCTCGTTGCTGTTTAAATCATCAAATTCCACTCCGCTAGCGAGTTTGTCAAGGGATTGTTTTACCCACATATCGCTTGTTTTTGCGTTGTTGAGTATGATACCATCTGGGTTGTTTAAGCCTTTTTGAGCGCTGAGTTTTTTAAAATTTACGGCTGCAAAAGCCATCTCAGCCGCGTTAAAAAGCTCTCCGCGCGCCCTTGTCGTCTCAGCTTGCAACCTTTCTCCGCCCATTTCGTGGTAAGTGAGTTTGCCGTCTAAATTCTTGTCCTTTTTAATCATCTTGTCAAGTTCTATGCCTATGGTTTTTGAGCCAAAATCCCCTTGCAAGCTCGTTGCCGTCTCTTTGAAAGCCTTGTTTTCGTTAAATGGCGTGGTAAAATCGCCGTCAAGTTTTATATAAGATTCTACAAAACTCAGATTTGAAATCTCGCCCGTGTCCGTGTTTTCTAGGGTTTGAGCTATGAAGCCTGAGCGCACATTTTTAAGCTCGCTTTCGCTAAAAAAGCCGTCCGCATTTTTATCCGCTTTCAAATAGCCCCTTGTGTAAGCAATGTCCGCATACCAGCCCGCGACAAAGTTTTCCGCCTTGCCGCTTAAAATGTATGAGCCATCGGCTCGCTTTTTCAAATCATCACTACCAAATTCACGCCCCAAAGCCGACAAGCTCTCTCCGCTTAACGCGCTTCTTGTGAGCTTGCGCGTGATAGGGTCGCGAAAGTAAATAGTCGTCATTCCAGCCTCAGCGCGCCGCACCTCATCGCTTATGCGGGCGTTAAAGACTTTTTCATACTCTTTTTTCTCGCTCGCGCTTGCTTCGTTGTTGCTTTGGCGTTCTATTTTGTGGCTGTTTGCAGATGAATTTTGGCTTTGGGTAAGGATTTTGGGCTTTGCGTTTAGGTTAAATTCAAAGCGTTTAAACACGGTAGCACCTGCGAAATTGAGCGCACTTAAATTCATCTTTCATTCCTTTAAAAAATGTCCCTAGTAAATCGGCAAAAATTTGTTTTATTTTAGTGGGCTAAAATTTGGGTGCTTGCTTGTGTTTGAAAATGCCAAGCACGATGATTTCATCTTTTGCGATGAGATATGGTGCGACATAGCCCTTAAAAACGAAATCTCTCACACGCTCATCATCGCTATAAAAGGATTTTCGACACCGATAAGGCATAAATTTAAGTTTATCAAGGCTTTCAAAAAGGTTTTTTTCAAATTCATCAGCATTTTGCGGGTTGTTTTGGGCGATAAAATCCAAAATCAGCCTTAAATTTAGGATAAAATTCTTATGAAATTTTATCTTCATATTTGGCGCTGTCATCTTGTTTTACAAGCATTTTTGTTTCATCAAGGCTGTAAATTTCGGCTTTTTTGTCCTTGATTTCTTGTAAAGTGCTGGTGATTTGGGATTTTACTTCATCAAAACTCAAATCAACTCTTTCATCAAATTCCATTTTTGCTCCTTGTTTTGAGATTATAACAATTTTATTTTAATGTGAGATAAAAAATCCAAATTTGTTAGCAAAACATTAAAATTCACATTTTAAAATTCAAGCAAAAATTCACACAAAAGGACAGCAAAATGCAGTTTAAAACCGAAGTGAGCCAGCTTTTACAGCTGATGATTCACTCTTTATACTCAAACAAAGAGATTTTTTTGCGCGAACTCATCTCAAATTCAAGCGATGCGCTCGATAAACTCAGCTTTTTAAGCGTGAGCGATGATGCTTACAAAAAGCTTAAATTTGAGCCGCGCATAGACATAAAATTTGACGAAAAGGCTAAAACGCTCATCATCAGCGACAACGGCATCGGTATGGACAAAGAGGACTTGAAAAACAACCTTGGCACTATCGCTAAAAGCGGCACGAAAAGTTTTTTGGAGAGTTTGAGTGGGGATGCGAAAAAGGACAGCCAACTCATCGGGCAGTTTGGCGTGGGCTTTTACTCGGCTTTTATGGTGGCGAGTAAGGTTGAGGTTTTAAGCCGTAAGGCACTTGATGAAAACGCTTATTTATGGACTTCTGATGCAAGTGGCTATGAGATAAAAGACGCAAAAAAGGACACGCAAGGCACGCAAATCACCTTGCATTTAAAGGACGAGGAGTTTTTAAATGCTTACCGTATCGAAAACATAGTGAGCAAATACTCAAACCACATTCAATTTCCTATCTTTTTGGAAAAAACGCAAAATCTGCCTTTGAGTGAAGAGGACAAAAAGGCAAACAAAGAGCCAAAAAGCGAGGTAAAAATAGAGCAAATCAACGCCGCTACCGCACTTTGGAGGCAAAACAAGGCTAAAATCAAGCCTGATGATTATGAGAAATTTTACGAGCAAAATTTCCACGACAACGAAAAGCCCTTGCTTTACATTCACACCAAAAGCGAGGGTAAATTTGAGTATAACACGCTCTTTTTCGTGCCAAGCCGCGCGCCTTTTGATTTGTTTCGTGTGGATTATCAAAGTGGCTTGAAACTTTATGTCAAGCGGGTTTTCATCAGCGATGATGATAAGGAGCTTTTGCCTACTTATTTGCGTTTTGTGCGTGGAATCATCGATGTGGAGGACTTACCCTTAAATGTAAGCCGTGAAATTTTGCAAGAAAACACCATTTTACGCGCGGTAAAAGAGGCAAGCGTAAAGAAAATTTTAAGCGAGCTGGCTAAGCTCAAAGAAAAGGACAAGGACAAATATGCTGAATTTTTCAAGCTTTTTGGCAAGGTTTTAAAAGAGGGGCTTTATGGCTGGGGCGCAGAAAAAGAGAGTTTGCTCAAACTTATGCTTTTTAAAAGCTCTAAAAATGGGGATTTAAACTCTTTAAGCGAATACAAAGAGCGAGCAAAAGGGGAACAAAAAGAGATTTTTTATATCACAGGCAGCAACGAGGCACTTTTGCGAAACTCACCCTTACTTGAAAGCTACAAGGCAAAGGACATTGAAGTCTTGCTTTTTGATGATGAGATAGATACGCTGATTGCGCCAAGTTTAGGCGAATTTGAGGGGCTAAAATTCACAGCGATAAACCAAGTAGAAAGCAAGGACGAGTTGAGCGAGGACGATAAAAAAGCCTTTGCACCGCTTTTAGCTAAATTTAAAGAGCTTTTAAAGGACGAAGTTGAGGATGTGCGCGCTACTTCAAGGCTAGGAGATAGCGTAGGTTGCATAGTTTATGACAAAAACAAGCCAGATTTTGCGATGCAGCAGCTCTTAAAGCAAATGGGACAAGAACAAAAGGTGTTGCCGATTTTGGAGCTAAACCCCAAACACGAAGTCTTTGCAAGGCTTAAAAGCAACGAAACCTTTACGCCAGACATAGCTCAAATCGTGCTGGGTATGGCAAAACTGAGTGAGGGCATAGGCATAGACGAGCCAAGCGCCTTTAACAAGGCTTTAAACAAAATCATCATCAAGGCTTTGAGCTAAATTTAGGGGCGTGGCGATGAGTTTTTATCTTTTGATGGCGGCTTTATCTTTTTTAGCCCTTTATTTTGCGGTGAAAAAACTCACCTTAAATATCGATGAAAAGGCACTTTTAGAGCCTGTGAAAGCGGGCGTTTATCCTGAATTTTGCGAGATTATCAACGATAAAATTCAAGCCTTTAAAAAAGAAATTCAAAGCTTTGAAAACGCCTTGCTTGACAATGACAAAAAAAGCGAGGCGCTCGAAAAACTCGGGGATTTGTCGCGCAAACTCACCTTTATCCAAACGATGAATTTAAGCAAAAAAAACGACAGCATTTGGCAAAGTGAGCTTTTTGGCTTTTTAAGCGAATTTGAGGGCGTGATAAATGCTTATTTTAAGGACGGCGAACGCAAAAGCGACAAGCTAAGAGATGAGCTTTTGAGTGAATTTGAGCGTTTGCAAAAAGGCGTTTAGCAAACCTTACAAACGCTCGCAAAAGGCGTAAAAGTAAAAACTTGCAAACGCTCGCAAAAGTAAAAATTTACAAACGCCCCATAAAAAGGCTATTTAAAACTCTTTTCCAGCACCTTGTCGATGAGTCCATACTCTTTGGCTTCATTTGCGCTCATAAAAAAGTCTCTGTCGGTGTCTTTGGCGATTTTAGCGAGCTTTTGCCCTGTGTTTTGGGACAAAATTTGATTTAAAATCTCTTTCATTCGCAAGATTTCTTTGGCTTGAATTTCTATGTCCGTTGCCTGTCCGCGCGCTCCGCCGAGCGGCTGGTGTATCATAATGCGTGAATTTGGCAGGGCAAAACGCTTGCCCTTTTCGCCACAACTCAACAAAAAAGCACCCATCGAAGCAGCCTGCCCGATGCAAATCGTGCAAACGCTTGGTTTTATGTAGTTCATCGTGTCATAAATGCTAAAACCGCTTGTTATCACGCCACCGGGCGAGTTGATATAAAGGTAAATGTCCTTGTCAGGGTCCTCAGCCTCCAAAAAAAGCAGTTGAGCCACTATACTTGCGGCAAGTTCATCGTGGATTTCTCCGCTTAACATTACAATGCGGTCTTTTAAAAGCCGTGAGTAAATGTCATAACTGCGTTCTCCGCGGCTTGTTTTTTCGATGACATAAGGGATATACATTAGTTTTGTCCTTTTTTGCTTGGATTTTTGGCTTTTGCGCTTGAATTTACAGCTTTTTGGCTAGTTTTTGGGCTTTTTTCGCCTGCGTTACTTGAATTTTCGCTTTTTTCGCTAGCACTTTTTGCTTTTGGGGCTGAATTTTCGTCCTTTTTTGGCGCGAAAATGTCATTAAACAACTTGCTTTCAATCAACGACATTTTAATAGCGGGCAAAATGCCTTGCTGCTGGTAGCTTTCAAGCAAGGCTTTGGGGTCTTGGTTGTAGCGATAAGCCTCAAAATAAACCGCCTGCACGACTTCGTTGTCGCTTACGCTCACTCCACGCAAACGCGCCAGCTCATCGACAACAAAGGTGAATTTCACGCTTTTTTGCGCCTCGCTTCTAAAACTCTCACGCTTTTTTTGGTATTTGTCGCTATCGCCTCTTATCTCATCAAGTTCTTTTTGGCTAAAACCGCTCCACGCGTTGCGAAACTGCACATCAATTTCTTGCTCGACAACTCCGCGCGGCAAGTCAAAGTCAAATTTTTTCAGCAAAGCCTCGCCGAATTTCTCTTTTAAATCCTCGTTGATGAGCTTGAAAAGCTTTTCGTTTTCGATTTGCTCGCTTATCTTTTCATCAAGTAGTTTTTCGCTTGGGGCGTTTTCATTAGGCAGGATTTGCTTTAAAATTTCAGCATTTAACTCGGGGATTTTAAGCTCTTTTATCTCGTGCAGTTTTATCTTAAAAACCGCCTCTTTGCCCGCTAAATTCGCCGCGCCGTAATCTTTGGGGAAAGTTACTTTTATGTCCTTGTTTTCGCCCTCTTTCATACCTACCATAGCGTCCTCAAAGCCGGGTATAAAACGCCCGCTGCCTATTTCAAGCGTGAAATTTTCAGCCTTACCGCCCTCAAACGCCACGCCATCAACAAAGCCCTCAAAGTCAAATTTAGCAAAATCGCCCTTTTTCAAAGCCCGCTTGCTCTTTATAGGCTCGGTTGTGGCAAGGCTTTTTAAAAGCTCTTTTTTCTTTTCGTCAAGCTCTTTTTTCTCAGCCTTTGGTGCGCTGAATTTGGGGATTAAAGCCTCATAGCCCTTTAAATCAACCTGTGGCTTAAAGCTCAAAACAAGCTGAGTCTCTATGCCGCTGTCTTTGCGCTCAAATTTTTCAAAATAAGGCTCAGCCACTAGCTCTTTGCCGTCCTTTTTCAACTCTTTTAACGCCTCATCAACGGCGTTTTTGAGCAAATTTTGCTCCGCATCTTTGCTAAGCTCTTTCTCATAACGCTTCATCACAGCACTTGCTGGCACTTTGCCCGGGCGAAAGCCGTCCATTTTGATACTTTTGCTCGCTTTTTGAGCCAAAGCCTTTATCTCATCGTCTATCTTTTGGCGCGGTATATTCACGCTTGCAACGGCATTAACCTTGTCTTCAAATTTAGCTTTTACTTGCATAAAATTTGTCCTTAAAGTGAAATTTATGATGAAACTATACCAAAATTTCTTTATGATTTGCGAAAAAATTCTTTATTTGTGCTAAAATTTATCGTTATTTTTGAAAATGCGTGAATTTAAGGACAAAAATGAAAGAAAAATGCGAAAACGCCGTGCGTGATATGCTTGAATTTATGGGCGAAAACCCAAAGCGAGCTGGGCTTTTAGACACACCAAAGCGCGTGCGAAAGAGCCTTGAATTCCTTACAAGTGGCTACGCGCAAAGCGTCAAGGACATTTTAAACGGCGCACTTTTTGACAGCTCAAACAACGAAATGGTTTTGGTGCGCGACATTGAATTTTACAGCCTTTGCGAGCATCATTTGCTGCCCTTTTTTGGGCGCGTGCATTGTGCTTATATCCCTGATAAAAAAGTCGTTGGGCTTTCTAAAATCCCGCGCCTTGTGGATATGTTTGCAAGGCGTTTGCAAATCCAAGAGCAGCTTACCGAGCAAATCGCCGATGCTTTAAGCACGCACATAGGCGCAAAGGGCGTTGGTGTCGTCATCGAAGCAAGGCATTTTTGTATGCAAATGCGCGGAGTGCAAAAGGCAAACGCCACGACAACGACTTCTGCGCTTCGTGGGCTTTTTTTAAAAGACGAAAAAACGAGAAAAGAATTCTTTGCCCTCATCAACGCGGCAAAGCAAGTGAGATTTTAAATCCACGCTCACGCCGTCCTTGCGAGCGGTTAAATGGCGCGCAAGGCTTGTTTAATTGTCCTTGTGAGCGAAATTTGCAAGAATTTGCGCGGCTGAATTTATCGCTCGCTTTGATAAATTTGCATAAAGGGTCGTGTGAATTTAGGCTTTTTGATGAATTTTAGGCTATGAATTTTTTGAATTTGTGCTAGCAGAATTTTGTTAAAAGCCCTTTGTATGTCTGTGCGGTCATCTTTGTAAAATTAAAACTCACAAGACTTTTAAATTTTACACATTCTTGCTAGCTGAATTTAGCCTACTTTGGTATCTTGCACTTTGCTAAATTCACGCAACGACAAACTAAAAGTGCAAATTTGTGCCGCCCAACCACGCTTTGTTTTTGCAAAGCTCGCAACAACAAGGCGTGAAATTCACGCTTTTAAAAGCCTTTTAGTTGCTCGTTCGGTAGCGGAATTGTCCTTTTTTAAATACCATAGGAAAGCCCCCAAGCCCGAAAAGCCAGCGGTTTTCTATGGTATTTTTCATAAAGGCAGCCAGCTCGCCTACGATTTCTTTGCCATAGACTATGCCAACGGCGTCTGTGTGTCCTATGGAGCAGACGGTGCCGCGGTGCTTGAATTTAAAAGCCTTTTTGAAAGCCTTGCCGTTGAGCGTTTGACTTAAAAGCAAAGCCACGAAATCGCCCATTTGAGCCGAAAGCTGCGCCGTTGGAGCGTGTATGGCGTCCTTTGTGGTAGGATACGCGCTATCGCCAACCACGAAAACATTGTCAAATTGCGGGCATCGCAACTGACAATCCACTTCAATGCGCCCCCTTTTGCTCAAAAAGCCCGATTTTTCGATGATATCGCTTCCTTTCACGCCAGCGCACCAAAGCACGGTGTGCGCTTTAATCTCTTGCAACTCGCCGTCCTTTTCGATGACAACGCCATCTTGCAGGACTTCTTTGACATTGCCCTTTGTTATCAGCTCAACGCCCATATTTTCAAGCTTTTTACTCGCTTTTTGGCTTAAATTCTCGCTAAAAATCGGCAAAATTCGCTCACTTCGTCCCACGCAGTAAATTTTTGGCAGGCTTTTGTTTATGCCGCAGATTAGGCAAAGCTCTTCGACTTGACTTGCAAGCTCAGCGGCAAATTCTATGCTCGTAAAACCCGTGCCACACACCACAAAGCGCAAATCAAGCTCGTCTTTGGTGTGAGCGAAATTTTTGAATTTATTTTCTATGTGTTTGCTGAGTTTAAGCGCGCTGTTTAGGGAAGAAAGTTTATAAGCAAACTCATCAACGCCCTTTATACCAAAACTTTCGGGCTTAAAACCAAGCGCGATGACTAAAATATCATAATCATACCTGCCACCATTGCCATAAACGCAGTTTTCTTCGGGGCTTAACTTGATGATTTTGTCCTTGATGAAAGAGATTTTTTTCGCGTCAAGGATTTTGCGGTAAAAAATGCGTGCCTTGCGTGCTGAGAGCGTGCCAACGGCGACTTTGTGCAAAAGCGTGGTTTGATAGTGATAATCGTGCTTGCTGATGAGCGTGATTTGGGGCGCATTGTGCTTAAAATCCACAAGTTCGCTCAGCCCCAAAGCCACGCGCAAGCCGCCATAACCGCCGCCGATGATGAGAATTTTAGGGTTTGGCGGAAGTTTGAGTTCTTTGATAAAGCATTGCATTTTTGTCCTTTTTGTAAATTTTTGTGTCATTGTAGCGAAAATTTGTAAGTGATATTATAATGATTTTTTAATTTTTAACATTTTTGAGTTTTTTTATAAAATGGTGTGAATTTAGGCGTTTAAAATTATGCCTTAAAAGGATAAATTACTTTTTAACACTTTATTTACTTTGAATTTCAAATTATTTTGTTTTTTAATTTTATTTTAAGCAAAAGTGTGTAAAATTTCACAAAATAAGCGTGCTTTAAGAAAACACGACTTTAAGCTTTCAACAAAGGAGTTTCGATGACTACACAAAGGCGGCGAGAGTTTTTAAAAAACTCGCTTAAATTTGGTGCAGTGGCTGGTGCTTCGCTGGTTGCTGCAAAGAGTGTGCTTGCAAACGAACAAGGTGCGGACACAGCCGTGCTTAAAGGCAAGAGTAAAAAGCAAGAAAGGCTCTATGAGCCAAGCAAATCATGGCAAAACTACTACGAAATCGCTCATTGAGCTGAATTTAAAGCGCAAAAGAGCGATAAAAGCTAAATTTAAGGAGCAAAAATGACGACAAAACTACACAAAAGCGTGTTTCATCACGCTACAAAGGAGTAAAAATGGCATTAGCAAGAAGAAATTTCTTAAAACTTGCTGCTATTGCGGGCGTTGGCGGCGGTGCATTTAGCGGCGCAAACGCTAGTTTAAGGCAAGCGACAAGCGAAGAGGTGCAAAATCCTTTTCCAAATTCAAAGATAGTGCGCACTATATGCACTATTTGCAGTTCAGGTTGCGGTGTAAAAGCCGAAGTTAAGGACGGCGTGTGGGTGCGCCAAGAAAACGCGATAGAACACCCGCATTCACAAGGCTCACACTGCTGTAAGGGCATAGACCAAATTGATTTGACAAAGTCAAAACAACGCATCAAATACCCGATGAAAAAAGAAAACGGCAAGTGGGTGAGACTCAGTTGGGAGCAAGCTATTGATGAAATCGGCGATAAAATGCTTGAAATTCGCAAAGAAAACGGACCAGATAGCGTTATGTTTTTGGGTTCAGCGAAATTCAACAACCAGCAGGCTTATTATTTTAGGAAATTTGCAGCCTTTTGGGGAACGAACAACATAGACCACGTAGCTCGAATTTGACATAGCGCAACAGTCGCCGGTGTGGCGAATACTTGGGGTTATGGCGCTATGACGAACAATTTTAGCGATGTCGCGGCAAATGCTAAAATGATGATAATCTTTGGTGCAAACACTGCTGTGGCAAATCCTATCGGCTTTAAACATATCTTACAAGCAAAGGACAGAAACGGCGCGAAGCTCATCGTGGTCGATCCTGTTTATACGAAAAGTGCGGTGCACGCTGATGAGTATGTGCGAATTCGCCCTGGAACTGACATAGCCTTTGTTTATGGAATGCTCCATCTCATCTTTAAAAACGGATGGGAAGACAAAGAACTCATCGACAAACGCACTTATGGCGTGGATAAAATCCGCGAAGAAGCGGCAAAATGGACGCCCGAAGAGGTTGAAAATGTAACGGGTGTGCCAGCCGAGCAGCTTATCCGCATTACGCAAATGTATGCGTCTGTGAAGCCAGCTACGCTCTTTTGGTCGCTTGGTATCACTCAGCACTCAGTAGGCAGCTCAAACACGCGAATTCTTGCTATCTTGCAACTTGTGCTTGGTAATATGGGCAAAAAAGGTGGCGGCACAAACATTATCCGCGGACACGACAATGTGCAAGGGGCTACTGATATGGGTTGTTTGGCTGATACCTTGCCAGCTTATTATGGGCTTGATGATGGGGCGTGGAATCACTTCACTCAATTTTGGGGCGTGGATAGAGAGTATATGAATTCACGCTTTTTTGAGAAAAAGTGGATGCACGAAAAGGGCTTTTCGCTAGCAAAATGGTGGCAAGGCGTGTTGCAAGAAGAAAAAACTCACTCAAATGCGCCTGTGCGTGTGGTTTGGGTGCAAGGAACGGGCATTACTTCTATGGCGCACACGACTAAAATCCAAGAAGCCCTTAAAAAGCTCGATATGATAGTTATCGCCGAGCCTTTTGTAAATGAAATAGCCGTTTTAGCTGACCGCCCTGATGGCATTTACATTTTGCCCGCGACTACTCAGTATGAAACAGAGGGCTATGTAACAGCCACAAACCGCTCTATGCAGTGGAGAGACCAAGTTGTAAAGCCTATTTATGAGAGCAAAGAAGACCAAGAGATAATGTTTGAATTTGCGAAAAAATTTGGCTTTTACAAAGAATACACACGCGGTATGAAGATGGAGATAATCGACCACGAGCTTAAACAAACTAAAAGCGATGACGATGATAGTATCGTGTGGCCTGATGATGCAACGCGTGAGATGAGTATAGGGCTTTTAAGCATAGGACTTCGTGGGATTTCGGCTGAACGCTTGCGAAAGCACCAAAGAAATTGGGAGAATTTCGACCCAGATAGCTTGATAGGACTGCGCGGAGAAGTGAAAGGCGAGTATTATGGCTTGCCTTGGCCTTGCTGGGACGAAAAGCACCCTGGAACGCCTATTTTGTGGAATTCAGACATTCCTTATGAAGAAGGCGGAATGGGATTTAGAAACCGCTTTGGTTTAGAGCATAACGGCATCTCACAGCTTGCAAGCGATGATTTTACGCCCGTTGGCTGCAAGGTAAAGGGCGGTTATCCGCAAATCACAAAAGCAAATATCGAAGAAGTGCTTAATGTAAGGCTCACAAGGCGGGAGCAAGAACTCATAGGCGCGACTTGGAGCACGGATTTGTCAGGCATTGTCCTTGAAAAATGCCGTCAAAGAAGTGCTTGCTGCTTAGGCAACGCAAGGGCGCGCACTATCGTGTGGGAGTTTCCAGACCAAATTCCACTCCACAGAGAGCCTATACACTCGCCGCGTTGGGATTTGGTGCAAAAGTATCCAGCACTGCCTGACCAAGAAAAGAATTTCCGCGTAGAGACGAAATTCATCAGCGAGCAGCAAAAGCAGGATTGGAGCAAGGATTTTCCAACTATCATCTCATCAATGCGCCTTGTGAATTTAAGCGGTGCGGGTATGTTAGAGCGCACGAGCAAGTATCTAGCCAGCATTACGCCTGAAATGTTTGCAAATGTCCATCCTGAGCTAGCTGAGAAGTATGGCATTAAGGACGGAGCGATGATGTGGATACATTCACCACAAGGCACGAAAATCAAAGTCAAGTGCATTCACAACCGCTCAGTAACGCCTGATAGAATTTGCTTGCCTTATAACTTTGCTGGTATGTTGCAAGGCGTGGATTTGAGCTACAACTACCCAGAAGGCACAAAGCCTTACACCATAGGCGAAATGTCAAACACCATCACAAACTACGGCTTTGACCCCATCACTCAAATTTCTGAGTATAATGCGGGACTTTGCCGCATAGAAAAAGCGTAAGGGGGAGAAAATGGCAAGACTTAATTTTTTTGTGGATAAACGAAGGTGCATTTCGTGCTTTTCGTGTCAGGTTGCTTGCTCCTCAGCGCACGAAATTCCTGTGGGAGTTAATCGCCGCAAGGTTATCACGCTCAACGAAGGCGTTGAAGGCAAAGAAATTTCAACGACTATCGCTTGTCAGCACTGCGAAGATGCGCCTTGTCAGCAAGTTTGCCCTGTGGATTGCTTTTACACTCGTGCTGATGGCATAGTGCTGCACGATAAAGACAAGTGCATAGGTTGTGCTTACTGCCTTTATGCTTGCCCCTTTGGTGCGCCGCAGTTTGCGCAAACGGGCATTTTTGGCAACAAGGGCATTATGGACAAATGCACGATGTGCGCGGGCGGACCGCTTGAAACAAATTCAGAAGAAGAGCGGCACAAATACGGACAAAACCGCATCGCTGAGGGCAAAGTGCCTATGTGCGCCGCAGTTTGCTCCACAAATGCGCTCATCGTGGGCGAGACAGCGCAGCTTGAAGAAATCTTTGCTAAGCGCATAGAAAAGCGAGCTGATAAAAGTGTATCAAAACTCAGCGATGTCATCGAATGGCAAGTCGCTTACGAAAAAAAGGATAGAGTATGAAAAATTTAGCCTTAAATTCAGCAAATTTTGCGAAAAAATTCATCTTTGGGTTGTGTGCTTTTGCATTGCCTGCCTTTGCAAACTATAACGCCGATAGAATGCTCCAAGATACGCAAATTTGGGACGCTAACCGCATCATCAACATAGCAAACTACTCTACCCTTGGCAAGCTATGGACTACCTTACAAGGCGAATACATAGCCACTATCGCGCTGATTACGCTCATTTGCGTTTTAGCTGCCTTTGCCTTGCATTATATGGTAATAGGACCAAAGCAGTTTTCTCATCACGGCAAAAAAATCTTTGCCTTTTCGCTTTTTGAGCGTAGCTTTCACTTTATCGCCGCTTTGTCGTGGGTGATTTTAGTGCCAACGGGGCTTGTGATGATGTTTGGTTCTTATTTTGGCGGAGGCGTTTTCGTGCGTGTGTGTAAGAATTTACACGCCTTTTCGAGCTTGCTTTTCATCATCGCTATCTTTCCTATGCTTTTTTGCTGGTTCAGGCGAATGCTGCCCGCTAAATACGACTTAAAATGGCTACTCATCGTGGGCGGATATTTAAGCAAGGTGAAAAAGCCCGTGCCTGCGGGTAAATTTAACTTCGGGCAAAAGGCTTGGTATTATATAGCCGTCTTTGGGGGCTTTGTGATGATAATCACAGGCGGGTTTATGTATTTTCTTGACTTTAACTCAACAGCCATTCAAGGCTTGTTTGGTTTGAGCCAAATCGAGCTTTTGCGCCTTTGTGCCATTATCCACAACTTTTTGGGTATCTTGTGCGCCGTGTTTTTCTGCGTGCATATTTATATGGCTGTCTTTGCCATCAAGGGCAGCATACACTCGATGATAACAGGCTACAAAGAAGAAGAAGAAGTGCATATCCTGCACTCTTACTGGTATAAAGAGCTTAGCGACACCAAGCAAATCGTGCCAAATTTCAGCGTTAGGCGAGAATGAGTCAAATAGAGCTTGCAAGGGCGTATTTTTATGAATTTTTCTCTACGCCCTTGCTTTTTAGCGATGAAGCCGCCTTTGTGCGCTGGCAAAAGCAGGCGCAAATTTTAAGCCAAAATTTGCTTGATGAGAGCCTTGAAAGCGATTTCAAGGCTTTGCTTGAATTTGACTATGCGAGCTTTAAAGCCGAGCAAAATGCGGTGTTTTTTGATTTGTCTTATGTCAATGTGCCTTTGAGTGCGAGCTTTTACGATGAGGGGCGAGATGATGGGCAGATGAAACTACTTGCTTGCGAGCTTGTGCGAAAAAGCCCCTTTCGCAAAGATGAAAAATGCCGTCAAAGCGAGGACGAATTCAGCTTTGCCTTTGGCTTTTGCGCGAGCGTTTTAAAGGACGAGGCGCAACTTGCCGAGCAGTTTTTTCGCTTTATCTTAAACCCCGTTATTGACGAGTTTATCGACAAATTAAGCACGCACAAAAATTCAAATTTTTTCACTCATCTTGCGCGCATAATGAGCGTGTTTTTCGCGCACGAAAGAATGCTGCTTAATATCCAAGCCCCGCTTAAACAAGAGGGCAAAAGCCTAGCGGACAAAGCCCTAGAACGCTTACCTTACGAGCCACGCCTGCCTACAAAATTCAGCAAAATCCACACCGAAGAGCTCACAAAGCTTTGATTTTTAAAAGCTCAATTTAAGCGCTTGAAACGAAGCTTTTTGTCGTCATTTGTGCTTGATTTACTCATACAAACAACGCTTTCTTGTAAGTTAATCAAATTTATAGTATCATCAAGGTGATGATTTGGAGTTTTAGGACGCGAGTTTCGCGTATTTGGGGGTTTGAGATGAATTACAGGCTACAAAATGCCGAAAAAACAAGTGGTTTTACCATCAATGCCCATCAAAAGTGCCTAAAATTTGACGATAAAACGCCGAAAAATGTGCTTAAATTTATGCAAAAAATGCGCCAAATTTTTAGCGAGTTAAGTGTGTGGCGACTTCGCCCTAAATTTTATTTGAAAAAGCCCTGTGTGAGCCTTTTTGTCGTGGGGATTTTGCGGTGTGGATTAGAATTTCATATAAAAAGGAATTTTGTCTTTTTTGTGGCTTTTCTCGGAATTTTTACAAGTGCTTTAAAGGCTGATTACACGGGAACTTTGCCATCATCTATCACGCTTGCGGGCGGAAAAAGCGAGACACACAAAGCCATAGCTGATTGTAGTAGCACTTGGGAATGCACCTTTGGCTACAAGCCACCTGGCGGTGGATATGATTTTACTTACTCGACAAGCGGCAACGGCTCATCAACCTTAACGCTGAATTTAACCTTGCCCCCAAACCCAAACAGCCAAAAAACCACAACCCCTTTTTATATGAACAACACAACCATAAAACCAAATTCAAACCTCGTTTTAAACAATTTTAACTCCATTTTGCTCGAATATACAATGAGTATTACTAATGCTACACTCACTTTTAATGGCAACAGCGCAAGCAATTCTACCATTTTTCAAATGAGCTTTAAGGCAAATGTCGTTTTAAACGATAACGCTACTTTGAAAGTTAAGGCAAATAGGTTTTTAAACCAAAACAAAGTTTCTATCAACAACTCAACACTTGACATTACCGCAACTTCTGTGTTGTCGCATAATGAAATCACAAATAACGGCGGTAAGGTAAGCATTAGCGGCAACCTTTACAATGTCGGGCAAAAAGAAGCGTTTGGCGCAGCTAGTCCGTCAAGTGTAGCGAATTTTATTAACAATGGTGGCACGGTTACCATTACAGGCAATATGCTAAATGGCGGACAACTTAACACAAATACGCTTTGCCAAATCAGTGGCTGTGGCGGTGGAAATATCACCATCAACGGCGGCTCTATGAGCGTAAGCGGACAGCTTGTTTCACAAGGCAAGGACGGACAAAATTCAAGCATAAAAATTTATGGTGGCAAGCTTGTTGTGGGGCAGGGTTTGCAAAACAAAGACGGCTCAACGATAACTTTTGGTATGGGAAATGGCACGATGGGCTTGCTGAAAGGTAACTTAAATAACGAAAATGGTGTCGTTCGGATTGATATGACAAATGCAAAGGTAGGGCAAAGTTACACAGTGCTTCAAGGCAACCTTATAGGCTTACAAGATAGCCAAGTGCAAATTATCAACAACCCTAACCCAGATTTTCTTACTGCTGCTTATCAAAATGGTAATGTTTATCTCGCACGAAAAGGCACGACACCACCTGACCCAACACCACCGACACCTGACCCTAATGATGAATTTAACAAATACAAAAATAGCTTATTAGATAACGAAAAAGATATTTATAAGGCGCTTGCAAACAAATTTGGTAATGATGATAATGAATTGTTAGTGCAAGTAAAACACCTTAAAACTGCCATTACAGAAACCAACAAAGCCATCCAAGACAACCTTGTCTCACAGCCTAAAAATATGCTCGCCGCCTTTAAGGGCGATGTCTTGCTTGCTCCGATGAGTCAGGGTAGGTTTGTGGCACGCCGTCTTGCCGCAAGTGGTGCTGTGCGCTTTGATAACGGCAGAAGAGTAAGAGCCTTGCAGGCTAAACCAAATGTGGAATTTCAGCTAGCCCCTGTGGGCGGCGTGATGAAAAGTGCCGATACGAACGGAGTTTTGGCTGGTTTGTCGCTAGGTGCTAACTACAAAATGGGCGCTTTCACGCACAAAACAAGCTTAGCTTATGCTTATGGCACGGCTAAACAGGATTTATCCACTCAAAGCACTGAAACAAAGGCGCATTTGCTACAAGCTGGCGTTTTGAGCCTTTATAAATACGGCATTTACGAAACTGAATTTAACGCAAACCTTTTGTTTGGCAGCTTTACCATCGACAACAAATGGACAGAACAAAGCTTAAATTCAAGCTCGAAATTCAACAACTATGAGCTGAATTTAGGGCTTGTGGCTGGGGCAAGGTATGGCAAGAAGCTGTCTTTTAAGCCCTTTGTAGGCGTGCAAAACTACGGACAAAGGCAAGATGGCTTTGTGGGGATTTTGGGCTTTGAGTCAAAGGCTTACAACGCTTACATTTTGGACGGGGTTTTGGGCGTGCAAATGCAGTATGTGCGAAGTGCCTTTTCAAGCGTGTATGGCAAGGTGAGCTTTGAGCGTAGGCTTTACAACACGCACAAATTTGTCTTTTTGCGCTCTGGGGAAAATGAGCTAAAATACGAAAATCAAAGCTATGAAAGCGTGGTGAGTGCGGCTTTGGGCGCACAGCTGCTTACCTACAAACGCTTTAAGCTCAATGCTGAGGGCTTTTTGCGCCACTATGACACAGGGCTTAACTACTATGGCGGTAGCTTGGTGATGAGATATAGGTTTTAGGGAGATTTTTTGGGGGGCTTTTGTGTGGGGTGTGGTTGAATTTTGGGTTGTGGAGTTTTCTTTTGGGTTTGCGTGAGTTTTGTGTTGTTTGAATTTTAGGGCTTTTGCGTGGGGTTTGGTTTGGGTTGAATTTGGGTTATGTGAATTTTGGGCTTTTGTGTGAGGCGTGGCTTGGAATTTGTGTGTGGGTTATGTGAGTTTTGGAGTTGGGTTTGGTTTGCGTTGTGTGGGATTTCGTGGTAATTTTAGGGTTGCCACGCTGTTTTGTCGCAAGGCTTGCGATGAACAGCTTGGCTTGTCATTTTGAGCCTTGTAAAAGGCGAAAAATCTCAAACATTGTCATTTTGAGCGTTAGCGAAAAATCCACAGAATTTAAGATACGCCTTAAAGCACTAAAATCGCGCTTGAATTTATGGATACTTCGCTGCGCTCAGTATGACAATAAAAAAGTCAGTATGACACGACAAGGCAGTATGACAAGGACTTTGTCATTTTGACAAAAAAGTCAGTATGACAAATTTATCAGTATGACGAAAGGAGAGCGTAAAACTCTCTTTTCATTTGCCCTGCAACCGCAAAGGTTGCGTAGGCAAGCCTTTAAAGGCTTTTTTGGCTTGCCACGCCGTTTTTGCAAAAACTTGCTCGCAATGTAAATTCCTTTATGCTAAACGCGGCGAAGTATCCTACAAACAACAAACTACGGGATATAGAAAAAGTTTGCGAAAATGGGGCGTTTGGGCTTATAGCTCTCTTTCGCATAAAATGCACCTGTGCGCCCCTTCAAATTCGACATAAGCCTTATCTTGCAGCTCATTTTTGAGCCTTTGAGCGAGCTTAAAGCCCTCTTTGTGCTGCTCTTTTCGCGCTTGTGGAGAGTTTTGAGTGCGAAATTTGCCTTGCCAGCGCGTGAGTTTGTTTTGCAAATCTTGCGATATGCCAAGTGTAGAAAGCTCACAAGGCTCGTTTGTGCGGTATTGCAAAGGCTTTTGCAAACGCCAAACGCCCGTGCCGTCTTTATCTGCCTTAACTCGCAAACTTAATTTTCGCTCATCAAATTCCATAAGCTCGCCTTGTTCATCGGCGCTGCCTACGATTTCATCGTGTGAGCGAGCATACAGCACGATATAATCTGCCTTGATTTCATCTTGCAAACGCTTTGCTAGCGCTAATCCGCGCTCGTTAAATTCCTCCCAGTCCAAATCAGCGGTATTTGAGAGAAAAAATTCGTCAAATTCAAGTATCCAAGCCTTAAAATCGCTTTCAAGCTCGCTTTTTACAAGGTGCTGACAAGCCTTTAAGCCGTCAAAGCTCGTAAAATCACAGCCATCAAAGCACAAAAAGCTCGTGTAATCCGCCATTACCATAATGACTTTTTGGTTAAGCCATAGAGAGTTAAAAGCGTTTATAGGCTCTGGCTTGATGAGTTGCAAATGTATGTAGTTGAGCTTGCCGTTTTGTTTGTGAGACTCGTCTTTAAGCTGGTGCAAGGTAAAGCGGGCAAATGTATCATAGCTTTCTTTCCACGATTTGTCCGCTTTCAAGGCAAATACGCATTTGCCATCGCCCATATACTCGCACAATGCGCTATCATCACTCCAAAAACAAGCGAAAAACTGCTTGACAAGGGCGATTTTTTCATCATAACTCAGCTCATCGCGCATTTTTTGGCAACGCACAGCACCAAAGCCGAAATTTTGATACTCCAAGCGAAAAAAATCCCTTTCAAGCTCCACGCCCTCAATGCGCTCAAAATCCTCGCTAAAACAGATGAAAATTCCGTTTTCATCGCACTCTTTGACTACGCGATAATCTTGATGATGATATTTGTCGTTTGCTTGTGCTGTCCTTTGGTGGTTTTGCATTATGCCTATGGTGTTGATATTTTCGCCGATTTGCTCTAAAAAATTCATAAATTTTGTATTTTGTTTGATGAGCGCGTAGGCTTTATCAAGCATATCATACAGAGTATGCACGGGTATTTTTTGCCCGCAATGTGGGCATTTGGCGACACTTGTGCGAAGTGCAAATTCATCTTTGAGATAGTTTTCAAGTGTGGGATTTGTGTAGCTTAAAAGCACTTTGTGGCGGGCTTTGCAAGATTTTTTAAAGGCTGGACTTTTAGCAAAGGCGATGAGTTTAGCATAAAGCTGCTCGATGATTTCGCGCTTTGTGGTTTGACAAGAGAAAATCAGCTCATCAAAATTGTTTTGTTCTGATGAGACAAACACGCGAAATTCACAAGTGTTGGCGTTTGGATTTATCTCAAAAATGCAAGGCTTGTATTTTTTGGGTTGAGATGAGGTGAGTATGCGCTGCGGCTCGTCAAGGTAGAGCTTTTCAAGGCTGCTATTCCAGCCTATGGTGTCGTCAAAATTTTCGACAACAACCCCTGTGCTGACCTCGCCAAAATCCACGATAAATTTATCATCTAACCTTTCTTTTTTGGGGCTAGAAAAATACAGCTGCAACCCGCCATCATCATCTTGCGCGTATGTTATGTGTAAGCTCATTTGTCTTTATCCTATACAACTTGCCTCTCATCGCTTAAATTCAGCTCAAATGTTTGCATTTTAGCATATTTGCAACACAAGGCTTTAAGCGGGCAAAAAGCGTGATGAAGTCTTTAAATAGCCTTTGCAAGCACAAATTCTAGCTCACATAAACTTAAATCAAGCTGAATTTAAGGGCAGAAATTTGCGAATTTGAGTGAAAGATTGATGAATTTTGAGTGAAATTTATGAATTTTTATAAATTTTTTAAATTTTTTACAAATTTTTAAATTTCCCCCTTGACAAACACTAGGTGTAATGCTTTATAATAACAAAACAAAAACAAGGCGAAATTTTGGAGTAAAACCGTTTTTATGTGGGCGCAAAATGCAAAGAAATGCAAAAAAGCGTTAAATATCAACGATTTACAAGCCAAAATGAGCCTTGAATTTACACAAAGGAGCATTTATGCAAGAGTATATTTCACAAGCAAAAAGCGGTGCGAAAATCGCCGCAAAAGGCTACGCGGTGGCGGATAAAAACGCTAAATTTACGCCCTACAAATTCACGCGCCACGCACTTGGCGAGCGCGACATTTTGATGGAGATTTTGTTTGCGGGCATTTGCCACAGCGACATTCACAGCGCAAGAAGCGAGTGGGGCGAGGGCATTTACCCTATGGTGCCAGGACACGAAATCGCAGGGCGCGTCATCGCCGTAGGGAGCAAGGTGAGCAAATTTAAAGTGGGCGATTATGCGGGCGTTGGTTGTATGGTAAATTCGTGCGGCAAGTGCGAGGCGTGCAAGGCAAGCAACGAGCAGTTTTGCCAAAACACCGTTTTCACCTACAACTGCAAGGACTGCTTCCACGATGACGCCCCAACTTACGGCGGTTACAGCGACAACCTTGTCGTAAGCGAGAACTTTGCCGTAACCGTGCCGCAAAACGCCCCGCTTGACAAGGTTGCGCCGCTTTTGTGCGCAGGTATTACGACTTATTCGCCGCTAAAATTTAGCAAGGTGAGCGCGGGCAAAAAAGTAGGCGTTGCGGGCTTTGGCGGGCTTGGCGTGATGGCGGTAAAATACGCGCTGAAAATGGGCGCTGAGGTTTTCGTTTTTGCGCGCAACAAAAATAAAGAGCAAGACGCCTTAAAACTAGGCGTCAAGGCACTTTACACCACAGACAAACTGAGCGAAGTAAAAGAACGCTTTGACTTAATCATCTCCACAATCCCAACCGCCTATGAGCCTATGGACTATGTGCGGCTGCTTGGTTATGGCGGAGAGTTTTGCGTAGTGGGGCTTCCGCCTGCTGAGGTGATGCCACAAATCGCGATAAACTCGCTTGTCTTTGCAGGACACCGCCGCGTGTATGGCTCTATCATCGGCGGTATGAAAGAGACACAAGAAATGCTTGACTTTTCGCTAGCTCACGGCATTTACCCAGAAACTGAAATCATCACAGCGGACAAAATAGACGAAGCCTACGAAAAACTCACCACAGGCAAGGCGAAATTCCGCTATGTCATCGACATAAAAAAGTCTAAATTTTAAGGCTTTAAGCGGACAAAACCAAACACCTTTTGCGTGTAAATTTACGCGCAAAAGGCGACAGAAAGGACACAAATGAGTTACACCATCATCGATGTAGAAAGGCAAACGGGCATTTCATCGCGCACACTGCGCTTTTGGGCGAGCAAGGGGCTTTTCCCTTTCACCCAGCTAAGCGAACACGGCACGCGCTATTTTGCGCAAAGTGATGTCGAGTGGGCGCAGTGGATAGAGTGTTTGCGGAGTTTGGATATGAGTATAGAGGACATTCGCCGCTATCTTTATCTTTTTTCGCAAGGCATTAACACGGCTAGCGAGCGCAAAAGGCTTTTGCAACGCCAGCGAGACAAAATCGAACAGCACTTAAAAACCCTGCAAAATTCGCTTGAAAAGGTGAAATTTAAAATCGAACTTTACGAAGAAATGGAGGCTTTGGGCGAGGATATTTTCGATAAAAACAGCAAATTTTACTACAAAAAACTGCCAAAATTCAAGGGTAAATACTGAATTTCGCCACGCCGTTTTTGTAAAAACTACTCACAAAGACGGCGTAGCAAGCAAACCTTACAAGGCAATATGAAAGCCACAAGGCAAGGCGTAAAAAGCACATTTTGCTCAATTCTTGGCATTTAAAAAATTCATCAGCCTTTTGGCAAACACTTAAAAATTTCACACAAATTTTAAAATTTTTTTCAAATTTTTGAATTTAGCCCTTGACATACACTAGGTGTAATGCTTTATAATGCTAAACGATAAAGTTAAAATCGTGTGGCAAAAGCCTTTAAATTTAGGCTTTGCAAACAAAAAGCAAGCCAGCAAAGCCTTATGAGCGCAAAGCTAGTTTAGCAAGGCGTTTAATAAGGCTTTATGAACGCAAGGCTAGTTTAGCAAAGCCTTTGCCACGCAAAACTTTATGAATTTATTTTACAAAGGAGCAATGATGAAAGATTCATCATCAAGGCGCGATTTTATCGCAAATTCGGCAAAATTAGGCGTGGCATTAGGCGCAGCAGCGAGTTTGCCACTAGGTGCTTTTGCGCAAAACACAGGCGCGAATTCAAATTCGAATTTGACAAAAAATTCAAGCGCAAACAGCACAAACTCAGTCGTTGGCACAAACGAAGCCATAATGCAGGCTAAAAACGGCTCACGCATTCAAAGCAAGGGCTATGCGGCTTTTGGCAAGGATTTTAAATTCAAGCCTTACAGCTTTACACGCCACGCACTTGGCGAAAAGGACATTTTCATTGAGATTTTGTATGCTGGCATTTGCCACAGCGACTTGCACGCTGTTGCTGGCGAACACGGCGCACCAAACTACCCGATGATACCCGGACACGAAATCGCTGGACGAGTGGTTGCTGTGGGCAAAAAGGTGAGCAAATTCAAAGTGGGCGATTACGCTGGCATAGGTTGTATGGTAAATTCTTGTGGCAAGTGCGAGGCGTGCAAGGCGAGCAACGAGCAGTTTTGCACAAATGCTAAAACAGTCTTTACCTACAACAGCACAGACCACTTTCACGGCGGCGAAATCACCTATGGAGGCTACTCAAACAACTATGTAGTGAGCGAAAATTTTGCCATACAAGTGCCAAAAGGCGCACAAATCGAAAAAGTAGCACCGCTTTTGTGCGCGGGCATTACGACTTACTCGCCCATAATGTTTAGCAAGGTTAAAAAAGGGCAAAAAGTCGCTGTTGCTGGCGTGGGTGGCTTGGGACATATGGCGGTTAAGTATATGGTGGCTTTGGGTGCTGAGGTAACGGGCTTTGACATAGTAGATAAAAAAGAAGCCGTGCTAAAACTTGGCGCAAAACGCTTTGTCAAGGTAGGCAGCAAGGAATTTGATGAGATTAAAAACGAATTTGATTTTATCATCTCAACCATACCTTATCACTACGACATAAACGCCTATCAAAAAATGCTGAAAATGTATGGCGAAATGGCTATTGTCGGCTTGCCCGCACCAAAAGACAATCCAAATTTAGACGCAAATGCGATGATTTGGAACTTTCGCCGCAAAATTTATAGCTCGCTCATCGGTGGCATAAAAGAAACCCAAGAAATGCTTGATTTTAGCGTAAAGCACAAAATTTACCCACAAATCGAGCTTATCCCCATAAACGAGCTTGATAGTGCGTATCAAAAAGTCGCACAAGGCAAGGCGAATTTCCGTTTCGTCATCGATATGAAAACTTTGAGTTAGGAGGAAAAGATGAAAAAGATGAAAAATTTAGCATTAGTGGCTATTTTAGGAGGTTTTGTTATGGCAAATGCGGCTGATTTAAAAAATGCGACAAGCTCACAAGAGCTAGTAAAAGCTGGCTCGCTTGGGGGCTTTGAGAACAACGAGCAGTTTTTCACGGGCAAGGTGAAGGTGTCTCATCTGTTTAAAAATGCGCCTTATCGCCCTTTTGGAGGGGCTTTGGTGGAGTTTAGCAAGGGCGCACGCACGGCTTGGCACACGCACCCAGCGGGGCAAACGCTCATCGTAACGGACGGCGTTATCATCACAGCTACCGAGCAAGGCGTGGTGCAGCTAGCACACAAGGGCGACACGGTGCTTTGTCCGCCTGATTTAAAGCACTTTCACGGAGCGACAGACAAGCAAAGTGGCGCACATATCGCACTTACAGGCGTTAAGGACGGGCAAAATGTCGTGTGGCTTGACAAGGTAAGCGACAAAGAGTATAAAGAAGCCCTTTTGTATAATTACACAAACAATTTATTTTCAAAAAGGAAACGATAATGACAAAAACGCATATTTTATTTATGCCAAGCCTTATGTTTGGGGTATTTTCGATTTTAACCACAGAACTTGGAGCTATGGGTGTTATCCCTATTATAGCTGAGGAATTTAATGTTAGCGTAGCTGATGCAGGTTGGGTAGTGAGCCTTTTTGCACTCATTGTAGCTTTTACTGCGCCCATTACGCCGTTACTCGCTGCAAAATTTAATGCGCAAAAAGTTATGCTTATCTGCACTGCTGTGTTTTCTTTAAGCTCTCTTGCAGCCGCATTTACCACAAATTTTTTGCTACTTTTGTTTTTAAGAGCTATTCCAGCATTTTTTCACCCCGTGTATTGTGCTTTATCTTTTAGCTTGGCAGCCAAATCCGTGCCTGAAAGCGAAGCGGCAAAAGCAGCAAGCAAGATTTTTATGGCTGTTTCAGCAGGTATGACACTTGGCATACCATTTACAAGCTACATTGCAAGTAAAACTTCACTTCAAGCAAGCTTTATTTTCTTCGCAGTAATTAACGCCATAGCCTTTGTAGCCACACTCTTTTTTGTAAAAAGCAAAGCAGGCTCAAAAGCAAAAAGCCAAAAAAGGCAGCTTTATATACTCGTAAAACCTATAGTTTGGATAAGTTTTGCTACTGTGATTTTCTCAATGGGAGCTATATCTGGTTTTTATAGCTATATGAGTGAATTTTTGCTGAGCGTTACAAAGCTTGACTTTACGCTTATTAGCATAACGCTTTTTATTTTTGGTTTAAGTTGCGTTTTGGGTAATTTTTTGGCAGGAAAATTACTCACCAGCAAGCCTCATCAAACGCTTTTTATCACGCCTTTAATAATGCTTGTTTTGTATAGTGCTTTGTTCTTCTTTGCGGAATTCAGCACAGCAACGATAAGCATACTTGCTATACTTGGAATTTTTGCAGGCATTTTAAATAGTGGAGCGCATTTTGTGCTGACAAATCCCGTGCCTCGAGCAGCTGAGTTTGCAAATGGACTTTTTATCAGCACAGCAAATATAGGCACAAGTCTTGGCACTGTGCTTTGTGGGCTTTTCATCACACTTGAAGGTTCTAAATTCTCAGTGCTTGCATCGGTTTGCCTCATCATCGCTACCATAATAATGATTTATATAAGATATAAGAAATCACTCTAATGAAATCAAAGTATAAGGATTGAGAATGCAGGATTTAAAAACTCTGTTAAAGCTTGAAAGCGTGGATTTTGAGCGTGAAATTTTTGCGCGCGATAAAGGAGGCGAGGGCATAAACTATCAAAGTGAGTGCTGGGACGAGATGAAAAAGGCTATTACCAACGCTCAAAAGCTTGTGGCGCACTTAATTCGGGCTTTCACAGCGATGAGGACACGCGCGAAATTTTAAGCGAGCTTGTGGGCTATGAGCTAGATAGTAGCGTTTGGATAATGCCGCCCTTTTACACGGACTTTGGACGAGGCATAAAGCTAGGAAAAGGCGTGTTTATCAATACTTGCTGCACCTTTATGGACAGAGGCGGCATAGAAATCGGCGAGGGAACATTCATCGCACCAAAGGTTAATATCGTTACCATAAACCACGATTTTGACCCACAAAAACGCTCTACCACGCTTTGCAAAGGTGTGAAAATCGGCAAACGCGTGTGGATAGGCATAAATGCCACGATTTGCCCAAATGTCAGCATAGGCGACAACTCTATCATCGCCGCTGGTGCAGTGGTAACAAAAAATGTGCCGCCAAATGTCATCGTGGGCGGCAACCCCGCTAAAATCATCAAAACGCTTATCGCATAGGAGTTAAATGAAAGCAAATGATGAATTGAGTGTGAAATTTAGGGCAAAAGGCTTAAATTTAGGGCGAAATTTGAAAAATTTAAATTTTTTTACATTTTTGTTAAATTTTTTGAATTTTTTACGCTCAAATTCTTTGAAAGCCCTGTTGGAGTTCATTATCTTGGGCTATAATGCTTGCGTGATTTACAAAAAAAGGGGGACAAATGCAAAACAGACGGGATTTTTTAGCAAATTCAGCTAAATTCGGCACAGCAGCACTCTTTTGGCTTTCGCCCTTGTCGGCAAATGCCGCAAATTCAAGTGGGGCAAAAAAAGAAAGTCAAAATTTAAACACAAATTCAAACAAAGGAGTGAAAATGCTTTACGCTACACTCAACAACGGCGTTAAAATGCCTATTTTAGGGCTTGGCACTTATGGACTGCGCGGTAATGACGGGCAAAAGGCGATTTCACAAGCTATACAAATAGGCTACCGCCTTATCGACACGGCGCAAATGTATGGCAACGAAGCCCAAGTGGGCGCGGCTGTGGCGAGTTCTGGCGTGGCAAGAAGTGAATTTTTCATCACTACAAAGCTTTCAAGCGATATGAGCTACGATGAAACCTTTGTTCGCTTTGATGAGAGTATGAAAAAACTCAGGCTTGATTTCGTGGATTTGCTGCTTATCCACGCTAACTATGCAAGCTCAAAGCAAATGTATAAGGCGATGGAGCGACTTTACAAGGACGGGCGCATAAGAGCTTTGGGGATTTCAAACTTTAATGCGGCTGCTTATAATGATTTCATCGGCTCTTGCGAGATAATGCCTGCGGTAAATCAATGTCAAACGCACATTTTTTATCAGCAAAAGCCCTTGCGAAAGGCTATGAGTAAGCACAAAACGATTTTGGAGTCGTGGAGTCCTTTTATGGCTGGGCGAAATGATTTTTTTAAAAACGAAACACTGATGAAAATCGCCGCAAAGCACGGCAAAAGCGTGGCGCAAGTGGCTTTGCGCTTTCTCATCGAGCAAGGCATAGTGGTGATTCCTAAAACTTCCAAAGAGCATAGAATGCGCGAAAATATCGCCGTGTTTGACTTCGCGCTTGATGAGAGCGACAAAAAGACGCTTGTAGCGATGGATACGAACAAATCAGCCTTTGGCTGGGACAGCTAGCTTTGTCGTTTTGAGCCTTTGCAAAAGGTTGCAAGGCGCAAGCCGCAGCAAAAAATCCACAGAATTTAAGACACACTTTAAATTTGTGGATACTTCGCCAAAGGCTCAGTATGACAAGAGTTATAAGTATGACAAAAACTTTGTCATTTGTCAAAGTGAGTATGATAAAAATTTATCGGTATGATAAATTTTAGTCAGTATAACAAATTTGTCAATACGACAAAATTCAAACAAAGGAGCAAAAATGAGCTTAAAAAATGCTTTTAAAATGCTTGTCCTTGCCTTTGCTTTAAGTGCAAATGCGACAAGCTGGGACAAAGATGAATTTGTCAAATTCAACAAAAACAAAGGAGCAAATATGCAAATTCTCATCATCGGAGCAAATGGTGGCGTAGCAAAAGTCGCCACAGATGGCTTTTTACAAAGCACAAACGCAAATTTAAAACTTTTCTTGCGAGACTCAAAGCGTTTGGAAAAAGTAGCAAGGCAAAATCCGCAAAGAGTGCAGCTCATCGAGGGCGATGCAAGGGACATTAACGCCCTTAAAAGCGCGATGAGTGGCGTAAATGTCGTGTATGCGAATTTAGCGGGCGACTTGCCCAAAATGGCAGAGACAATCACGCAGGCTATGCGTGAAACAGGCGTTAAAAGGCTTGTGTGGGTGGGAAGTTATGGCGTTTATGATGGTGAAATTCCAAACTATGAAATGGATAGAATTCGCGCCTACAATCCGCCACACCGCGAAGCCGTGAGTGTTATCGAAAAAAGTGGGTTGGATTACACCATAATCAGGGCGCAGTGGTTTAGCAATGCCGATGAAATCGACTATGAACTTACCAAAAAGGGCGAAAAATTCAAAAACCCAAGTGCTTACATTTCACGCAAAAGCATAGCGCACCTTGTGATACGCCTTTGCCTTGAAAAAGACTTTGGCTTGAAAGAAAGCTTTGGCATAAACAAGCCCGCAAAGCGATGAAATGGGCGTTTGCTAATTAACTCAAAGGAGCGAAAATGATAACAAACAAAACATACACGACAAACACGAAAATAGCGGAGATTGTGAAAGATTTTGGCGATTTTGGTAGGCTGATTTTTCCTACAAATAGAGCTTATTTTAGTGGCGAAACTTTGGGGAATTTAAGGCTTATGTGGTATGAGCATATTAGCGGCGCAAAAAGCGTTGAAATAGTGAATTTTATGAGAGAGCGGGTAGAAAGTGGCGAGAGAATTTTTTATGACATTTACACGCCACAAGAAAAGGCAAAAGACCCGCAAAAAGCCGACACGGGCTTGTTTTTCTTTAAGGGCAAGCGTGGGAGCAAATTCGCTGTATGCAACGCAGGCGGGGGCTTTGCTTATGTGGGAGCTATGCAAGATAGCTTTCCGCACGCTTTGCAGCTTGCTAAAAAGGGCTACAACGCCTTTGCTTTGATTTATCGTCCAAACGCAAAAAAGGCTTGCGAGGACTTGGCAAGGGCGATTAGTTTTATCTTTGAAAACGCGCAAAAACTCGGCGTAAATGTCAAGGACTACTCATTGTGGGGCGGTTCGGCTGGGGCGATAGTGGCGGCGATTCTTGGCTCGTATGGGACGGGCGCATTTGGGGAAAAGCCTTTGCCACGCCCTTGCGCCGTGATAATGCAATACACAGGACACGCAGATTACAGCAAAAACGAGCCGCCAACTTATGCTTGCGTGGGCGAAAACGACTGGATAGCAAGCTGGCAAACTATGCAAAAAAGGCTTGAAAAGATGAGTGCGCTTGGCATTGAGACGGAATTTCACAAATACCCAAATCTCGGACACGGCTTTGGGCTTGGCATTGACACGGTGGCTGAGGGCTGGATAGATGATGCGATAGCTTTTTGGGAAAGGCAAATGAGCTAAAACAAATTCAGCGTGAATTTGAGCGCAAATTTCACAGCAAAAAGGCTTAAATTTAGGGCGAAATTTAAAAAAAATCAAAAAAATTTAAATTTTTTTTGCAAATTTTTGAATTTAGCCCTTGACATACACTAGGTGTAATGCTTTATAATGCTAAAAAGAATTTGCAAAAATTCTAAATTCAACACAAAGGAGCGAGGCTTGGATAAATAACCAAAATGCTCAATTTGCGCTTTGCTTTGAAAAGAACAAGGCGCAAACAAGCACAAATTCAAACTCGGTGGCGAGTAAAAACACCAAAAATTCAAACAAAGGAGCGAAATGAACGCGAAAGATTTAGGCGAATTTCACGCTGAAATTCAAGGCGTAAATGAAATTTGTGCTTTGCAAGATACAAAGCAAATTCAAAACGCGAAGCGGCGTGATTTTGTCAAAAATTCGGGCAAATTTGCGCTTGCAAGCGTGGCATTAGGTGCGATGGCGAGCGTTTCGCCATTGTTGGCAAACTCGGGCGCGAATTTAAGTTTGGCTAAAAATTCAAGCGCGAATTCAAATTCGAATTTGACAAAAAATTCAGGCGCAAACAGCGCAAATTCAAACTCTGTGGCGAGTAAAAACGCCACAAATTCAAACAAAGGAGCAAAAATGCTTTACACTACACTCAACAACGGCATTAAAATGCCTATTTTAGGCTATGGAACTTACCAAATCCCAAACAGCGAGGCGCAAAGGTGCGTGGAGGACGCTTTGAGCGTGGGTTACCGCCTAATCGACACGGCGCAAGCCTACGCAAACGAGCAAGCCATAGGCGAGGCTCTTAAAAGCGCGATGAAAGGGGGCATTAAACGCGATGAGCTTTTCATCGAAACAAAACTTTGGATAAGCCACACCAACGAAAAGGACGCATTTAAGGCGTTTGAGACGAGTCTTAAAAAGCTAGGACTTGACTACATAGACCTTTATGTGATTCATCAGCCTTACAACGACAGCTACGGCGCGTGGCGAGCGATGAGCAAGCTTTACAAAGAGGGCAAAATCCGCGCTATCGGCGTGAGCAACTTTTATGCGGACAAAATCACGGATTTTTGCCTGTTTAACGACATAAAACCCGCTGTCAATCAAATCGAGCTGCACCCATTTTTTCAAAAGGTTGATGAGCAAAAAATCAACAACGATTTAAGTGTAGCCGTGCAAAGCTGGGCGAGCTTTGCGGAGGGGCAAAATGGCATTTTCAAAAACGAGCTTTTAAGCCAAATCGGCAAAAAGTATGGCAAAACCCCAGCACAAGTGATTTTGCGCTGGCTGATTGAACGAAATGTCATCGTCATACCAAAAACCACGCGCATAGAGCGAATGCGTGAGAATTTCGCCGTGTTTGACTTCGCGTTAAGTGCTGATGATAAGGCAAAAATCGCCACGCTTGACACAAACAAAACGCTTTTTATCGACCATCGCGACCCTGAGCGCATAAAATGGTTAGCAAATTATAAGCATGAGTCTTAAATTTGAGAAAGAATTTGAGTGATAAAAGCGAAAAAGGCGTTAAATTTAGCTTTTTAACGCCTTTTAAGACAAATTTAAAAGCAAAATTCAAAGAAACAAAATGTCAGCAAATTTAAGCGCGAAATTTAATCTCCATGCGTTTTTAGGGCTTTGTTTAGGGACTTTGACAAGCTTTGTCTTTGGCAATGTAAGCATTTTGCGTGGGCGCAATCTTTTTGTGTATTACACGCGCACCCTAAACACGCACATTTTAGCGCACTATATGCAAGGTTTAATCGGCTGAGATTTGCTCCAAATTCAAACACAGCAAGCCTACCCACAAGACTATCAAAGCTGTGTCGCCCTTGCTAGCAAGCAAAGAATACAGGGCATTTTGCCGCCTTTAAAGCCCTTTGAGCTTGATTTAAAGGGCTATGAGCGCGTTTTCATCGCCGCACCACTTTGGGGTATGGACTTGTGCGCGCTGATGAAAAGTTTTTTAAGTAGCGTAAATTTAAGCTCAAAAGAGCTTTATCTCATCATCACAAACGCAGGTTACGGGCTTGGAGCGAGTGTAAAGAGCGTAAAAAGCCTTGCAAAAGGCGCAAAAATCGCTAAAATTTTGGACTATAAATTTAAGGACTATGAAAAAATAGCCCCAAATTTACGCGCTCAAAATGAAGCGAAAATAGCGACAAATTCAGCATTTAACGCGCTTGATAGAGGCAAAATCGCTAGGTTTTTACAAGGCTAAAACAAAATGAGTGTAAAATTTAAGCGACATTAAATTCACACAAAGGAAAAAAATGCCTTACAGCAAGTTAGACAGCAAAATCATCGCCCTAACCGAGCGCGTGCGTTTCAAACTCGCCCTTTTTGGCGCGGCGATGATGACGATTTTAGGTTCTGTGCTGGTTTCGCCCGCCTTGCCCGGCATCGCAAAGGAATTTAGCACCACGCCGCACATAGAGCTACTCACGGGGCTAACGCTTACTATCCCCGCACTTTTTATGATATTTTTTTCGCCCCTTGCGGGTGCGCTTATGGATAAATTTGGCAAACTTAAATTCCTTTATCCAGCGATGATTTTATGGATATTTGCGGGCGTTAGCGGAGCGTGGTGTGCTGACATTTACACCCTGCTTTTAAGCCGCTGCGCCTTTGGCATAGCAAGTGCTTTCATCACCACAGGCGCAAACGCCTTGCTTGGCGACTACTACGCTGTGGGCGAAGGACGGCGTGATAGGGCTTTGAGCTTGCAAGGCTTTGTGATGGCGCTTGGCGGGGCGGTTCTTACCATCATCGCTGGCTATCTTACGAGCTTTTCGTGGCGTTATGCCTTTTATGTCTATGCGAGCGGGCTTTTTGTCTTTGTGTTTTGCCTTTTTTATCTTTTTGAGCCACGAGTTGCGAAAAACAAAGCCACTCAAAACGCTACAAATGCCGCTAAAAAGGTGTTTTATAAGGATTATGCTAGCATTTATTTTGCGGGCTTTTTTGTGGTGATGATTTTTTACCTTGCAGCCGTGCAGTTTCCACACTACATAGAAGACGAGCTTGGGCTAAATCCCAAATTCATCGGCTTTGCGATGGCTAGCACCACGCTTTCGCACGCTGTGGTGGCGTATCTTTACAAGGACATTGTGAAATTTTTATCGGTTAAGCAAATTTATGTGCTTGGCTTTGCCTTGCAAGCCTTTGGCTTTTTGCTTGTGTTTTTAGTCGATGATTTCATCGTGGCGATAGTGAGTTTAGCGATATTTGGGGCTGTGGGCGGGCTTATCGTTACAAACAACTCCGCTTATCTTTTCCAAAAAGCCCCGCAAAGCGTGCGTGCAAGGGCTTACGGGGGCTTGGCAAGCTGCGTTTTTTTGGGGCAGTTCATCAGCCCCATCATCACCACGCCTATGGTGTCAAACTTTGGTTTAAAGGCTGAATTTGGCATTTGGGTTGCCATCATCTTGCTGGTAAGCCTTATTTACGCGAGATTAAATTGTCGCTAAATTTGCGTTTGTGTGAATTTTCGCGCTTGTTTTGGATAAATCTTTGCTTACCTTGCGCGAATTTTTGAGCGAAATTTATAAATTTTTACATTTAACCCTTGACAAACACTTGGTGTAATGCCTTATAATAATGCTAAAATTTACAAAAGGCGTTTTGCGAATTTTGCAAGAAATCAAGCTCAATTTAAGCTAAAATTTAGGCAAAATTCAAATAAAACGCCACGACAAGGATTAACGATGAGACAAATGCGTTTATTTTTTGGCAAACTTTTGAGCTTAAAGCAAGGCGAATTCAGGCTTTTAGCGCTTTCTTTTGGCTTTATTTTCGTGCTTTTTAGCTCTTATGCCTTGCTTCGTCCTATGCGCGATGCTTTGGGGCTTGAAGGCGGCAAAGATGAGTTAAAATGGCTATTTTTAGCGACTTTTGCAAGCTGTATCATCGCCTCGCTCGTGCTTATGTGGCTTAGCACGCGCATAAGGCGCAGATTTTACACGGACTTTGTCTTTGTTTTTTTCGCGCTTAATCTCATCGGCTTTTTCGTGGCGATGAACGCCTTTGAGACGAAAAGCGTGGAGTTTGTGTGGCTTGCGCGCGCATTTTATGTGTGGGTAAGCATTTTCAACCTCTTTGCGTTCTCATCGGCGTGGAGTTTGATAGCGGACATTTTCAGCAAAGAAGCCAGCCAAAGGCTCTTTGGTATCATCGCAGCGGGCGCAAGTCTTGGCAGCATAGCGGGTGCAAGCAGTGTAAAAATTTTTGCAAATTTAATCGGTGCTAGCAACTTAGTCTTTGCCTCTGTGGTGCTTTTGCTGCTTGGCGTGGTGCTTAAAAATTTGATGATAAAAGAGCTGGGCAAGCTCGAAGATGGCGTGAATTTAGCACGCTTTGACAAAACCATAGGCGCGAAAAACCCTTTCGTAGGCTTTGCTCTCATCGCTAAAAGCCCGTATTTGCTGGCTTTGTGCGCCTTTGTGCTGCTGCTTACGAGCGTTTCGACTTTTTTGTATATGGAGCAAGCGCGCATAGTCCGCGAAGCCTTTGCCACGCGAGAAGCGCGTATGGCTGCCTTTGCAAACATTGATTTAGTCGTGCAAATTTCAGCCCTCATCATACAAATCTTTCTCACCGCTAAAATCGCTCAGTTTTTTAAACTCACGGCGTTGCTCGGCGTGCTGGGCTTTGTGATATGCGCGGGCTTTGTGGTGCTTATCTTTACGCACCCTGCGTTTTTGCCTTTGGCTGTGGTGATGAGCGTGCGGCGCGTGGGCGAGTATGCGCTCGTAAAACCCGGGCGCGAAATGCTCTTTGTGCCACTTTCAAGCGATGAAAAATACAAAGTCAAAAGTTTCATCGACACGGTGATTTACCGCGGTGGAGACGCGCTTTGGGCGCAGTTTGAAAGCCTGCTTGCAAGCGTGAGTATCACGCTCGTGCTTGGCGTGGGAGCTTTTGTGAGCTTTGTGTGGGGGCTTTTGGGCGTGTTTTTGGGTAAGAGATATGAGAAAACAACCTAATCCTTTGACAAGTCCGCTTTTGCCTGCTTTAAAATCTTTTCATCGCTCGCAAAGTCAAAGAATTTAAATTCATTGCTGGGCTTTGCAAGCCTTTGGCTTGAATTTACTCAAATTTTGAATTTTTTGTGAAAATTTGTAAAATTTGTTATAATGCCAAATACAAAATTTAAAGGTTGATGATGAAAAAATGCTTATTTATAATCTTGCTTTTAGCCTGCGTAAATGCCCTAAATGCGGCGAATTTTAGCGAAAAAAGCACGCTTTCGCTTGGAGCGTATGGCAACTTTGGCGCTGCTATGGGCGGGGGCGTGGAGTTTGGATTTGCCCTATACAGCACGGATTTGGTGCAGGTGCGAAACGCCGTCTCAGCCGAAATGCGCGCCTTAAAACTGCAAAAAGAAAAATACGACTCATCTGCGCTCATCTTTCACGAAAAGCTTATGGCTGGGATTTTGATGGGAAGTTCTGCGCTTTCGCATATCGGGTTTGCGTATTTTCGCCCTTATCTTTTTATAAGCGGAGGCTTTGGGCTAGTTGCCACAAAGGACACGGCTATGGGCGAAAAGCCATTTTACTACGAGATACAAGGCGGGATAGGACACGAGTTTATCACTATGAGCGGGCATAGCGTGTTTTTTGAGCTAGGCGGTGGAATGGGCAAACTCACGCACGATTTGCCTGAGCAAATCGACAACCCAACGCTTGGCGGAACGAAATTTTTGCTTGGTTACAGGTGGCAGTTTTAGTGGGTAAAATCATCTTTCACGGAGGCGGATTTGGCGATTTTTTCGTGTGTTTTAAGGCACTTTTTGCGATAAAACAGCTTTACCCGCAACACAAGCTCATCGCCTATCACTCGGGCATTGAGCCAGCTTTTATGCAAAAAGTTGGTTTTATCGATGAACTTATCAGTCAAAATGATAAAAATTTAACGCAAATTCGGGCATTAGAGCCTGATATTTTCATCTCCGCACAAAGAAGTGGCAAATTTTTTAAAAAATTAGAGCGTTTGAATTTTAAAAAAATCATCGTCCAACCCCATTTCATCAGCATTACACGCAGGGCTTTTACCACGCCTTTGCCTTATTTTCGGGGCAAAATGTATATGGCAGACATTAACTTAAAGCTCGTGCGGGCGATAGATGCAAAGCATTATGATGCAAATATCGCGCAAATTGATTTTGCTAAAATGAAAGATTTTTTGCCAAAAGATGAGAGCTTGACAAAGCCGTTTTTTGAGAGCATAAAATTCGCCTACAAAAAAGTCATCGGCATAAACGCCTTTTCAAACAACAAAGAAGGCATAGGATTTAACTTTTTTCCAAAACACTGGCTCAGCCTAGCCTACGAACTAGCGCTTGCTTACCCTGAATTTTTGTTTGTGGTGCTTAACTTCCAAAAAAATGCCGTGCAGTTTCGCGCCGATGAGCTAAAAAATCTGCGTGTTTTTGTCAATAACGACAGCATCGCTTCTCTTACAAGCCTTTCATCAAGGCTTGATTATTTCATCAGCATAGACACGGGCAATGTGCATTTGTGTAATGTCTTGCAAGTGCCAAATTTCGTCTTTGTCGATAGAGTCGCTCGTTATAGATTTGGCGGGGGGGGGGGG
>UQBJ01000008.1 GCA_900539255.1 uncultured Campylobacter sp. | reverse complement strand
TGCTGGTTAAGCAAAGTGTGATATAATGAGCGAAATTTTAAGGGAAGTAATGAGCGCGCATCTTAAAAACCGCACGACTAAATCGGGGCTTAATCGCCATTTAGGGCAATTTTTTAGCCCGCAAGTGCTTGTAGAAAAGTGCATTAGCCTCATACAAAACAAAAATGGCAGACTTTTAGAGCCAAGTTGTGGCAAGCTCGCCTTTAAAAAATGCCTTAATGAAAATGCCGTATTTATCGAAATTGACAAGAGTTTAATCACAAATGACAAAGTGCTAAATATAGACTTTTTCGACTATCCCATAAGCCAAAAATTTGACACCATCATCGGCAATCCACCCTATGTGGATAACAAATTCCTACACATTACGCACGAAACAAACATAAAGGTTGAGGCAAATTTATATCTTTACTTCATCGAAAAATGCTTTCATCACTTAAAGCAAAACGGCGAGCTGATTTTCATCACTCCAAGAGATTATATCAAACTTACTTCGGCAAGATATGTCAATGAATTGCTTTTAAAAAACGGCACTATTACGCATTATTTTGACTATGGCGATACAAGGCTGTTTGATGAGGCTTGTCCTAATGTTTGCATTTTTCGCTATGAAAAGGGCAATTTTTCACACAAAACGCAGACTTTTAGTGGCGAAAAACATTTGCTGATAAAAGACGGCATTATCTCTTTTAGCACAAAGTTAAATGTCAAACCTTTGGGTGAGTTTTTTGACATAAAAGTGGGCGCAGTAAGCGGAAAAGACGAGCTTTTTTTGAGCGATAAGGGTGATGAATTTGTTTGCTCACAAACGGCAAAAACGGGCAAGCTAAAAAAAATGATTTATCAAAAATATGATTTAGCCCTTGAAAAACACAAAGATATTTTGATAAAGCGAGCCATAAAAAAATTTGATGAAAGTAATTGGTGGGCTTGGGGACGGGCTGTGAATTTTAGGGAGAATGAGCCTAGAATTTATGTAAATTGCAAAACCCGAAACAAAAAGCCCTTTTTTGTCAATGAGTGCAAAAAATGGGACGGCTCAGTTTTGGCGCTTTTTCCAAAAACTCCGCTTGATTTAGAAAAAACAGCTTACTTGCTTAATCAAATCGACTGGGAGCAAATGGGTTTTGTAACGGGCGGCAGATACATTTTTGCGCAAAAATCCTTACAAGAGGCGATGATAGATGATGAGATATTTAGAAAACATTGTTGATTTTTTGCAAAGCGCAGGCGTTGAACTTGTAAGCGAAAATGATGACGGCAGGCTAAATTCAGCCACAAATGAAAATATCATTTTGCAAAAACTCTCACACAAATTCAAAGAAGTTGAAATTTCAAGCATTAGGCAGTGGTTTGACTTTAAAATTTGCCAAAAAGATGAAATTTTTGTCAATGTAAAAATTTCTGATTTAAACAATAGCGTGGCGGATAATTGTAGCTCAAAGCTTGGAATGGGTTATGCTTTAAGTGGCGTGAAAAATATGCCTTTGGCTTGGGATAAATTCCACGAAATGCTCGTAAATGAGCTAAAAATAGGCTATGATTATTATTTTTTGGTTATTAACAAAAACGACACGAAAGATTGCTTTTACACCTCGCTAAAACGCATTAAAACACTTGTGCCAAATGGCAACAACCTACCTTTTCAGTGTAATTGGGCAGAAAATAGAACCTTTTCAAATCGCAGTGAGATTGAAGCTATGCGTTACATTTTAGACATTTATTTGCAAAGCTGGGACAAAAAAGTTAAAGGTTATCCTTTCAAACTCAAAGAAATGTTTGCTAATAATAAAATTTTAGAAAGCGAGTAAGTTAGGTTAAATTTATGCTGGCTTTATACTCGCCAAAAGGCTTAAAATGCTCACGCTCATCATCTTTTTACTCACGCTTTTGGGGATTTTAACTCGTCCATTTAAGCTTAAAATTTGGGTGTTTTCAAGCGTGGGTGCGGCAGCTTGCATCGCCCTTAAACTCGTGAGTTTGCAGGATTTAAAGCTCATATTTTCGCTCATTTGGGACAGCTGCTTAACCCTCATCGCGCTCATCATCATAAGCCTTTGTTTGCAGGCTTTGGGCTTTTTTGAGTGGTTGATTTTTGCGGTGCTAAAACTTTGCCAAAGGCTTAAATTTAAGGACAAAGCCGCCAAAATCCAAGCGCAAAATTCAAATTTAGCCTTAAATTCAAGCCAAAACTCACTCACTCCGCCCGCAAATTCACAGGACAACAAGGCTTTTAACACTCTTTTTACTTCGCAAAAAGTAAGCGAATTTAGCCAAAATTTCACCGCCCCACAAAGCAACACCACGCCAAATTCAAACGCGCAAAATTTGTCCAATTCGAATTTGACATTAAATTTGAGCCAAGCACCGCTTTTTGCGCCACGCAACGCCCCAAACACGCTCATCATCAGCGCAAAAGCCCTTTTCATAGCACTTTGCATTTTATGCGCCTTGTGTAGCGTGGTTTTAGCAAATGACGGAGCGATTTTAATCCTAACCCCGCTCGTTTTAGGGCTGTTTTTGCGCGCCAAAAGCGTGGATACAAACGCGGTTTTAGCCTTTTTGTTCGCCATTTCTTTCGTGTGCGATGCCAGCTCAAACGCCCTGATTATCTCAAATCTTACCAACATTATCACCGCAAACTACTTTGCTTTGGGCTTTGCGGACTTTGCCATTACCTTGTTTTTGCCAAATTTGCTCGGCTTCCTCACCGCCCTTTTGCTCTTTTTGCTCGTCTTTCGCAAGGCTTTGCGGGCGAATTTAACTTTTCGCGCGCCCACCACACCAAAACTTTCGGGCAAATTCTTTGCCTTTTATCTTGCCTTGCTGGCATTTTTTGTGGCGAGCTTTTTCATCTCGCGTGAATTTAAGCTGCCTTTGAGCCTAAACTGCCTTGTTTTTGCGCTCTTTTTGCTCGTCATTTTGTGGCGCAAAGCCCCCAAAAAAGCCACAACCGCCCTTAAAAACGCCCCTTTTAGCATTATCATCTTTGTTTTTGGGCTTTTTGTCGTGGTTTTTGCGCTGAGCAAACTTGACATAAACGAAGCCTCAACCGCCCTTTTAAGCACGCTTTCGCAAGATAAATTCACAGGCATTTTCACCCTTGCAAGCCTTTCAGCTCTCTTTTCAAGCGTGTTTAACAACCTGCCTATGGTGCTTTTTGGGGATTTGTTGCTGGGCGATTTTTTCGCAAATTTAGCTCAAAATTCAAGTAGTTTCAGCCCGATAAACGAGCCAAATTTCAAAGAAAGCCTTATTTATGCGCATTTGCTAGGCTGCAACATAGGCTCAAAGCTCACTCCCATAGGCTCTCTTTGCACGCTTTTGTGGCTTGCGCTTTTAGCTAACAAAGGCGTGAATTTTAGCCTTAAAAGCTACCTTAAATTCAGCCTTATCTTTACCTTTGCCACGCTTTTTGCCGCCTGCTTTGGATTGAGGCTTGTGTGCTAGGCTTTTGCAAAATGCCTTAAATTCAAGGCTAGATTTATCTTGCAAGGTTTATTTGCTTGCCTGCTATGAAAAGTTTGTTTGCAAATTGAGCGTTTAGGACAAACTGCAAGGGCAGTTGGCTTAAAGTTTGATTTGCTGGGCTTTGGGTTTTGTGTGCCTTTGAATTTGTGTCCTTTTTGGGCGGATTTTTGTGAGCTGAATTTTCAGCATTTGCAAGCAAATCGCCCACTTCAAATACGCTAAAATCAGCTATTTTCCCCGCTTTTATCTCGCCAAGCTCTAAATTTAGCGCCTTTGCTGCGTTTCGTGTCGCCATTAAAAGCAAAATTCTGGCAAGCTCGCTTAAATCCTTAAAATCGCTGTGTATCAGCAAATTTGCCCGCATTTCATCAAGCATTGAAAGGCTTATGTTTGAGCTAAGCCCGTCTGTGCCTAAATTTACGCTCATTTTGTGGCGCAAAGCTGCCTTTAAATCGAATGTCTTTCGGCTTAAAAGGCGGTTTGAAAACGCACAATGCGTGATAAAATGCAAATTTTTGTCAAAAAGCGCGAATTCATCGTCCTTTGCATAAACACAATGCGTAAAAAGCGTCCTTTGCCCTTTAAAAAGTTTCACAAAGTCCTTTACAGAGTAGTTTGGGCGTGGATTTTCATCTGCAAAGCGCAACCACTGCTTAAATTTCCCCCTGCCTTGCCTTAGCCAAGCGCTTTCGTGCTGGGATTCTAAAAAATGCGTGCTGACAAGCAAGCCTTCTTTTTGCGCTAAATTCAGCAAAAACTCCGCCAAAGCCCTATTTGTAGAGTAAGTGCTATGCAAACTCACGGCGGGGATAAAACGCTCGTGCGCTAAATCCTTGCTTTTGCGAAAGCGAGTGAGAAATTCAGCCTGTTTTGTGGAATTTTGCGCCAAATTTACGCCCAAAAGCTCGTTGAAAAAAACTATGCGAGCTGAGCTTTTCGCGCAAGCTTTTAAATCGCCGCCAAAGCTTGAAATCTCGCCAAGCGTGCCTGTGCCGCTTTGCTGCATAGTGCGAATGGTTCGCAAGATAAGCTCATCTTTTGCCTGCTCGCTCAAAGCACTGCGCGCGCTCATTACGGATTTAAGCCACACTAAAAAGTCGCCATAGTGCAAGGTGTAGGCGTTTGCGCTGAATTCTAAATGCGTGTGTGTGTTGATGAAAGCGGGCAAGATGAGCGAGTTGGGCGGGGTTTGGACAAGCTTTGCCTGCGGGTATTTGTCCCGCAAAAGCTCGAATTCTCCGCACTCTAAAATGCGCTCATCAAAGACAAAAGCCTTATTTTCAAGTATAGTAAAGCGCTCATCACACAAAAAAATATAGCGCGCCCTTATGATAAACATAATCTTTCCTTAAAATTTAAGTAAATTCTGCGTAAATTATAATAAATTTAGCTTAAAATGTTATAATGTTATGAAATTTTTTCAAATAAAGGTTTTTTTATGAAAATAATGGTTATCCAAGGTCCTAACATAAATATGCTTGGAGTCCGTGAGACAGGGCTTTACGGGCTTATGAAAATGCAGGACATTCACGAGCAAATGAAGCTTGCGGCAAGTCAGCAACAAGGCGTTGAGCTTGAATTTTTTCAAAGCAACTTTGAAGGCGAGCTGGTCGATAAGGTGCAAGAATGCCTTGGCACGAAAGATGGTATCATCATCAACGCCGCAGGCTACACGCACACTTCTGTGGCTTTGCGCGATGCGATTGCGGCTGTGGGCTTGCCAACGATAGAAGTGCATATCACAAACATAGCTGCACGCGAGGAATTTAGGCACAAAAGTCTCATCGCACCCGTTTGTAGCGGCTCTGTGTCTGGGTTTGGTCCCTTTGGGTATCATCTAGCCTTAATGGGCGTGGTGCAAATCTGCACGCAAATCGAGCAAATCAAGGCGACAAATGCAAAAAAAGCTAAGTGAGACAAACCTTGTCAAAAAAGGCGATGAATTCGGCTTTAAAGACACACAAAGCCACGCAAAGTGCGCTTGTGCCAAAAAATGCAAAGGCTTTGTCAAAGCAAAAGCCTTATTTTGCGGACTTTTGCGAGCCTTTGGTGGTGGCTGGGGCAAGGAAAATGGTAAGAATTCGCTTTTATCCCTTTGCCACAAAGAAGCGAAATTCAGCCAAATATCTTGCGATTTTAGGACTTGGAAGCAATATGAACGATGAAAAATTTACGCTTAAAAAGCTCTTTCGCTTACTGATAGATGATAAAAGGATAAAGGTGCTTGCAAGCTCGTCCTTGCTGATAAACAAGGCTTTTGGTTTTGTGGCGCAAAGGGATTTTACCAACGCTGTGCTTTTCGTGCAAAGTGCGTTGCACGCAAGGGCTTTGCTGAAAGTGCTTTTGCATTATGAGCTTAAATTTAAACGCCAACGCAGTTTTAAAAACGCGCCGCGAACGCTTGATATTGATTTGTTGTATTTTAGCGCAAAGTGCCATAATGACGGCTTTTGCACCCTGCCACACACAGGCGTGAGCGAGCGCATAAGCGTTATCTTGCCCTTGGGCGAAATTTTAGAAAGGAAAGTTTAGTGGGACAGCTTCTTCACACTTTCACGGTGGAAAACACCGATGAAATCATTCCTAAAATAAAGCAAGATTACGGCGATGAGGCTATGCTCGTTACTCAAAAGCAAATTCGGGCTAAAACACTCACGCAAAAGCCCTTGTATGAGGTTATCATTGCGATTGAAGAAAAGGACTATCAAGCTCATCTTGCTAAAATCGGCAAAGCCACGCCAAGCGCAAATTCAGCCAAAGCCCAAAATTCAAGCGCAAATTTAAATTCTTCGCGCACAAAAGCCGATGATGATGTGGTTTTGGACTTTTCACAAAGAGCCAAAGCATCTCGCGATAGAGCTTACGAGCAAGCCGCACAGCCAAAAGAGCCACAAAATAGTAGCTTGAAAGATTTTGGCAAAAAACTCTCAGAAGCCGCTGAGGAAATCTCACAAATGATGAGCGGCGATGAGGCTGAAAAGCCCGTGTATGACAAAAAAATGGAAATGCTTGACAAAAAAATCACAAAGCTCAGCGAAAAGGTAAGCATACTCATCGACACGATGTGGAACGACAAGGCGAATTTGGGCGACATTACTATACCGCCTGAATTTGCCAGCATTTACAAGCTCGCAAAGGCAAGCAAGATGAAAGAGGAACATTTGCAGGCGATTATGAAAGCGACTATTGAAAATATGCCCGCATCGATGAAAACTAACCCCGATGCCGTGTCGCGTTACTTTTACTCACTACTTCGCAATATGCTGCCCTGCCGCCCAGAAACGCAAATAAGAAAGCAAAAAATAATGATGTTTGTGGGACCAACGGGCGTTGGCAAGACGACAACGCTAGCAAAACTTGCCTTTCGTTATGCTTATGGAGACAAACGCTACAAAACAGGCATTATCACGCTTGACACTTACCGCATAGGTGCTGTGGAGCAGCTTTTTCAGTATGCAAAGATGATGAAACTGCCTATTATCGATAGCATAGAGCCAAAGGATTTGGACGAAGCCATACAAACGCTGAGCTATTGCGAGGTGATACTTGTCGATACCATAGGAAATTCACAATATGACCAAAGCAAACTTGCAAAAACAAAGGAATTTTTGTCGCACTCAAACGCCGACATAGATGTGAATTTAGTTGTTTCGGCAAACACGAAGTTGGAAGATTTAATGGAAGTGTATAAGAATTTTAAAGAGTATTTAGACATTGACACCCTAATCATCACTAAATTTGACGAAACCAAAGTTTTTGGCAACATTTTTTCGCTCATTTATGACACAAATGTGCCGATGAGCTTTTTTAGCGTGGGGCAAGAAGTGCCTGATGATATAGAGCTTGCAAGCAGTGATTTTTTAGTAAAGTGCGTGTTAGAGGGCTTTGTAAGGAAAAACGATGAGTAACCAAGCCGATAAACTCAAAAATTTGATGAATCAAAACAGCATTAGAGCGAGCAAGCAAACGCATTTTGTCGCTATCACAAGCGGCAAGGGTGGCGTTGGCAAAAGCACGATAAGCGCGAATTTAGGCAATGTCCTAGCGCACAATGGCTACAAAGTAGGGCTTTTTGATGCTGACATAGGGCTAGCGAATTTAGATGTGATTTTAAATGTGCGCCTTGAAAAAAATCTGCTCCAAGTGCTTAAAGGCGAATGCTCGCTTGAAGATATTTTAATCGAAGTAAAGCCGAATTTATGGCTTATACCCGGTGAAAGTGGCGATGAAATTTTAAAGTATAATGACAAAAACATTTACGAGCGCTTTTTAAACCAAGCAAGCGTTTTGGATAATTTAGACTTTCTCATCATCGACACGGGCGCAGGCATAGGGGGCAACACGGCGCATTTTTTGGAAATGGCTGATGAGATAATCATCGTTACTGTGCCTGACCCAGCGGCGATTACCGATGCGTATGCGACTATAAAAATGACTTCAAAGAGCAAGGAAAATTTACTTTTACTCTTAAATTCAGTAAAAAACGAAAACGAAGCCTTAAAGGTTTTTGAAAATTTAAAAAAAGTAGCCGACAGCAACATAAAAAACCCTTTAAATTTAGAATTTTTGGGCTTTTTAAGCACGAGTAAAGACATAAGCACGAGTATCAAAAAAAGAACGCTTTTTAGCGATGAAAATTCAAGCGCGAGCGATGAATTTAAGGCTGTGGCGTCAAAACTTTTGTATCGTTTGGAGCAAAGGGAGCTTGATGATATGCCAAGCAAAAGCGTAGTGGGCTTTTTCAAAAAAGTAGTGGAGAGATTTTAGATGAAAGTAAAGATAATGCCCGAAAACTTTGTCGCCTTTTTCACGGTGTGTGGCTTTTTTGTCGGGCTTACTTTTAGCGTTATCAGCATTGATGGGGCTTTTGAGATTATCGTTTTTACGGTGCTTATCACTTTTTTGTTTTATATGCTGATACACATTTCTATAATGACTTTTATCGACAAGGAAAAGCCCCTTGCACGCATTTTTAACAAAGACGAATACGAGATGATTAACGAAGTGCTGATAACTGATTTAGAAAAAAGAGTCAATAAAGCAGACCATCTTATGGAAGCATTAGCACAAGAAAGAGAAGAAATCAAAAAGAGTGAAGCAAAAGAAAAAAGGCGCAAAAATGGTAAAAAAAATGTCGCTTAATCCCTACGCACAGGCTCTTAAAAAAGAGCAAGATGAACTTGTGGTGTCTTATATGCCCGCCCTGCGTGCTTTGGCGTTTCGCCTTAAAGAACGCTTGCCGTCAAGCATAGATGTGAATGATTTAATCAGCATAGGCGTTGAAGAGATGATAAAGCTCGCAAGCCGTTATGAAAAAGAGCAAAACAACAGCTTTTGGGGCTTTGTGAAAAAGCGTGTTTATGGGGCTATGCTTGATTATTTAAGAAGCCTTGATGTGATGAGTCGCAACAACCGCAAAATCATCAAGGACATAGACACGCTTATCGATGAGTATTATCAAAAGTATGAAGAAGAACCTGATGATAAATACCTAGCACAAAGGCTAAATTTAGAAGTAGAAAAAGTCAAAGAAGTCCGCCAAGCCCACGCCGTGAGCTATGTCTTACCTTTGGATGAGCAAGTAAATTGCTACACAGAAGACAACACCCTTGAAAAAATCGAAAAGCAAGCCCTGCTTGACAAGGTGAGCGAAGTGCTAGAAACCTTAAAAGAAAGAGAACAGCTTATCATACAGCTTTATTATTATGAAGAGCTTAACCTAAAAGAAATCAGCGAAATGCTCGGTATCAGCGAAAGCAGAATTTCACAAATCCACAAAAAACTGCTGCGAAAATTAAGAGAAAGGGTGATGAGTGCCTGAGATTTTATCCCAAGAAGAAATTGACGCCCTACTTGAAGTAGTCGATGATGAAGCCAGCGGCTTTTCGCGCACTAAGGCTGAACGCGATGAGCGAAATATAGTCGTTTATGATTTTAAACGCCCAAACCGCGTCAGCAAAGAACAGCTGCGCTCCATCAAAGGCATACACGATAAACTCGCGCGAAATTTAGCTTCTCAAATTTCATCAATGATGAGAAGCATAGTGGAGATAAAATTGCACTCAGTCGACCAAATGACTTATGGCGAATTTTTAATGTCCTTGCCAAGCCCGACAAGCTTTAATGTCTTTTCGATGAAACCCCTTGATGGCAACTGCGTTTTAGAAATCAACCCAAGCATTACCTTTCCTATGATAGATAGACTTTTAGGCGGACAAGGCGAGAGCTTTGAGACTATGCGCGAGCTTACCGACATAGAGCTGAATTTACTTGATAGCATTTTGCGGATTATTATGCAGCGTTTAAAAGAAAGCTGGGCAACCGTAACTGAAATTTACCCAAGCGTTGAAGCAAAAGAAAGTAGCCCAAATGTCGTGCAGATTGTCGCGCAAAATGAAATCGTCATTATGGTGGTAATGGAAATCATCATAGGAAATTCAAGCGGTATGGTCAATATCTGCTACCCTGTCGTGCATTTAGAAAGCGTTTTAAGCCGCCTTGCAAACCGCGACATAATGATGGGCGAAACCTCAGCCAAAAAAAGCCGCAACAAAGAGCTTAAAACCCTAATCGGACGCGCTGAGGTCGTGTATGAAGTGCTTTTAGGAAAAACCTTTATCAATGTCGATGAGTTTTTAAATTTACAAGAAGGCGACATTTTGCGCCTTGACAGAGAAGCCGATGATAAGGCTGTTGTAAGCATAGACAAAAAAGATGTCTTTTTAGCGCAAATCGGCTTGCATAGATTTAGAAAAAGCGTTAAAATCATCGAACTTATCCGCACTGACAAAGATGAGATTAAAGAAATTTTGGAAAAATACGAAGAAGAACGCCTTGCCAAAGCAAGCGTTTATGATGCCAAAGAAAACGAAGATGACGAGGAGGAAGAAATTTTATGATAAATGACTTTTTAAAGGTGTTTGTCGATGAAGCCACAAGCACCATAGAAGGACTTACAGGAAAGAGCGCGAAATTCAGCGAGTATCAAGAATTTGATGTGGGCGCACAAGACAGCATAAAGCCGCCTTTGGTGCGCGCGATATTCAATGTAAGCGATGGAGGCAAATTTGGCATTTTAGTAAGTGCCGTTTTGATGGGTGCTATAACCGAGTGGATGATGGGCGAGATTGAGATTTCTAAAAAAAGCGAGCTTGATAGCGATGCGATGGACGGGGCAAAAGAAGTTGTTTCAAACATAATCTCAGCCGTTTCTACCACGCTTGGAGCGCAGAAAGAAATCCCCAAAATCTCCCTAATGCTCGAAAAATGCGACTTTGTGCCTGATAGTTTGGATTTAGATACCTTTCACAAGCTCTTTTTTTACGATGTGCAAATTGCTGATTTAAACGAAAAATTCGCCCTTGTGATGGACGAAAGGCTTTACAGCACGCTCACACAAGGAAACGCAGAAAGCGAAAGTGCTAGCGAAAGCAAAATCGTCAAAATCGAAGGCGAGCTTAAAAACATAAATTTGATTATGGATGTGCGCTTGCCCATAAGGGTGCGCATAGGCAACAAAAAAATGCTCTTAAAAGATGTGCTGACTATGGATATAGGCTCTGTCGTGGAGCTAAACCAACTCGCAAACGACCCTTTGGAGATACTCATCGGCGACAAGCGCGTAGCTTATGGGGAAGTTGTCATCGTAGATGGCAACTTTGGCGTGCAAATCACCGAAATCGGCACGAAAAAAGAACGCTTGGAGCAGTTAAGGTAAATTTAATTTGGCTTGACAAAAAGCGTTTGAGCCTTAAACGAGCATTGCGTTTTATCAACTTGCCATAATGCTTTTGTAGGATTTGATGATAGTTTCGCGGCTGGCTTGCCTTTGACGAGCTTGCGCGAAGCCCTCAGCGGACTTGGTGCGCATTTCATTTGCAAGGGCAAGCACTTCACTCTTGCTTTGCGTGTCATAATCACTTTGCATAGTGTTGAATTTTCCCATTAAAATTTGAGTATAAAGCTGATAAATCGAGCTTTGATTTGCGAAATTGTCTATATTTGCCTTTTTGACGGAGGTGAGATACTGCTGATAAGCCGCAAGCAGCCTTTCATCGGAAATCGCCTCTTTGTTAATGCCCTGCGTGTAAAGATAAAAATCAAAGCTCATACCGCCTTTGTTTTGCTCGCTGATGAAATTTTTGAGCGAATTCTCATCATCAAGCATTTGGTAGAATTTTTGATGGTCAGCAAGGTTTAAATTCAGCGCATCGACAAAGAGCATACTCGGCTTTTTAGCGTTTTCGTAGATAAAATTCATCAAAAGCCCAGACTTTGACACTTCACCGCTTTTGTTGATATAAGGCTTGATGAATTCGTTGTTTGCGGTGTTTTTGATAGCGGAGTTAAAGCTGAAATCGATGATTTTGTTGTCAAGTCCAAGCGGGTTTAGGTTTTTGTTGTCAATGCGCGCTTGTTTGAGCTGCGCGGTGTCAGCGTAAATGCGGTTGATAATGCCGTCAAACTCGCCGCTTTGCGTGGAAAAGCCTTGATTTAGGCTCGCAATCTCCCCGCGCGACAAAGAAGCGTTGTCAGCACTAGCAAACTCGCCCTCCACTGAGCGCAAAGTGCTGAAATACCTGCTGATAAGCTCGGGCATATCAAGTTTGCTTGCGCTACTTTCATCATTTGCTAGCACTTTTGCTATGCTTTGCACGCTTTTAATGTTGATTTCATAGGACTCTGGTAGATTTGCAGCCTTGTTGAATTCCTTGTCAAAAATGCCCCGCTCGTTTATGCGAAAGCCAAATTCACTCATAAAGCTCGTAGTAGTGGAATTTTCAGGGGTCAAGTAAGTGTTGCTTGTCGCTTGGGTGTCTTTTTGACTCGCATTTGCGTTGCCAAAACCCCAGCTTGTCGCTGTTGTATAGGTGTTTGCGTTTGCGTAATTCGCATTTATCGTCATCTAAATCTTTTCTTTAAGCTTCAAAAATCAACACTGCTACGCCTTTGCAAGCAAATTTCATTCCAAAATGCTGAAAATTCATATAAATTTGATAAAAAATTTGAATTTTTGCCTCAATTTTCTTGCTTTTGCTCATCAACAACAAAAAACCCTTGCAAACAACCCATTAACAAAAAGCACCGCAAACAGCTCATTTGCTTTGCACTAACGCCGCTTAAAATGACGAAGTCCTTGTCATACTGAGCCTTTGGCGAAGTATCCATAAATTCAAAGTGCAAATTTACATTTTAAAGTATGGATTGTTCATCTTAAATTTAAAGCGTGTCTTAAATTCTGTGGATTTTTCGCTTTGTGCTAACGCACTCCGCTCAAAATGACAAAAGTGGTGTGGATTTTTTGCTGCGGCTACGCTATGACAACAAACTTGCAAGCCGTTGGGTCGCTTTCTAGCGAAAGTTCAAAATGACAATGCCTTGTTGTCTTTGTAAGTCTTGCATTTGCAAGGTTTAAATTCACGCTTTGAATTTAACGCTTTACGCAAGAGTTGGTTCAATCAGCCCTTTAAATTCAGTGCCATTTGTTGCAAATTCCTCACAAAATTCTTACAAAAAATTTAAAAAATTCAAAGAATTTTTAAGAAATTCTTTGAATTTTCCGCAATTTTCCACAAAATTTTCAAACACTTTTTACAAATTCTCGTAAAATGCTCAAACACTTTTTACAAAAACTCGCAAAGTTCTCAAACAACTCTCGCAAAATGAGAGCAAATTTCCCGCAAAAGTTTGCTTAAAAAACCCACTCAATCAACAAAAACTCACTCACAAAAAGCTCATTCAATTAACAAAACTCGCTCACAAAAAACTCACTCAAAAGCCTACTGCAAGAGCTGCATTACATACTGCTGGCTGGTGTTTGCCTGCGCCATCGCGTAAGAGCCACTTTGGGCTAAAATGTTGTATTTTGAGAAATTCGCGCTTTCCTCAGCAAAATCCACATCTCTTATGATACTTTCGGCGGATTTGACATTGACTTGGGTTACGGTTATGTTGTTGAGCGTGCTTTGGATTTGCTGCTGGGCTGAGCCTATGTCTGCCCTTGTTTGGTCTAAATTCAAAATCGCCGTTTCGCTCACATCCATTACCGCCATCGCGCCTTTGAGTGTGGTTACGCCTGAGGTTCTGTCGATGACAAAAAGCGCGGTTGAGCCTGTTTTCATCGGGGCAAATTGTGATTTACCAGAGCCATTGCTAAACCCAGAACCATTTGAGACATTATAAGCTTTTGACCAGCCATTTGCACTAACAAAAACAAATTTATCCGCTAAATGCACGGAGTATCTATGTGTTGTGCCTATGCTGTATCCGCTACCAGCTGAAAAGCCACTTCCTGCCGTGTTCATCCAGTTTGATAGAGTTCCAGCAACACCTGCTGCCATAGTTACTATGTATTTACTTCCACCGGGGTAGGCAAAAAAGCCCAAAGCATCAGCATTGTTGCCCTCTATCCTGCCTTTGGTGTCTCTTAATGATAAGGATTGTTGAGAAACAAAGGCTGGGCTTATAAAGCCAAAATTGCCCGTGCCTGAAATGGGGACATCTTGTCCGTTGTTTCGCACTAAATGCAAGCGTCCAAAATTTGTTCTTTGTTTAGCCACTATGCCAGAGCCTACGCCTGGGTCGCCTCCGATAACTATGCCACGCCCATCGGCTGAATTTAAGATGAGTTTGCCATTAGCGTCTCTTGCAGCCTCCACGCCTGTGGTGTCTTTGACGGCGTTTATGGCTTGGACTAATTGTCCATTTTTGTCCGCATCTTGATACTCAATCTGCCCGATAATCACGCCATTTATCGAAAAATCTCTGCTTGTCGTGCCTTGTTTTATCTCATACACTCCATAAGTTTGCACGGTGTGAGTGGCGCGCACGCCTGTGCGGTCGCTTACGCGGTTGATTTCTTCTGTCAAAGCGCCCAAGCCTGTGCCTACGCTGTAAGATATGGTAACTTCGGCAAATTTAAAGTCCTCCACGCCGTTGTAGTTTTTGATGACCATATTTACAAGACCAGAGGCGGTAACATTTGCGCCCGTTTCAAAGCGCGTAACGCCGATTTTAGAACTCATAGTCGGTCCTATGCTCGTTTTTACCGTGGTGTTGGAGCGGTCGCCGATTTGATACTCTTGGTTGATATAGCCGCCACTTAAAAGCTGCTTGCCGTTAAAGCTCGTGGAGTTGGCTATGTTGTCAAGCTCTTCCATAAGGCGATTTATGTCTGCTTGGAGCATATTTCGCGTTTTGGTGCTTTGCCCGTCTTGTGCCGCGCTGATAGCCTTTTGCTTGATGCTATCAAGGATATTGACTTGCTCTTCGATAGCCTTGTCCGCGACAGTTAAAACGCTCATCGCTTCGTTGCCGTTGTCTATGGCTTGTTTGAGTGATGAGGCTTGTGTCCTTAGCTGGTCGGCTATGGCAAGCCCTGAGGCGTTGTCTTTTGCCCAATTTATCCGCAAGCCTGACGAGAGCCGTTCTAGCGAGGTGTCAAGTGCTGCGGAGTTGTTGTAGAGGTTGTTGTGCGCACGCAATGCGCCGATATTTGTATTTATCCTTAAACCCATAGTGGTTCCTTTTCAAAAGTATTGCTTAAAAGCCTTTAAGCAAAATGCGTTCCAAAAATTTTTTTATATGCTAAATTTTAGTGTTTTTTAGATATAATGGCGTGTAAATTTAAGGTGTGGAGCGTGTAATGGCGGCTGAGGACCAAGAAAAAACCGAAGAACCCACGAGTAAAAAGATAGAAGATGCCCGCAGAGACGGCAATGTCCCCAAATCCCAAGACGCTGCGGCTGTGGTAACGCTCATCGTTGCCTTTATCGTGGTGCTTTTTGCCATAGGCTTTGTGAGTGAGCGCATAAGCAACCTTTATCGCTACTATCAAAACTTCATCGGCGTGGAGCTTGACTTAAAAATGCTGCACGCCATAGCCATAAAAACGATGATTGAGCTAGTTATAATGCTTTTGCCCATCGTTGTAAGCATTATGATAGCGGGCGTTTTGGGAAATTTAATGCAGTTTGGCTTTATCTTTACCACTAAACCCATCACGCCAGACATAAACAAAATCAACCCCATCAAAGGGCTAGCGAACCTTTTTTCGCTCAAAAAACTTGTCGAAGCCTTTAAAATAATCCTTAAAGTAAGCATAGTCTTTGGCATAGCGCTTTTTTTCTTGCTCGGCTTTATGAAAGAGTTGCCAAGAGTCGAGCTTTTCGGCATAGGCGACCAGCTCGCGTGGTTTAAAGAAAAGGCTATCATTTTAGCGGCTGTGGTTATCATCGCCTTTATTTTCATCGGTATCATCGACATTTTAATCGTGCGTTTTCAATACTTTAAATCCTTGCGAATGAGCAAACAAGAAGTGCGCGATGAGTGGAAACAAATGGAAGGCGACCCGCAGGTAAAGGCGCGCATTCGCCGCTTGCAGCAAGAAGCCGCGCGCCGCAGAATGGTCCAAGATGTCGCCGCTGCTGATGTCGTCATCACCAACCCCACGCATTATGCTGTGGCTTTGCGTTATGATAACACCAAAGAAGCCGCTCCAAAGGTGCTGGCAAAGGGCGTGGATTTTTTAGCCTTGCGTATCAAGGAAGTGGCACTTGAACACCAAGTAGCCATTGTCGAAAATCCAAGCCTTGCACGCGAACTTTACGCTAAATGCGATGTGGGGCAGCTTATCCCAAGAGAGCTTTTTATGGCTGTGGCTGAGGTGCTAAGTTTCGTTTATACCTCGAACCGCAAAAAATTCGCAAGCCGTTTGAAAGAGTAGTTGCAACGCCATTTGGAAAGAGTTTTCATAACGCTGCTTGAAAGAGCTGTCGTTACGCTGTTTGAAAAAGTTGTCATCGTGCCGTTTTTGTGAAAACGGCTCGCAATAATGGCGGATTTTGTCATTTTGAGTCTTTGCAAAAGGCGAAAAATCCATACTTTAAAATGCAAATTTGCATTTCAAATTTGTGGATACTTCGGCTAACGCCTCAGTATGACAAACATAAGTCAGTATGACAAACAAACCCTTGTCATTTTGAGCGGAGTGCGTTAGCGCAAAGCGACCCAACGGGTTGCAAGGCGTAGCCGTAGCAAAAAATCCACTTGCAAAAACGGCAAGGCATTGTCATTTTGAGCAAGTGAAACGAGCGAAAAATCCAAAGAATTTAAGACACTTTAAATTTATGGATTATCACAAAAAATTTTTTCTCATTTACCTTTGTGAGAAAAATTAAAGATATAATTTCTTTGTCAATAAAAATTATTATTTAGGAGGACACAAATGATTGTTACAAAAAAGGCTCAGGAGCTTAGCGCACCAGCAGTTTTAGGCAACAACCAAATCGTTGAGAGTTTCAGTCTCTACAAAAACATAGGCAGCAAGGGCGCGGTGGTGTTTTTTTACCCAAAAGACTTCACTTTCGTTTGCCCGAGCGAAATCATCGCTTTTGACAAGCGTTACAAGGACTTCAAAGAGCGTGGCATCGAGGTTATCGGTGTGAGCTGCGACAACGAGTTTTCGCATTTTGCGTGGAAAAACACGGCGATTGAAAACGGCGGCATAGGCGATGTGCAGTTTCCGTTGGTTGCTGACCTTAAAAAAGAGTGGGCGCGTGCCTTTGATGTGCTTTTTGACGAAGCAGTCGCACTTCGCGGCTCGTTTTTGCTTGACAAAGACGGCACCGTGCGCCACGCCGTCATCAATGACTTGCCACTTGGGCGCAACATTGACGAGATGATAAGAATGGTTGATACTATGCTTTTCACCAACGAACACGGCGAGGTTTGCCCTGCTGGCTGGCACAAGGGACAAGCGGGTATGAAAGCTGACCCCAAAGGCGTGGCTGATTATCTCAAACAAAACGCGTCAAAGCTCTAAACAACAGCGTTGAACTTGCATTTAACGCTTTTAACGGCGGTGTTTTAGCACCGCCAAATCTTTTTTGCTTGAATTTTGCCCGTAAATTCAAAATTTACTCACAAATTCAACCCACAAATTCGCAAATTTTATCCGTAAAATCAAAAAATCCGCTCACAAATTTAAAAATTTTACGCACAAATTTAAATTTTACTCGCAGAATTTAAAAATTTCACACGCAAATTCAAAGTTTTACTCACAACTTTTAAATTTTCACACTCAAATTTAAAATTTTACGCACAAAATGCAAAAATCATAAATTTTCATCTCAAACAAAGCCTAAAATTCAAAGGAAAATCAAATTTTGGGGTAAATTTAAGCAGACAAAACGGCACTTTTAGCAAAATGCACCAAGAGTCCTTGCGGACTCTTGATTACGCATAAATGTCCAAACCTTCGCTCTCGCTACCATTTTCCGCGTCCGAAGTGGCGTTTATAAGCTGTTCTAACGCCTCCTCATTTGAATCAACGGCTTTTTTAAGTGCATTCACACTCGTGGCAACGAGTAACGAAGCATTGCTTACGCCTGAAATCATCTCAGCTCCTTCTAATTGATTCTAGGCAAATATCGGCAAATTTGCAAAGTCATAAAGACTTTAAAGGCTAAATTTGCAAATTATTTTTTCTTGCACGCACTTTCAAGCGCATTGTCAAGCATCCAAAGGGCTTTTTCAAGCTCGGCGATTTTATCTTGGGCTAGATTTGAAGTCGTGCTGTCATTTTCCTTGCTCGCAAGCTCGTCAAGCTTTTGAAACTCGCCCAAAAGATAGGTGTAATCGCTCTTTACGCACTCTAAAACCTCACTTGCCGTGAAGCAGTCCTTTTGCAAAGGCTTGATTTTAGCGTGTTCGAGCAGGGCTTTGGGGCAAACAAGCGCCTTGCTTTTAAGCTGCAAAGCCCGCTCCGCCGTGTCGTCAAAAAGCTTTGCCATAGCCTCATACGCTTCCTCAGTGTAAGCGTGGATAGCGTAAAACTGCAAGCCTTTGACATTCCAGTGATAGTTGTGAAAACGCACCCAAAGGCTGTGCGCGTCCGCTTGGATTTGGAGAAGTTTTTCTGTAACTTTTGACATTTTTGTCCTTTCTTGAAAAAATTCAAATTTTCATCACTCATCTTGCAAATGGCTTAAAATTTAAGTCAAATTCACAAAAATCGCAAAGGAAATTTGTAAAAATAAGTATAGCATAAATTTTCTAAACAATAAAAATTATTATTTAAATTTTTCTCTTTTTTTACGCATTTACTCAAAAAATTCAATCGTAAATCAAAAGCAAACCGCAACCGTGCTAAAATTTGCACACAAATTTTACACAAAGGAGCTACAATGGCTTACAGAATCGAACACGACACTATGGGCGAGGTTAAGGTCCCTGATGAGAAATATTGGGGAGCGCAAACTGAGCGAAGTTTTGAGAATTTCAAAATCGGCATCGAAAAAATGCCACGCGTGCTGATTTACGCTTTTGCAAATCTCAAAAAGGCTTGCGCGATAGTAAATTGCAAGCTCAAAAACGGGCTTGATGAGGAGCGCAAAAATGGCATTGTCAAGGCTTGCGATGAGGTTTTAGCGGGCAAACTTGATGACAATTTTCCCCTTGCCATTTGGCAAACGGGTAGCGGCACGCAAAGCAATATGAATGTCAATGAAGTCATCGCAAACAAAGCCACAGAGCTACTTGGCAAGGATTTTCGCAAGGAAAAATTCGTCCATCCAAACGACCATGTGAACCGCGGACAAAGCTCGAACGACACCTTTCCTACAGCGATGAGCATAGTGGCTGTGGAGCAGGTAGAAAAAAAACTTATCCCCGCTATCGATGAGCTTATCGGCACTTTCAAAAAGAAAGTGAGCGAATTTAAGGACATCATCAAAAGTGGGCGCACGCACTTGCAAGATGCGACTCCGCTTACTTTGGGGCAAGAATTTAGTGGCTATTTGTCTATGTTGGAGCATAGCAAAGAGCAAATCATCGCTTCTTTGCCTACTTTAAGAGAGCTAGCCATAGGCGGCACAGCCGTTGGCACGGGGCTAAACGCACCAGCAAATTTCAGCGAAGAAGTAAGCGCTGAGCTTACAAAGCTCACAGGCGTGAAATTTGTGGCAAGTCCAAATAAATTCCACGCTCTTACTAGCCACGATGCTATCGTTTTCACGCACGGCGCGATGAAGGGTTTGGCGGCGAATTTGATGAAAATCGCAAACGACATTAGATGGCTTGCAAGCGGTCCTAGATGCGGGCTTGGCGAGCTAAACATACCCGAAAATGAACCCGGAAGCTCGATAATGCCGGGCAAGGTAAATCCCACACAATGCGAAGCCGTAACGATGGTAGCCGTGCAAGTGATGGGAAATGATGTAGCCATAGGACTTGGAGCGTCTCAGGGTAACTTTGAGCTTAATGTTTTCAAGCCTGTCATCATTTATAATTTCTTGCAAAGCCTTGATTTGCTTGCTGATTCTATGCACTCATTTAACATTCACTGCGCGCAAGGCATCACAGCGAACAAAGAACGCATAGATTATTATTTGCACAACTCTTTAATGCTCGTAACCGCGCTTAATCCACACATAGGCTATGAAAATGCGGCTAAAATCGCCAAAAACGCGCACAAAAAAGGCATTTCTCTCAAAGAATCGGCTTTGGAGTTAAAGCTTGTGAGTGAGAGTGATTATGACAAATTTGTCGTGCCTAAAAATATGATTCACCCGCTTGACAAAAAATAAGCGAGTTTTTGCAAGCACGGCGAGTTAGGCTTTTGCCCATCATTGTGAGCTGTTTGCAAAAATTTGCGTGGCAAATGCGCTACCGCTGCAAGCAAGCAAAGTTTCTCATTTGATGATGAAATATCCACGACAGCGTGGATATTTCGCTTACGCTTGCAAGGCACTTTGACAAACTTTTTCATCACCCAACACTTTCATCAAACAAACTTAAATTTTTACGCATTTTCTGTTAAAATTTAAGGCAAAAATTCACAAATTTTAGGCAAAATTCAAAAATAAATCGCAAATCTAAAACAAAAGCAAAAAGCAAAGAAAGGGCGGATTTATGGTAACAATCGAATTTTTAGGACCCATTGAAAAAGCAAGCATTGAGCTTGACATTTGCTCTTTGAGTGAGCTAAAAGCGCACTTGCAAAAGGACGAGGCTTTGAAAGAGTGGCTTGGGCTGTGCGCTGTGGCTGTCAATGATGAAATCGTTTCTAGCGTGGATACGCCCTTAAAAGACGGCGATAAAATCACGCTTTTGCCGCCTGTGAGCGGAGGTTAAGCTATGTTTGAGCTGCATAATGGGGCTTTGAGCGTTACTCAAATTCACAAAGCGTGGTTTGAACGCTACAAAAGCGAAAATTTAGGCGCTATGATTACTTTTTGTGGGATTGTGCGTGATGAAAATGGCGTTGAAGCTTTATATTTTGAGATTTACGAGAAATTGCTTAAAGCCTGGTTTGATAAATGGTGCGAAAAAGTGGCGCAAGATAAGGTAGTGCTGTGCTTTGCGCACTCCAAAGGGGAGGTTAAAATTCATCAAAGTAGCTATTTTGTGGCGGTTATCAGCAAGCAAAGAAAGCTAGGGCTTAGGCTTATCAATGAATTTGTCGAGGATTTTAAAGCAAATGCGCCTATTTGGAAGTTTGATGTGAAAAATGGCGTGAAAACTTATGCCTTTGAGCGTTCATCAAAGCTCAAACACGCTGGAATTTTGGGGTAAAAATGAGCTTAATGTCTTATGAAAAAGGGCTTGAAACCTTGCTTGCAAGCATTTTGCCCTACGAAAAAGTCGAAAAAATAGCCATTACGGAGTGTTTAGGGCGCATTTTAGCCTGCGACATAAGCGCGAATGATGATTATCCAGCCTTTGCCACAGCGTCAATGGACGGCTACGCCATTCGTTTTGCCGAGCAAGAAAACGCCCTTAAAATCATCGGTTCAGTGCCTGCTGGGACCTTTCCAAAATACTCGCCCAAAGAAAATGAATGCGTCAAAACCTTTACAGGCTCGCTAATGAGCGCAAATTTAGACACACTCGTGCCTGTGGAAAATGTAAGCGTTGAAAATGACACGCTCAAAGTAAATCAAAAAGTGCCATTTGGCTTTGCGGTGCGTGGCGTTGGGGAGAGTTATAAAAAGGGCGAAATTTTGCTTAAAAAAGGCACAAAGCTTGGTTTTAGCGAGCTTGCACTTTTAGCTGAACTTGGTTTTTTTCACATAAGTGTCTTTATAAAGCCTGTAATAGGCGTTTTAAGCAGTGGCGATGAGCTAAAAGATTTGGGCGAAAGTTTGGATAATCCTGCTCAAATTCGCTCATCAAATCACATAGCCATAGCGAGTTTAGCGCGAAGTTTTGGCGCAAGGGCTATTATTTTTCCACTGCTTAAAGACGAGCAACACTCTGTAAAGCCTGCCATTGCGAATGCCCTTGAAAGTTGTGATATACTCATCACCACAGGCGGCGTGTCTATGGGGGATTTTGACTTTTTAAAAGCCGCTGTGCGTGAGTATGAGCTTATCATCGACAAGCTTGACATAAAGCCGGGCAGGCATATCAAGGTAGCAAAAAGCGGCAAGAAGTTTATTTTAGCCTTTGCGGGCTTTCCTTACTCATCGATGGTCGCCTTTCATTTAACAGCTAGGCAAATCCTAAATTCGTGGCTTTGCCAGAAAAACGACTTTGTCATCAAGGCTTTTTTAAAGGGCGCATACAGCAAAAAATCGCCCTTTTTTGAATTTGTCGCTTGCAATGTGGAGTTTGAAAACGGCAAGGTTTGCGTGAATTTAAAGGACAAAAAGCAAGGAAGTAGCGCGATTATTAGCAATTTAAATCAAAATTCAGCCCTAATGCTCGTGCCAAAAGAGTGTCAAAGGCTAGAAAATGGCGATTTAGTAAGCATTATGCTGCTTTCATAAAGGACAAAGCGTGATAATAGAAGCGAAAAGCATAGAGGACTTACGCCAAAGAGCCGATATAGTAAGCGTTATAGAGCATTATGTGGATGTAAAAAAGAGCGGCTCGGCGTTTGTGTGCGTTTGCCCCTTCCACGATGACAAAAACCCAAGTATGAGCATCAACGCTCAAAAGGGCTTTTACCACTGCTTTGCGTGCAAGGCGGGCGGTGATGTGTTTAAATTCGTGCAAGATTATGAGCGCGTGGGCTTTGGCGAGGCGGTTGAGCGCGTGGCGAGCCTGTGTAACTTCACGCTTAATTACACCAGCCAAAAGCAAGAAATCAACAAGGCAATTTATGAAATTTTGCCCCTTTTAAACGCCTTTTACAAGCAGAATTTAAGCAAGCACAAAGAAGCCCTGCAATACCTTTACAACAGAGCTTTGAGCGATGATGATGTGCGAAAATTTGAGCTTGGTTATGCCCCAAGTTCAGCTGAGACTTTAAGGTTACTTAAAAACGAAAAAATCGAGCTTAAAAACGCCGCTGAATGCGGTGCGGTGAAATTTAGCGAAGAGCAAAAGGATTATTATGCAAGTTTTATTAACCGCATAAGTTTTCCTATATACGACCACAAGGGCTTGCTCGTGGGCTTTGGCGGGCGCACTTTGGATAGTGAAAATAAGGCAAAATATGTAAATTCCCCGCAATGTCGTCTTTTTGACAAATCGCGCGTTTTTTACGCCTTTCATCTAGCAAAAGAGGCAATCGCAAAGCAAAAAGAAATGATAGTTTGCGAGGGCTATATGGACGCGATTGCCTTTCACAAAGCTGGGTTAAACAACGCTGTGGCAGTGCTTGGCACGGCACTAACCGAGCAGCATTTGCCCCTAATCAAACGCTACGAAGCGCGGGTGATTTTGTGCTTTGACAGCGACACGGCGGGCTTTAACGCCGCTATGCGTTCGGCTTTTCTTTTAAGCACGCACAAAATCGGTGGCAAGGTTGTGAATTTGCAAGGTGGCAAGGACGCAGCCGAGCTGGTGGCAAACGGACAGAGCAAAATGCTTTATAATGCGCTGGATAAGGGCGTAGAGCTTGGCGAGTTTTACATAAGGGGCGTTGTGGCGGGCTTTGACTTGCAAACTCCGCTTGACAAGCAAAAGGCACTTGAAGCGGTGCAAAAATACACCTTTGCGCTTGAACCCTTAATAGCGCAGTCCTACACGAATTTAGTGGCGCAACTTTTGGGCGTGAGTGTTGATTTGGTAGGGCTTTCGCCAAAAGCAGGTTTTAAGAAAGGCTTTGAAAAAAATTTAAATTTAAAAATGCCAGCAAAGCAAGCAAACACTGATTTAGCCGAGCTTCAAGCCTTGATTTTTTTGTATGAAAATCCTCAATTTCAAGCGCTTTTTTTAGAGCTTTGCGATGAGCGTTTTTTTAAGGACAAAGAGAGTTTGCAGGCTATCTTGCAAGGGCAAGGCATAGAAAATGCGCTCGTGCGCGAACTGCTTGAATTTCAAAGCATAAAAAAGCTTAAAAAATTCCAAAGCGTTGATGAATTTTTGCTTTCTTTAAGCAAAATAATGCTTGGCTTTTTTAACCGCTCAAAGTGTGCTGATATAGTGTTTTCGCTCAAAAAACAACTTTTAAGTCTTGTGGATAAAAATGTCTTTAAATTGCAAAAACAGCTTTCAAATGCTGAATTTCAAAGGCTTTTGAGTGAAATTTTAAAGGATTTAAAGCAAAATGACGATGAAAACGCCCTTATGCAACGGCTTAAAAACTTCCAAAAAAACCGCTTTGATTTGAGCGCGGAAATCTTTTGAATTTAACCCTTAAATTTAATCAAAAATTTGAAACTGCTTGATTTTATCCACATATCTGTCAAGGCTGTCGGCAAAAAGGGTAACGATGACTTTATTTTGCACTTTTTGAGCGATTTTAAGGGCGGCTGCGACACAAGCTCCTGATGAAATGCCAGCTAGCACGCCTTCTTTTTGCGCTAAAAGCCTCACACCTGCAAAGGCTTCATCATCGCTGATTTTAATCACCTCATCAACAAGCGATATATCCATAGTTTGCGGCACAAAGTGGTTGCCTATTCCCTCTATATTTGCCTCCCCGCACTCCCCACCACCGATGATAGAGCCTACGGGGTCGCACAAAACGCATTTTGTGTGCGGATTTTTTTCCTTTAAAAAGCGTGAAATTCCGCTAAAACTGCCTCCGCTTCCAGCCCCGCACACGAAAAAGTCGATTTTATGCTCTAAATCAGCATAAATTTCGCGTGCAGTGCTTTCATAGTGGGCTTTTGGGTTGAATTCATTTGTGAATTGGTCAAAATAATAAGCGTTTGGCGTTTGCGTTGCAAGGGCTTTTGCTCGCTCTATACTGCCGTCAATGCCTTGATTTTTGGGCGTGTGAATGATTTGCGCTCCAAGTGCTTTCATTAGGGCTTGTTTTTCGGGCGAAAATTTTTCAGCCACAACCAAAATCACCTTTAAATTTAGCTCCACGCCAGCAAGGGCAAGCGCAAGCCCTGTGTTGCCAGCTGTGGCGCAAATTATACTTGTTTTATCACTGATAACTCCGCTTTCTTTGAGCTTTTTGAGCGAGTAAAGGGCGATTCTATCTTTTATCCCGCCTGCTGGGTTTTGGAATTCGCATTTAGCGTAAAGTTCGTTGCCATTTTGTGCGCCTATTTTGCTTAACTTTAAAAGCGGTGTGTTGCCGATAAGCCCTGCAATGCTTGTGTGTATCATTTACTAGCCTTTGAAATAGCCTTTTGTAAGTCTTTGATTAAGTCATCTGCGCTTTCAATGCCTACTGAAAGGCGGATTAACTCATCTTTTATCCCTAGTTTTGAGCGAATTTTTGGCGGTATAGAAGCGTGAGTCATCGATGCAGGGTGGCACAAAAGGCTTTCAACCCCGCCCAAACTCTCAGCAAGTGTGATGATTTCAGTGCTTTTAAAAAATTTCTTATAATCAAGCCCCTTTTTTAGCTCAAAACTTATCATTCCGCCCCCGCTTTTTGCTTGTTTTTTGTGTGTTTCATAATATGAACTTTGCTTTAAGGCTGGATAATACACCTTTTCAACGCTTTTGTGGCTTTGCAAAAACTCAGCGATTTCAAGCGCGTTTTGGCTGTGCTTATCCATACGAAGCGCCAAAGTTTTAAGCCCACGAACCAGCAAAAAGCTGTCAAAAGGCGCAAGCACCGCACCGATAGCATTTTGCAAAAAGCCAAGCCGCTCGCCAAGTTCCTTGTCGTTTGTAACTACCAAGCCACCGATGACATCGCTGTGTCCGCCTATGTATTTAGTCGCTGAATGCACCACTATATCGATACCAAATTCAAGCGGGCGTTGCAAATAAGGCGTCATAAAGGTGTTATCGATGATAGAGATGATGCCTTTTTGCTGAGCGATTTTTGCAATTTTTTCTATACTCACCACGCTTAAAAGCGGATTTGCAGGTGTTTCAAACAAAATCGCCCTTGTTTTTTTGCCTATGAGCTTTTGTAAATCATCGTAATTTTCGCCCTCAAAGATAGTATAATTTATCTCAAAGTTCCTAAAAACCTTATCCAAAAGCCTAAAAGTGCCGCCATACACCTGTGCTAAAATGATTATCTCATCGCCGCTTTTAAAAAGGCTTAATACATTTGCCAAAGCCGCAAGCCCAGAAGCGTAAGCAAAGCCGTATTTACCACCTTCTAACTCAGCGATAAGGCTTTCAATGCCGTCTCTTGTGGGGTTTTTCGTGCGTGAGTATTCATAGCCCAAATTCTCGCCAAGCGCCTTTTGCTTGTAGGTTGAGGTCTGATAAATAGGCACATTGACAGCCCCTGTGCGAGGGCAAGTGGTAAGTCCTGCGTGGATTAAAGCCGTTTCAAATGAAAAATTTCGCATTTTTTGTCCTTTTTTCGTGCTTTTTTAGCTTGCAATAAATTTTTTTCAATTCTTTAAATTTTTGTTTCAATTTATGCAAATTCTTGTGAATTTCTTAAATTTTTATCCTAAATTCACGCAAGATTTTGCAAAAATCGCTCAAAATTTAAATTTTGCAAAAATTTGCTTTGTAATTCTAACTAAAATTCTCTTAATTAACACTAAAAAGCTAAAAATTTACCCAAAAATTTCGCCACATTTACCCAAAAAAGCTACAATTTGCAAAAAATTTAAGGTTTGGCTTTTGAGAACTTTGATGAAAAAACGCAGAAAAAAGATAAACAATATCATTATTTTAGCTCTCATCGTAGTGGCTGTTGGCTTAGGCATTCAGCTGCAAGTTTTTGAGCAAAGTGCGCCTGTGATTTACATACAAGATACGATTTATACAAATTTGCAAGAACCCTTGCCTGTGCGTATAACCGATGAGATTTCAGGTATTAAAAAAGTGAAAATCACACTCAAAAAAGACGCCAAAGATGCGGGCGTGATTTTATACGATGAAAAGATAGACAAGCAAAAAGAACTCGTCCTTGAAGTCAAACTGCCCCAAATCATCAAAAGCACGGACACTTACACCCTTGAAATTTCAGCCAAAGATAGCTCTTTGTGGAATTTTTTGCAAGGCAATGAAGCCCTAAAAAACATTCCCATAGTCGTAGATACGCAAAAGCCAGCGGTAAATATCCTAGCAAATTCCTATCAAATCGAGCAAGGCGGAGCGGCGGCTGTGGTTTTTGAAGCAAGAGATGAACATTTGCAGGACTTGCATATCGAGGACAACAAGGGGCGCAGGTTTGCGGTGTCGCCTTATCTTAAAGACAACCATTACGCCGCACTTGTAGCGTGGAACGCCAAAGAGCAGGACTTTCGCGCCTTTGTCATCGCTAAGGACAAGGCGGGCAATGTAACCAAAGAGCGCATTCGCTACTATCTCATCAACCGCAAGTATCGTAACTCAAACATAGCCCTAAAAGACGGCTTTTTGGACGGCAAGATAGAGGATTTAGCCCAGCAATACGCGCAAAACAAAAATTTAGCTCGCCTTGAAAAGTTTAAATTCGTCAATGAAACCCTGCGTTTAGGCAACGAAGAGCGCATTCACAAGGTGAGCGCACAAGCGAAAAAAGATTATAACGGCTTGCAATTTGCTCGCTTTGTGCCGCTTAAAAACGCGATGAAAGTGGGCGATTTTGCTGACCATCGTTTTTACTCTTATAATGGCGAGTTTGTGAGTGAGTCGTATCATCTTGGTATCGATTTAGCAAGCGTTGCAAGGGACAACATTTACGCAAGCCTTGATGGCAAGGTGATTTTCGCTGAGGAAAATGGAATTTATGGCATAAATATCATCATCGACCACGGCTTTGGGCTTTATAGCCTTTATGGGCATTGCAGCTCTAAACTCGTGGCTGAGGGCGATGAGATAAAAGCGGGCGAGATTATCGCTAAAACAGGCACAAGCGGGCTGGCACTTGGAGACCATTTGCATTTTGGGATTTTGGTGCAAGGCGTGGAGGTGCGACCTGAGCAGTTTCAAGATGCGAAATGGCTACAAAGCTACATAATTTCGGTGCTTGAAGAGGGACGAAAAATCATACTGAAAGAGAGAAAATGAAACAAATCACACTTGCAAAAAGCGTCAAAGGCGTAGGCATAGGACTACACAAGGGCGAGCCTATCGAGCTTTGTTTAGAGCCTTTGGAGGCAAACAGCGGCATAGTTTTTTTTAGAAGCGATTTAAATGTGAGTTTTAAGGCTGAGCCTGCAAATGTCATCAACACAAAGCTAGCCACAGTTATAGGCAACGAAAAAGCCTATATATCAACGATAGAGCATTTGTTAAGTGCGATAAACGCCTATGGTATAGATAATGTCCGCATAGTGCTAAACGCAAACGAACCGCCCGTAATGGACGGCAGCTCCATAAGTTTTTGTATGATGCTTGATGAAGCAGGTTTGCGCGAGCTTGATGAGCCAAAGAAAATTTTAGTGATAAAAAAGACTATTGAAGTAAAAGACGGCGATAAATTCGTGCGTATCACGCCCACAAATGAGCCACGCATCAATTATACCATTAAATTTGACAACGCTTTAATCGGCGAACAGCATTATAGCTTTGAATTCAGCAAGAAAAACTACATAGAAGAAATAGCCCGTGCGCGCACCTTTGGCTTTTTAAAAGATGTCGAAACCTTGCGAGCGATGAATTTAGCACTTGGGGGCAGTCTTGAAAACACGGTAGTTTTAGATGACAACCGCATTTTAAACCCTGAGGGCTTGCGCTTTCGCGATGAATTTGTGCGACATAAAATTTTAGACGCCATAGGGGATTTAACCCTGCTTGGATATAGAGTTTTTGGGGATTATGTCTCTTATGCGGGCAGCCATCACTTAAATCACTTGCTGACAAAAGCCGTGCTGGCTGATACAAGTGCCTATGAAATCATAAGCCTTGAAAAAGAAAAAGAACAAGCCTACGAAAAGGTGTTTGCCTAGCGATGACTTTACTCTTAAACGCCCTTGCAAGTCCCATTCAGTTGGGGCTTTATAAAGATGATGAGCTTTTTAAATGCTATGAAAGCGATGAAAAGGCGAGCGAGTTTTTGCCCGTGATTTTGGAGCAAATTTTGGCTGAATTTAGCCTAAAAAGGCTCATTTACGCAAATGGACCGGGTTCTTTTATGGGGATAAAAATCAGCTTTGTAAGCCTTAAAACATTAAGCATAGTGCTGAATTTACCACTCTTTGCGGTGAGTGCCTTTGAGCTAAATGATTATGCGCCTATTAGGGCAAACAACGCCCTGTGTTTTGTTTATGATAAGGGGCAAATAGCCTTGCAAAAGGCGGTAGCGGGCGAGTTTGCTTTGCCAAAAAACTTAAAAGGGCTGAATTTATCAAGCGATAATGCGCCTTTTTATTTTTTGGACGCGGTGTAAAGGGCATTTGCCACAAAAAAGGACAAATTTGAAGATAAAAATTCCAGCCACAAGTGCAAATTTAGGACCGGGCTTTGACAGCTTGGGGCTAGCTTTGGGTTTATACAACGAAGTGCGGATAAAAAAGGCGCAAATTTCAAGTATGAGCGTCAAGGGCGAGGGCGAAACGAACATTTTTGTAAAGAAAAACAACCCGTTTTTGCGGATATTTGATGAAATTTATAGCTTTTTAACCACTGAAAAATCAAACTTTCGCTTTGAATTTTTTAACGCTATCCCCTTTTCACGCGGGCTTGGTAGCTCATCGGCTGTCATCGTTGGTGCTGTGGCAAGTGCTTATGCGATGGCGGGCAAGAAAATAGACAGACAAAGTATCTTAAATACGGCTTTGCGTTATGAAAAGCACCCTGACAATATCGCCCCAGCGACATTTGGGGGCTTTGTGTGTAGCGTGGTGCAAAATTCGCAGGTTTTTTCGCTCAAACAAAGCATTGATGATGATTTGCGCGCCGTTGTGGCTGTGCCAAGCGTGGCGATGAGCACGAAAAAATCCCGCAAAAGCTTGCCCAAAAGCGTGAGTTTAAAGGACGCTGTGTTTAATCTTTCTCACGCAAGTTTGCTTACGGCGTGTTTTATGCAAAAAAATTACGATTTGTTGCGCGTGGCAAGCCTTGATAACTTGCACCAAAATATGCGTATGAAAACCCTGCCCCAGCTTTTTAAAATCCAAAAACTCGCCCTTGAAAACGGCGCTTTGATGAGCGTGCTTTCAGGCTCTGGAAGCTCGTTTTTAAGCCTTATTTACAAAGATGAAGCTTTAAATTTAGCGCAAAAAATGCAGGCGAAATTTAAGGGCGTTTTGATAAAAACGCTTGAATTTGACAACAAAGGCTTTGAAATTTGCTAAAATTTGATGAAAAAAAGGGTATAATGCACGCACCCATTAGAATGTGCGTGGTGTGCAGGGAAAAAGCGGCGCAAAAAAGCCTTTTGCGCTTGCAAGTAAAGTCTGGTAAAGCAGTGAAATTCACGGGCTTTGGGCGCAGTTTTTATCTGTGTGAGCTTTGTGCGAAAAAAGACGAAAAAACCTTGCAAAAAGCGTTTTCTAAAAGCAACAAAGGCTTTGTAGAGCCGAATTTAAGGGAGATTTTGTAAATGGCAAAGATTAAGATTATGGATATAGCCGCTGAAATGGGCTATTCTAACAGCGAAGTGATGAAAAAAGCCAACGAATTAGGGCTAAATGTCAAGGTCGCCAACAGCTCAGTGAGCGAAGAAGAAGCCGCTGGAATTTACGAGTATATAAGCTCGGGCATCGTGCCTGAAATGTTTAAGGCGAAGTTAGAAGCCAAAAAGGGCGCTAAAAAAGCCGCGCCCAAAAAAGAAGCCACAAAGCCCGAAAAAGAGAGCAAGCCAAGCCAAAAAGAGCCTAAAAAACCAGCCGCCAAAAAAGAAACGCCAAAAGAACTTAAAGCCGAGCCAAAGCCTAAAAGCGAAGAAAAAGCTCCCAAAACAGAGCCAAAAGCCAAAATTCAAACCAAAGCGCAAGAAAAACCACAAGAAAAGTCCAAAAATGAGCCTGAAATAAACCTTACTAAACGGCGTGGGCTTGTTATTGTTAAGAAAAAAAGAGAGCAAAATGCGAATTTACAAAGCCCTTCGCAAAAAAGTGGCGAGAATTTAAAGCCAAGCGAGCGTATAGATTTAAAAGATATGTTTTCAAGCACGCAAAATTTAGACAAAAAGCCCAAAAAATCCAAAGCAAAGTCCCAGCCTGTCAGTAAAAAAGACAGCACGACAAAGATGGATTTGCTCGGCGGTAATGATTTTAGCGACATTTCGCTTGATGATGAGGATATCATCGTTTTGCCAGACTTTACGCAAAATGCCATACAGCCAAAGCCAGAGCCTGTTAGCACCAAAAAACAACCAAGCGTTTTAAGGCAAAGTTTTAATCAATTCACAGAAGGTGGCATTCAAAGAAGAAGTCGCAAAAAACCGCCAAAAAGAGTGGAGAAAAAAGAACTCGCCGAAGTGAAAAGCGTGCAAATTCCAAAAGAAATTCGCCTTTATGAGTTTGCTGATAAAATCGGCAAAAACACAAGCGAGCTTATCTCAAAACTCTTTATGCTCGGGCTTATGACGACTAAAAATGACTTTTTGGACGAAGATGCCATAGAAATTTTAGCTGATGAATTTGGGATTGAAGTGAGCATCATCGATGAGGCTGTGGAATTTGACTATGTCAAAGAATATGAAAGCGCGCAAGATGAAAGCAGTAGCGAGGCGCGCGCGCCTGTTATCACCATAATGGGACATGTAGACCACGGCAAAACTTCACTGCTTGATTACATACGCAAATCACGCGTGGCAAACGCTGAGGCTGGCGGTATCACGCAACATGTGGGCGCTTATATGGTAGAAAAAAATGGGCGCAAAATCACCTTTATCGACACTCCCGGACACGAGGCATTTACGGCTATGCGTGCGCGTGGAGCGAGCATAACGGACATTGTTATCATCGTGGTTGCCGCTGATGATGGGGTAAAGCCCCAAACCAAAGAAGCCATAAATCACGCCAAAAGTGCGGGCGTGCCGCTCATCATCGCTATAAACAAAATCGACAAAGAGGGCGCAAATGTCGATATGGTAAAGACTCAGCTTGCTGAGCTTGAAATCACGCCTGTGGAATGGGGTGGCTCGTATGAATTCGTGCCTATTTCGGCTAAAAACGGCACAGGGGTTGATGATTTGCTTGAAATCGTGCTTTTGCAGGCTGACATTTTAGAGCTAAAAGCCAACCCAAAAGCCTTTGCAAAGGCAAGCGTAGTAGAAAGCTCGGTGCAAAAGGGGCGCGGGGCAGTGGCTACCATCATCGTGCAAAACGGCACACTCAAAGTGGGCGATACCATAGTCGCTGGCGTGGCTTATGGCAAGGTGCGAGCGATGAGCGATGACACGGGCAAGGCTTTGAAAGAGATAAAGCCGGGCGAATGTGGCGTTATCGTGGGGCTTAGCGAAGTGGCTGAGGCTGGGGAGGTGCTTATTAGCGTAAAAAGCGACAAAGAAGCGCGCGAGTATGCCGCAAAACGCTTTGAACACAACCGACAAAAAGAGTTAAGCAAATCCACAAAGGTAAGCATTGACGAGCTTGGCGCAAAAATCAAAGAGGGCAACCTAAAATCCTTGCCTATCATCTTAAAAGCCGATGTGCAAGGCTCTTTGGAGGCTTTAAAAACCAGCCTTGAAAAGCTCAAAAATGATGAGATTAAAATCGACATTATCCATTCAGGTGTCGGCGGTATCACGCAAAGCGACATTGAGCTAGCTTCGGCGAGCGAAAATTCCATAGTTTTGGGCTTTAATATCCGCCCAACAGGCGATATAAAAGAAAAGGCAAAGGACAGAGGCGTAGAAATCAAAACCTACAATGTCATCTACAACCTAATCGATGATGTTAAAGCACTTTTAAGTGGGTTGATGAGTCCTATCATCAGCGAAGAGCAACTCGGACAAGCTAAAATCCTGCAAGTCATCTCCGTGCCAAAAATAGGGCAAATCGCAGGCTGTATGGTGAGCGATGGTGTCATCAACCGTGGGGCGAAAATAAGGCTCATAAGAGAGGGCGTTGTCGTCTTTGAGGGCAATGTAAGCTCACTCAAACGCTTTAAAGACGATGTCAAAGAAGTCGCCAAAGGCTATGAATGCGGCGTTGGGATTGAGGGGTGTAATGATATGCGCGAGGGAGATTACATAGAAAGCTACAAAGAAGTAGCGCAAAGAGCGGAGATATAAAATGCCAAAAGTTTCAGCACTAATGCCCGTTTATAACTCAAATTTAGCCTATCTTAAAGAGGCTATTGAAAGCGTGCTTAACCAAACTTTTAGCAACTTTGAATTTTTGATTTTAAACGACTCGCCGCAGAATTTAGAGCTTGAAAATTTCATTTTGGAGTATGCTAAAAAAGATGAGCGCATAAGGTATTTTAAAAACCCACGAAATTTAGGCATTAGTGGCTCTCGCAACAAACTCATAGACTTAGCAAAGGGCGAATTTTTAGCCGTCATCGACCACGATGATATAAGTGTCAAAGAACGCTTTGAAAAGGAAGTGGCGTTTTTGGAGGCAAATGAAGAAGTAGGCGTTGTGGGCGGAAATTTAAAAAAACTGCTTGATAATGTAGTCATAAAATACCCGACCAACCCAACTGAAATCAAACTCCGCCTAACGGCTGAATGCGTGGTAACTCACCCAACTACAATGATACGAAAAAGTCTTTTAAAAGAGTGCCGCTACAACGCCTTTTACAGCCCGTGCGAGGATTATAAACTCTGGTGTGACTTGCTTGACAAAACCGAATTTGCGAATTTGGATGAAGTGATGATTGAGTATAGAGACTTTGAAAACACAAGCAGTAAAAATGAAAAATTGATGCAGATGATTACACGCCTCATCGTCCAAGAAAACAAGCAAAAATATCCACTTCTTTACAATGCTAATTACGGCACTAAGAACGACAACAAAGAGATTACAATCTCGCTTTTTGGCATTCCTGTTTTAAAAATTCTCAAAACTGACAAAATCACAAGAGTAAGACTGTTTAAAAAACTGCAAATTTTAAAGATAACAAAGGGTTAAAATGAAAGGCATAATTCTAGCAGGGGGCAGTGGCACGAGGCTTTACCCCATCACAAAAGGCATCAGCAAGCAGCTTTTGCCTGTCTTTGACAAACCGATGATTTACTATCCACTTTCTGTGCTTATGCTTGCAGGCATTCGCGACATTCTCGTCATCACCACGCCCCAAGATAGCGCAAATTTCAAGGCACTTTTGGGAGACGGGGCGGACTTTGGCGTGAATTTAAGCTACTGTGAGCAGCCAAGCCCTGACGGACTAGCTCAAGCCTTTATTTTGGGCGAGGAATTTTTAGGGCAAAGCCCAGCCTGCCTTGTTTTAGGGGACAACATTTTTTACGGCGGCGGTTTAACTCCACTTTTAAAAAACGGCGTAGAAAGCGCAAACAAAGGCTTTGCGACAATCTTTGGCTACAAGGTGCGCGACCCGCAGAGGTATGGCATCGCTGAATTTAACGCAAAAGGCGAGGTTGTAGGGCTTGAAGAAAAGCCAGCTGTGCCAAAGAGCGATTACGCCGTAACGGGACTTTATTTTTACCCAAGCGGAGTGAGCGCGCTTGCAAAGCAAATCCGCCCAAGTGCGCGCGGCGAGCTTGAAATCACTTCGCTTAACGAGCTTTATTTAGCGCAAAAGTGCTTAAAATGCGAGCTTATGGGGCGAGGTTTTGCGTGGCTTGACACAGGCACGCACGACTCGCTTTTAGAAGCAAGTAGCTTTATCCAAACCCTGCAAAAACGGCAAAATCTCAAAATCGCTTGTTTGGAGGAAATCGCCTTTTTAAACGGCTGGATTGATGAGAGCAGGTTGCGCGAACTTGGAGAAAAGATGAGTAAGAATGATTATGGAAAATACTTGTTAAATTTAGCAAATAGCGAGGAAGTAAGGTGAAATTTATTAAAACAAAACTAGACGGCGTCATCATCTGCCAACCACAAATTTATGCTGATGAGCGCGGTTATTTTGTTGAAACTTTTAGGCTTGATTTGCTTGAAAAATTCACAAATTGCAAGTGGAATTTCGTGCAAGATAATGAAAGCTGTTCGCAAAAAGGCGTCTTGCGCGGACTGCATTTTCAGCTGCCCCCGCACGCTCAAAGCAAGCTCGTGCGTGTGGTGCGTGGGCGTGTGCTTGATGTGGCGGTAGATATTCGGCGAAATTCAGCGACTTTTGGCGAATTTGTTGCTGTGGAGTTAAGCGGAGAAAACAAACGCCAAATACTGCTGCCAAAGGGCTTTGCGCACGGCTTTTTGGTGCTTGAAAATGACACGGTTTTTGCCTATAAGGTTGATGAGTTTTACAGCAAAGAGTGCGATAGAGGGATTTTGTGGAATGATGAGCAAATTAACATAAATTGGAGCGATTTTTATGATTTAAACAAGCTTATTTTAAGCCAAAAAGATAAAATTCAACCCACGCTAAATAAAGCAAAAGAGTTGTTTTAAGGACTAAAATGCAAGAGAAAAATTTAAGCGAGCAAATCATAAAAAATGGCGTGATTTTTCCTTGCCTTAAAAATACGCCCTCAGGTGTTTTTAAAGAAAATGATACACAAGTTTTGAATTTCAATGGCGAAATCTCTACTTCAAGCGAAAAAGTAGTATTTCTAGGCTCTTTTGCTTGGCATTATGGGCATTTTATCACGGAGAGTTTGTCGCGTTTGTGGTGGATTGTAAAACATAGCACAAAGGGCGTTAAATTTGTTTGCTTATTGGAAAAAGATTCTTTTTTACCCTTTCAAAGCTATATTTTAAGGCTTTTTAACCTAGATGATTCAAATCTCATAGTAATCAAAAAGCCTACAAAATTCGCGCAAATCATCGTGCCTGATGATTCTTTTTGGAATGAAAATGGCATCGAAATGCACCGAAAAATGATAGACTTTATCACTTCAAAAGTTACTCCACAACGCTTGCAAAATAATAAATTTTATCTTTCTCGGCGCAAATTTAACAAGGCAATTTCGCTTGAATTTGGCGAGGAATTTTTCGAGGAATTTTACGCACAAAAAGGCTATAAAATTATCTATCCTGAAATGCTTTCTCCAAAAGAGCAATTAGCCATTTTTATCGGAGGGGGGGGGGCATTGAGCTTTGCGGCAATGGCTGGGACTATTTCACATAACACGATATTTGCCCCTTATGGCAGTCGTTTGGATATTATTTTAAAAGCCGATAATACTCTCACGCTAGATTTTAGTCGAATTCAGCCACGCATCAATAAAATAAAAAAACTTAAAATTCAAACCATCAAATCCTATGCAAATCTCGGTGGCATTGATGGTGGGCGCGGTCCTTTTCTTATACTGCCACGAAATGTTGCAATGAATGATGAGCGTTTAAAGGCTTACAAAAACACGATTTTACGCTATATTGATAAGTATCAGCACGATTTTTTAAAAAATCAACTCTACAAAAAAGAAAAGCCCAGCAAAGAGCAACTTTATGAAAGTTTAAAGCATTTTCAAAATGAAATCAAAAGTATAGATGAAAGACTTTTTGAATCTTTGCAAAAAGATTTTAGGCGGCTTAAATTTTGGATGGATTTTTATATAAAATCACAAAAAATAGCGTGGTGGGCGTGGCGTGGCGTGAATTTCCCACGAATTTTAAGTAGAGAAACAAAACGCCTTTTAGAACAAATTTTAATAAAAATAATAAAACAAAATAGTTTGTAAAGTTTGATATGAAAGGCATTTAGTGAAAGTTTTAGTTACAGGTGCAAACGGACAATTAAGCAATGAAATTTGCTTTTTGCAAGATGAATTTAAGGATTTAAATTTTGTTTTTGTGGATAAAAACGCGCTTGACATTACAGACGAAAAAGCCGTATTTGCGGCACTTTGTCAAGGCAAATTTGACGCGGTGATAAACTGTGCGGCTTTTACAGCGGTGGATAAGGCTCAAAATGAAAGCCAAAGAGCCTTTGCGGTAAATGAAAAAGGCGCGCTACATTTAGCCAAAGCGTGCAAGATGAGTGGTGCGAGGCTTGTTCATATTTCGACTGATTATGTTTTTGATGGCAAGGCGAGCAAACCGCTTGTTGAAAGTGCCATCAGCGCACCGCTTGGCGTTTATGGGGCAAGCAAAAGAGCGGGCGAGCTTGCGATTTTAAGCGAAAATTTAAGCAAATCTTGCATTATCCGCACGAGCTGGCTTTACAGCGAATTTGGCAGCAACTTTGTCAAAACCATAGCGCGTTTAGCCTTGACAAAAGACGAAATTTCAGTAGTTAGCGACCAAGTTGGCTCACCGACAAACGCAAGGGATTTAGCGCGCGCCATTTGCGCTATTTTGCCAAAACTTGACACGCTAAATGGCACAGAAATTTTTCACTACGCAAATGAGGGCGTGGCGAGCTGGTGGGAATTTGCGTGTGAAATAGTGCGAATTTTAGGCGCAAGTTGCATTGTAAAAAGCGTGAGTTCAAGCGAGTATTTAGCGATGAATGAGGGCAAAATCATCGCCCCGCGCCCGTTTTACAGCGTTTTAGACACAAGCAAAATCAAAGCGCATTTTAAGCTTAAAATCCCGCAATGGAAAGAGAGTTTAGGCAAATTTGATTTTAGTAAAATTTAAGCAAAACGCCTTATTTGTCAAAAACATTTTATTTGCAAAGCCCGTTTTATGCTATTTGTTTCAAAAGCATTACTCAAAGCCGCGCCAAGCAAGCTATTTGGCGCATTTAGGCTTAAATTTTCAAATGTAAATTCACAAAACACCCTTGCAGTCGCACTTCATTAAGTGCGCTTAAAGATAAGGCAAAAGCCCCGCAACGCCTTATCAAGCGCACCTTAAAGGCAAATCACGCATAAAAAGCAAAGGAATTGAATTTATCCTTTTCTTCTTCGGCGTTTGTTTTTTGTGGCGCAAATTCTTGCGTTTGTTGCAGCATTTGCTGTCGCAAGCGGGCAAGCACTTCTTCGATGAGCTTTTTGCTGTCTTCAAGCATTTTGGCATTTTGCGTGCTGTCGTTGCTTTGGTTTTGTTTAAGCAGCTGGTCGAATTTGCTCACAAGGCTGTCCATAGTCGCATTGAGCTTGTTTTCATCGCTTGGCGTTGGCAAAATGTCAGCCATTTGCATAGCGCTTTGGATAAAGTCTTTTGGGTTCAGCTCGCTCACTTTTGAGTTTTGCAAAAAGTCGTTGATTAAAGGCTCGACATTTTTCATCGCGTCTTTTATCTCGGCTATATCGGTTTGCGTGAGCTTTGAACCTTCAAAAGTAAAGGAAAATCCATACTCTCTGCGCAAGCTCAAACTCGCACTCCCGTTTTCTTTGCTATAACTCGCACTTTGGTTGTCAAACATTGACAAAGAAAGGCTCTTGCCACTGCTCGTGGTGTAGGAAAAGCCTATGTTTTGGTTGTTGGTAGCTTCTATTTGCATTTTAACGCTCCGTTAAAAGATTTGCACTTATATCGGCAAATTTGAATTTTTCTTAAATTTATTGCTATAATTTTGCTTATGAACAGCAAAATAAAAGATTTTTTAAGCCAAAACAAGCTTTTGTGCTGGGCTATGCAAGATGACGGCGGAGTGTGGTGTGCGAACGCTTTTTATGCCTTTGATGAGCTAAATTTAAGCCTTATCATCGCTTCGCACACGGATACAAGGCACATAAAGCTAGCTCAAAAAAACCCGCTTGTAAGCGTAAATGTCGCTAAATTCAGTGCCATAGCGTTTTTAAAAGGCGTGCAAATCAAAGCCCTGTGCGAAAAAGCAAGCAAGGCGCAAGAAAAACTCTACTACGCGCGCTTTCCCTTTGCCAAAGTGATGAAAGGGCAGTGCTTTGCGCTCAATATACGCTACGCTAAATTCACGGACAACGCCTTAGGCAAAAAGCTTGAATTTAAGGCAGCTCAAAGCGATGAGTGAAATTTCGCGCCATTAAAAAATTTGAGCTAACATTTTAAGAAAATTAAGGGGCAGACGATGAAAACAAATGTCTTGCAAATCGCAAAAGAAGTTTTTGCCATAGAAGCGCGCACGATTAGCGATTTGGGCGCAAAACTCAATGCGGACTTTGAAAAGAGCATAGAGCTGATACTGCGCACCAAAGGGCGTTTGGTAGTAAGCGGTATGGGAAAAAGCGGGCATATCGGGGCTAAAATCGCCGCCACGCTTGCAAGCACAGGCACGCCGAGCTTTTTTATGCACCCAGCGGAGGCTTTGCACGGAGATTTGGGAATGCTGACAAATGATGACACGCTTTTGGCGATTTCAAATTCAGGCGAGAGCGAAGAAATTTTAAAAATCATTCCAGCCATTAAAAAAAGGGGCATTAAGCTCATCGCGATGAGTGGAAATTTAAACTCTACCCTAGCAAAGCAGGCGGATTTCGTGCTTGACATTTCGGTGCAAAAAGAAGCTTGCCCCTTGCAGCTAGCCCCGATGAGTTCGACTACGGCGACTTTGGCGATGGGCGATGCGATAGCCGCTTGCTTGATGAAAGAGCGAAATTTCAAGCCAGAAAATTTTGCGCTTTTCCACCCGGGGGGTAGCTTGGGTAAAAAACTTTTGACAAAGGTAAGCGATGTGATGGTAAGTGCTTTGCCAAAAGTGGCGGAGGATACAGGGTTTAAAGAACTTATCGATGTGATGACAAGCGGCAAACTCGGGCTTTGCCTTGTGATGAGTGGCGAAAAGCTCGTGGGCGTCATAACTGATGGAGATTTGCGTAGGGTTTTAAAGGCGAGCGACAAGCCGAGTTTTGATTTCATCGCAAGCCAGATAATGAGTAAAAATCCCAAAGTCATTAGTGCTGATGCTATGGCTACACAGGCTGAGGAGCTGATGATAAAGCACAAAATCAAAGAACTGCCCGTTGCACGAGCTGGCAAAATCGTAGGCATAGTGCAGCTTTACGACATAGGACGCATTTAGCAAGGCTTTCAAACACCTAAAATTCAGCGTTTTGAAAAGTTGGAACGAAATTTGCTTTCAATCTCGTAGATTGATTGAAAGAAGGTTTTACGATGAAAACTATGGACGCTGCTTCTTTAAAGAGGCTCAACGAAACAATCGCTTGTCTAAGACAAACGAGCAAGGGACGCTTAAACGCCAACCTTTACCAAAAAATCGTCTTTTTGGTGGAGCTTAACCATTTCAGAGCGCACCAAAATCTTTTCATAGGCTTAGAATTTCAAAGCCTTAAATACGGACCATTTAGCGTGGAGCTTGCTAGGGCTATGGATGCGCCCGATGAGAGTATGCAAATCTCGCTTGAAGTGCAAAATGCTGTGGAGGAAGTCCTACAAGAATACGCATTAGAGGACTTTACAGATGAGACTATGCGCTCAGCTTATGCTAAAATGGCATCTTACATAAGCTCGCTTTATATTTACAACATAACGCCTTATGAATTTGCCTTTGATTTTGAAAAATACAACTTCGAGGACTTGTTTGAAACTGTGGCTTACTCACAAGTTAGCGGTGAGCAGCTTGAAAGAGAAAAGATTGCCGTGCCTTTGAGCCGCCAAAGAGCCAAAGAATACGAGCATTTTTTTGCTTGATAGCTTAAAGATTTTGTGTTTTAGCAGTGCGAAAATCTTTACCTTTGACTTGCCCTTGCGTAGCTTGTAGCAAGGTGCAAGCAAAGGGGCGCAAAATGGAGTTTAGCTTGATTTATCTTAAATTCGCTCCCACAGCTTCGCTTATGTGTAAAAAGCCGTCTTTTTTAAGCAGCTGCAAAAGCCCTTTGTTTATGTCTCTTACAAGCGTTGGTCCTTTGAAAACTAGCCCTGTATAAACTTGAACTAAATTTGCGCCGCATTTTATGCGCTCATAAGCTATTTCAGCACTATCTATCCCGCCACTTGCTATCAGCAAAGCCTTGCCAAAAAGCTCTTTTGACAAAGCCTTAAAAAACGCCCCACTTTTTTGCTCTATCAAACGCCCGCTTATGCCTCCAAAGGTGCGGTTGTTATCAAGCAGGCTGTAATCCACGCTTGTGTTTGCGATGATAAAGCCCACAATGCCTAAATTCAACGCTTCTTCGCAAAGATTAAGCGCGTCTTTTTCGCTCATATCGGGCGAAATTTTAAGTAAAATGGGCTTTTTAGCGAGTTTTTTAGCTTCTTTCATCAGTTCTACGATGAATTTTTTGCTTTGCAAATCACGCAAACCTTTGGTATTTGGCGATGAAATGTTGATGATAAAAAAATCACAAAGCGGATTAAAATCTCTAATAAGCATAATATAGTCATTTATCGCGTCTTCATTTTTTGTAAGCTTGTTTTTGCCGATATTTGCTCCAAGTGGCAACACAAAAGGATACACCTTGCGGACATTTTGGGCGATTTTGTCCTTGCCTGCGTTGTTAAAACCCATAGCGTTTTGAATGCTTTCTTGCTCTACAAGCCGAAACAAACGCGGTTTGTCGTTGCCCTTTTGCGCCTTTGGCGTGAGCGTGCCAAATTCCAAAAAGCCAAAGCCTAGCGCGCTCAAAGGGCGAATCATCGTGGCATTTTTGTCAAAGCCACCAGCAAGCCCAACAGGGTTTGCAAAATAAAGCCCCAAAAGCTCTTGGTGCAAGCTCTCATCATCGATTATGCACTCTCTTGCGAGTAAATTTAAGCTGCTTGGCAAAATGCGATTTGCCGCACGCAAAGTCCATTCCACAAGGGCGTGAGCGTGTTCTGGGTTGAGTTTAAAAAGCAATGGTTTTAACGATTCATAGTTCATTTTTGTCCTTTAATAAGCTAAATGCGTGGCTTAAATCGCCTTTGCAACTTTGATTTGACAAAGATATTCTAGCAAATTTTACTTGAATTTAAGCGAAAATAAAAGCAAAATTCACAAAATTTACGCTCAAATCGCCTCGTGATGCGCTGTTTTTTGCTTGAATTTTTGATAAAGCTCGCAAGTTTGCATCAGCTCTTTATCTGTGCCTATGTCAAGCACTTCGCCCTTGTTAATCACTACTATTTTATCGGCATTTTCGATGGTTGTTAGGCGGTGAGCGATGATTAAAATGAGATGATTTTTTTTCAAACTCTCAATAGTCGCCATCACGAGCTTTTCGCTTTCATTATCAAGCGCAGAAGTCGCCTCATCAAAAATCAAAAAATTTGGCTCTTTGTAAAGGGCGCGGGCTATGGCTATGCGTTGCTTTTGTCCGCCACTTAAATTCTTGCCGTGTTCGCTGATTTGTGCGTAAATTCCGCCTAAATCCTGCACGAATTCATAAGCGTTTGCCTTTTTAAGGGCGTTGATGACGCGCTCTTCGTCAAACTCTTCGCTGTAAGCGATATTTTCAGCCACGCTGTCGTTGAAAAGGTAGATATTTTGGGTAACAAGGGCGATTTTTGAGCGCAGTTGTTCTATGTCATACTCGCTTATGTCGCTGTCGTTGATGAGAATTTTGCCCGAATTTTTGTCATAAAAACGCACCAAAAGGTTGATGATAGAGCTTTTACCGCCCCCACTTGGTCCAGCAAGTGCCACAATCTTGCCCTTTTGCAAGTCAAAGCTCACATTTTTCAGCACTTCCTTGCCCTCTTCATAGCTAAAATTCACCTTTTTGAGCGAAATTTTTTCAATTTTTTCTAAATTTTTCTCGCCAGATTGAATTTGTGGGAGCAAATCAAGCAAGAAAAAGGTTCTCTCACAAGCAGCCACCGCGCCTTGAATGCCACCATAAAGGCTTGCAAGCCTTTTTATCGGGTCATACGCCATAAACAAAGCCGCGATAAAGCTAGAAAAAGCGCCCGGGGTTAGGTTGCCAGCGATAACTTCGCGTCCGCCGATGACGATGACAGCCGCAACGCCCACAGCTCCAAACATTTCCATTAAAGGCGTTACCAAAGAGCCTATCCTAGCACCTTTCAAGCCGATTTTTGCCAAAGTGTGATTGTCTATGTTGAATTTAGCGATTTCCTTTGCTTCGGTGTTGTCAGCCTTGATGAGTTCGATATTTTGGTAGATTTCATTTAAACGCGAATTCATATCAGCACCCTTTTCCTGCCCCCTGCGCCCAAGAGTTTTGAGCTTTTTAGCAAAGATATTGAGCGGATACACCGCACAAGGCACGACTATGAGCGCGATGAAAGCGAGCTTTGGGCTTTGGTAGATGACAACGCTTAAAAGCCCGATGAGCTGTATCACTTGCTTTAAAAAATCAGGCACAGTGCCTACGACTATGCTTTGAATCGCCCCTATGTCGCCTGTGGTGCGCGACATAAGCTCGCCCGCGCGGTAGCGGTTAAAAAATGCCATATCCAGCCGCAAAAGATGACTAAGCATCATTTCGCGCAACTTTGTAATCATATCTATGCCGATATAGGCAAGATAATAGCCTTGCAAATACGCCCCCAAATCCTTCATAAAATAAAACAAAATCACGCCAGCGGGCAAGATATAGAGCATTGTGAGATTTTTAGCGATGAAAATCTCGTCTATAACGGGCTTTAAAAGCCACGCTGAAAGCGCAGTGCCTGCTGCACCGATAATCATACCAAAGGCAACTATGGCAAAATACTTCGCATAGTGCCTATAATAATGCTTGAATTTTTTCAGCACCTGCCAAATCGTCATATCCTTGTGCTGCTTGTCTTTAAGCTCTGATTTGTAAATGTCTTCTTTTGCTTTTTTAGGCATTTTTGTCCTTTCTTGCTGGCTTTAAATTTGCTTTGCGTTCTTTGCTCGTAAATTTTACTGCTTTAATTTTCACTACTTTTCTCCCAAACCGTGCCATTTAGCGTGTCTTGTAAAATTATGCCTTTTTTTGCTAAATTTGTGCGAATTTCATCGGCTAATGCAAAATTTTTCTCCGCTTTTGCTTCGTTTCGTGCTAGAATTTGTACCTTAATTTGCGCCTTAAATTCATCATCTACGCCAAATTGAAAATACTCACTCGTTTGCATAAAACCCACGCCAAAAATCAACGCGCATTCTTTTAACCCCTGCGTTAAATTTTCTTTCAAAGCCTTATCTTTTGGGCTTTCATCAAGTTTAGCGTTTGAATTTATGATAAATTCATCAAAAACTGACAAAGCCAAAGATATGTTTAAATCATCGCTCAAAGCGTTTAAAATCTGCTTTGAAAGCTCGCTTTGAAAGCCCTTTGAATTTGATTTTAAATTCAGCTCATAGTCTGTAAATTCAAGCACTCCAAGCCTTTTTTTAAGGCGGTAAAATTTATCAAGCCTTTTTTTAGCGCGTTCTAAATCGCTCACAGCATAGTTAAAATCGCCCCTATAATGCGTTTGCAAAAGATAAAAACGCAAGGCTTCGGCGCAAAACTCTTTTAGGGCATCTTTAACAAAAAAGCTATTGTTTAGGCTTTTGCTCATCTTTTCGCCGTCAATTTTCACAAAGCCATTATGCAGCCAAATTTGAGCTAACTCGCCCCCATAAGCGCAGCGACACTGAGCGGCTTCATTTTCGTGGTGCGGAAAGAGCAAATCCGCCCCGCCACAATGAATGATAAGTTTATCATCAAACAAAGCCCTTATCATCGCCACGCACTCGCTATGCCAGCCCGGTCGTCCCTTGCCAAAAGGCGCATCATAAAAGCTCTCATCAAATTTCCAAAGCACAAAATCGCTTTCATTTTTCTTTGCCACTTCATTTTCTAAGCGGCTTTGATTGTCATTTAAATTCCTGTGCGAAAGGCTAAAATACGCTTTATCTTTTGAGCTGTCAAAATAAACCCCGTCTTTTAAAGTATAAGTAAAGCCCTTTTTTTCAAGGCTTTCAATCAACTCTATCATTTGAGCGATATATTCAGTAGCCTTTGGCATAAAATTTGGCTTTAAAACATTTAAGGCGTTCATATCCGCTTCATAGCTTTGTATATAGTGGGTTGTAAGCTCTTGCAAACTTAAATTTTTCTCTTTCATTTTAGCTAAAATTTTATCATCTATGTCCGTGTAATTTCTGGCAAATTGCACCTTAAAGCCAAGTGCTAAAAGCGTGCGGCGCAGTAAATCAAAGCACACTGAGCTTCGCGCGTGTCCTAAATGCGCATCATCATAAACCGTTGCCCCGCAAAGATAAATGTTTAAAAGCTCGTTTTTATAGGCGTTTAAGTCTTTTTTTACCTTGCTTTTGCTGTCAAATAATCTCATCATTTTCCTTTTCAACCCATAACAAGTGGCATAATTTTAGCCTTAAATTCTAACAAAACAAAGCCCAAAAATGCAAGAAAAAGCAAGCCAAAAAGCGTTTTTTTGACATTTATGAGCGAAAAAAAGGCTTTGTAGCCAAATTCTTTGATATTTGCTCCAAGCAAGTAAAAAGCACTCAAAGAGCTTGCCAAAGCTATGCCGATAGCCTTAAATTCAGCATTTTCTATAAGCAAGATAAAAATAATAGAAAAACTTGCCGAAATGCCAAGTGCCTTAAAAGCGATGATAGCGGCGATTTTTTGCTTGAATTTCGCATAAAGCCACAAGGACAAAAGTTTTTGCAAGCCAAAGGGCAAGAGTCCTAGCAAGTAAGCCATTAAAACAAAAGCCGTAACCTGCGTATCTTGCGAGCCAAAATTGCCCCGCTCAAACAAAAGAGTGGTGATTTCAGGCGCAAAAACTATGCCCACAAGGCTTGAAAGAATGAGCAAAAAACTTAAAGCGCCCAAAGCCTTTTGCATAAAATTTAAGGCTAAATTTTCTTCGCCACTTTTAAGGTGTTTAAGGATTTTAGGAAAGGAAACCTGACTTAAAGCTATGGCAAAAAGGGCAAGCGGGAGCTGAAAAACGCGGTTAGCATAGTATAAATAAGAAATGCTGCCCGTTATGAGAAAGCTAGCTATGGTAGTATCGAGCAATGAGCTAAGCTGAGTGGCTGATGAGCCTAGCACGCCGTGAAAAAAGTTGCTGTAAAAATTTTCAAGGCTTGTTTTAGCGCGCTTTAAACGCACACTTAACCACATAGCTTTAAGCGTAATGTTGTTTTTAAGGGCGATTAAATGCAAGATGAGTTGCGCAACACCGCTTAAAACGATAGCGTAAGAAAAATAATAAAGATTTTGCAAAGGCTCGTTAATATCCACAAAAAACACGCAAATGACTATGCAAAGGTTAAAAAGCGAAGCCGAAAAGGAAGTGATGAAAAATTTATGCTCATAATTTAAAATCGCCCCAAAAAGCGTGGTGAGAAAGATGAAAAAAAGATACCAAAAATTTATGGCAACAAGCGGCGAGGCAAGGGCTATGGTTTCAGCATTAAAGCCAAAGGCAAAAATTTTAGTAAAAAAGCTGGCAAAAAAATTCACCAAAATGCAAAGCAAAAACACAGCCGAACCAAAGCGAACAAGCACCGCTACGCAAAATGCGCCCTTTTGCTTTGACTTTGTGAAATTTGGCAAAAAACTTTGCCCAAAAGCTCCCTCAGCAAAAATGCGGCGGAAAAAGGCTGGTAGCTTTATCGCCACAAAAAAGACATCACTATAAAGCCCAGCTCCCAAATACAAAGCAAGGATAATATCGCGCAAAAGCCCTAAAATGCGTGAAAAAAGTATGCCAAGCGCATTGATGATAAAGTTGTGAAAAATGAGATTTTTAGCTTTTTTCATTAAATTTTTGCAAACCTTTGTGCGAAATAAAATCATATTTTAGCTAAATTTTCATTAAATTAAAGTATAATTATGCAAACTAAAAAGAGAGAAAGATGCAAACACAAAAAGCTGAATTTTTGAGCGACCCTTACAATGAGCTTTTGCAAGAAAGCGTGCGTTTGAGCGTAGGCGTAGAAAGGCTTGACTTTCATCTGCTTGGCTTTAAAACCGAATACAGCCTTGACGCACCGCCCAAACCGCCCCAAACGCCCGAGCAAAAGGATGGCGCAAAAAAGCAAGAAAGCCCAAACGCCCAAGCAAAAAGCGAAGAAGAAAAGCCCAAAGAGCCTGAATTTAAGCCGAATTTCAAGGCATTGAGCGAAAAGGAACTCGTGCTTTTTGATGATGATAAGGTGTTTTTGGACGAAAATTTAAAGATAAGACAAAGCTATAAAATCCAAATTTACCAAACTAGCGCCTTGCAAAAAACGCACAAAAGCCCTAAAATAAGGCTGATTGAAAACAAGGATTTAAGCAAACTCATCGCTGAGATAGATTTTAGCGGAGTGAGTTTTTACGCAAATATCGCTATGGAAGTGCTACAAGACATTTACAAAAAGATGATTAAGGAAGGATTTTTCATAGGCATTCGCATATTTGACTTTAAAAAAACGCTTGTTGAAGTGCTGAACCGCTTTAAAAACAAAACACTCAAACACCCAAAAGTGCTTATAGAAATCGCCAAAGGCACGCACCCTATATCGCCAGAAAGCGAAAAGCTCATCATCTGCTACAAGGACAAAGCCCCACAAAATAATGATGGCATACAAAAGGTAAGTATCATCGGCATTAACAAGGGGGATTTGATTTTGCGCTACATACAGCCCGGCACAGCGCGAAAGGGGCGGAATTTAAAGCTTGCATTTATGGAACCGCACATACCGCCTGAAAATAAAATCGAATTTTCTTGCTCTGAAAATTTAGAGCCAAAAGAAATTTGCAGGCTACCCGAACGCGTGCATTGCGTGGAGTATTACGCAAAGAAAAAAGGCTTTGTAACCCGCACGCCTGATGGTAAATTTGACATAGAAAATGAGCTGAATTTAGCCTCAGCCACCTTGAAAGAAACGGGGGCGATTTTAGGCGGGCTTGATAATAACATAACCGTAAATATCAAAAGCAACTCGGACTTAGAAGATGCCGTTGGCTCGGGCGTTAGGATAGAGTGTGAAAATATAATCGTCAATGGCAATGTCGGTTCTAACACGATTTTACGCGCAAGAAGCGTGAAAATCTATGGCAACACCAACAACAGCGCGAAAATTTACGCCGATGATGTCTATGTATCCACGCATAAGGGGTATTTAAAGGCTGAAAAAGCCGACATAGACACGCTCGAAAATGGCATTATCGAAGCAAAGGTAGTCAAAATCAAAAAAGGAATGGGCGGCAAAATCTCCACGCAAAGAATGCTACTTTCATCGCTTGGCAGCAACAACACCATTGATTTTAGTCAAATGGTTATCATCGAGCAATGCTCAGGCACAAACAACAAATTCACCGCCCAACTCTTTGGAGAAAACGAAGCGCTTGAAACACTCAAAAATATCGAAGCAAAGCAAAGAGAGCTGCCAAAGCTCATCGCTCATTTAGAACACGCCATAAATTCAAGCAAAAGCGGCGTAGAAACGCTGATGAAAAAGATGAAAGCCTTGCAAGCGCAGAAAATGCCCGTGCCGAGCAATTTCACGCAAATGGTTAATGACTATAAGGGCTATGTGAGCGAGCTAAACAGACTTAACGCCCAAGAAAGCGAGCTTAAAATCCAAAAAGAAGAGCTTATCAAAAAGTTAAGAACCCAAGAAGAAGAGCTTTTCAACGCTAAAATCATCAACAAGGGCAAATCGTGGCAAGATATGAATGTGATAAAATGGAAATTTCGCAACGGCGAAAGCACCTACACGCCCAAAAGAGACGAAGAAGCGGCGGTTTTTTTCGCTAAACATTTATTTGACAAGGGCGGCAAGGCTGCCATCGATGTGAGCCAAGAAATCGAAGAAAGGGATTTAGAATGGCTCAAACAACGATAAATTTCGCTTTTATGGGCTTTTCGGGCTTGAATTTAAGCAAAAATTTAAATTTTGCGCTGAATTTTTGGGAAAATTCAAGCGTCAAAGCGAAATTTAGGGCAAATTCTAGCGCAAAGTTAGGGGCAAAAGTTAAGCTGCTAAAACAAAGGAAAATTCAATGATACAAGCACTTGAAGGCGTTGTAAGCACCAAAGAACCAACTTTCATCATCATCAAAACAAACGGCGGTGTGAGTTATGGCGTAACCGTGTCGCTTTTTTGCTCCCCACACCTTGAAAAAGGGCAAAGGGCTGAGCTACACACAACGATGATTGTTAAAGAAGACTCGCACAGGCTTTATGGCTTTTTGGACAAAAATGAGCAAAAAATGTTTGAGCTTTTGTTAAAGGTAAATGGCGTAGGCGCGACAACGGCGATGGCGGTGTGTTCGAGCTTGGATACAAATTCTTTTTACAAAGCCTTAACGCTTGGCGATGAAAACGCTTTTAAACAAGTGCCGGGCATTGGTCCAAAAAGCGCAAAACGCATTATAGTCGAGCTTGGAGACGCTAAAATCGCCCTTGAAAGCGGTGATGAAAAGCAAAAACAAGCCTTACAAGCCCTTGTTTCGCTTGGCTTTAAGCAAGATAGAGCCTTAAAGGCATTAAGCGAGTGCAAAGCACAAGAAACAGGCGAGCTTATAAAAGAAGCATTGAAAAAACTATCTTAAAAAGGACATTTGTGAGATACGGAGTGATTTTTGGGGGCAATTCTTACGAACACGAGATAAGCATAGTAAGCGCCATAGTGCTGAAAAAAGTCTTTCGCGGCGATATGAGCTTTATTTTTTGCGATGAAAAACGGCGTTTTTGGCTGATTGAGCCAGAAAAAATGAACGCTAAAACATTCAGCAGTGGGGATTTTGTCAAAGGAAAACAGCTTTTTTTGGGGCAAAATGGCTTTTATGAAAGGGGCTTTTTAAGTCAAAAGCGACAAAATATCGACATTTTCATCAACCTTATACACGGCAAGGACGGAGAGGACGGCAAGATAGCGAGTTTGTGCGAATTTTACGGCTTAAACTACATAGGACCGCGCATTGAAGCAAGTGTGCTTTCTTTTAACAAAGAGCTTACCAAACTTTACGCTCAAAAAGTTGGCGCAAAAACCTTACCTTACATACTTTTAAAACGCTATGATGAAAGCTCTTTGAAACAAAAGCTTGAATTTCCTTGCATTTTAAAGCCCGCAAGACTTGGCAGCAGCATAGGCATAAGCGTGGTGCATAACCAAAAAGAGCTATCCTACGCCCTTGACATAGCCTTTGAGTTTGATGAAGAAGTGCTTGTCGAGCCTTTTGTGAAAAATATAAAAGAATTCAACCTAGCAGGTTGCAAAATCAAAGATGAATTCATCTTTTCGCTCATCGAAGAGCCAAAGAAAAAAGAGCTTTTGGACTTTGAGCAAAAATACCTTAGCTTTTCAGGGCATAGCGAAGTGAAAGAAGCCGACATTAGCGAGACTTTAAAGGGCAAGTTAAAAGAAAATTTCGCTAAAATTTACGAGCCGCTTTTTAGGGGCGCGCTTATTCGCTGTGATTTTTTTGTGATTGATGATGAGGTTTTCATCAACGAAATCAACCCAAACCCCGGCTCAATGGCAAACTACCTTTTTGATGATTTTAGCGTGGTGCTTGAAAGGCTGGCTTTAAGCGTGCAAAACGAAAAAAGGGTAAAAATCGACTACGCCTTTTTGCACTCTATCGGCGGACAAAAGGGGAAATTGTAAGGCAAAATTTACGCTTTTGCTGAATTTTTAGCTAAAAGTTGATTTTAGGGGCGAAAATTTAGCGTTTTGGGGCGGAATTTAGCCCGAATTTAAAGGCTAAATTTAAGATAAAAGGCTTTTTGCAAAAAGCACAAACACAGAGGTTTAAACTATGTTGCGAGTGATAAAACACAATTTGGGCGCATATTTTATGGTGCTAGCTTGCCTTGACTTTGCGCTTATCGGAGTTTGCGCGAAGCTACTTAGCAAGGACTTGCCAGCCATTGAAGTGGTGTTTTTTAGAAATTTCATCGCCGCCCTTTACCTGCTCTATCTTTATCAAAAATCCACGCTCAAACCACGCGAGGGCGGTCATTTGGGCTTGCTTGTTTTTCGCGGGGTTGCGGGCGTGCTTTCGCTTTATCTACTCTTTTATAATATCGAGCATATCACGCTTGGCGGAGCTTATGCCTTTCAAAAAACCGCACCTATCTTTACTACGCTTTTGTCGTTTTTTATCTTTAAAGAAAGCGTGGGGCTTCGCGGTTGGGGCGGCATTTTTGTGGGCTTTTGTGGCGTGCTTTTCATCGCTCAGCCTTGGGCGGAGGCTCAATTTCACACAGGCTTTGACATAAAAAACTCACTTTTGGGCGTGCTGTGTGGGTTTTTATCGGCTGTTTCAGTAACGAGTGCTAGGCAGCTGCGCCACTACTACACCACTGAAAAAATCGCCCTTGCCTTTATGATAGTAGGCTCACTCGTGCCGCTTTGCTCGATGATAGTGGGCGAATTTTACGCTCCAAAGGGGCTTGATTTTTTGCTTTGTGAGTTTAAGATGCCAGATTTAAAGGCTTGGGCTATCATCGCTGTGATGGGCATTTTGGGCGCGGTGTATCAAATCCATCTTACAAAAAGCTACGGCATAGCTAAAAAAGCGGGCGTTGTGGCAGGGGTGAGCTACCTTGATGTCATCTTTTCGCTGATTTTGGGGCTGTTTTTAGGGGACGCTTTTCCTAGTGCTATGGTGTTTGCGGGCATTTTGGGTATCATTTTTGGCGGACTTATTTTAGTGCTTGATAAAGCCAAAACATAAAACAAAGCCCATAAATTCAGCTTAAAATCGTAAATTCTTGCAAGGGCTAATCCACAAATTTAAGCAAATCGTGGCGAGAAGATGAGAGAATCGAACTCCCCAAAGCATAGCCAGCTATGCTTTCATCTGATTTGAAGTCAGTGGCACTCACCAGAGCACTCATCTTCCAAATTTCGCGTTATTATAGCACATTTTAACCAAATTTTACGCCTTATTTTCGCAAATTTATTTTTTGCTTGTAAGGCTATCCACAAGGTAAATTATGTTTTGAAATTTGGTGTTACCATAAGCGTTAAGCCCTATTTCGCAAGTGCTGCTCGTGCTTACGCCGATGAAGTTTTCATTTGTTTCAGCGTTGAGATTTTTCGTGCTGCTTTGATTAAGCTCGGGCGTGAAAAAGCCCTTTTTACCAGCAAAACCACAGCACTCAAAGCTTTGTATCAGCCTTACTTCATCGCTACAAAGCCTTGCAAGCTCATAAAGTGCGCCGTCTTTGCCTAGTTTTTTAAGCAAGCAAAGTTTATGCACCAGCAGGGTTTTTTCGCTCTTTTGCCACGCGAGTTTATCGGCGATTGAAAGCAAAAATTCGCTAATGTCAAGGATTTTAAATTTATCTTTAAAGTCCTTTAAAAGCGAGTAAAAACAGCTTGAATGCTCTATCACAACGGCGTATTTACCGCCCTTTGTCGCAGAATTTAGCTCATTTTCCAAAAAGGCTAAATTTTGCGCCCTTATGCTCTCATAATCCTCAAACATTTTGCCACAGCACATTTTAGAAATTTTTTCTGGGTAAATCACGCCCACACTAGCCTTAGCGCAAATGCTTTCAAACGCTTCTTGCACGGCTCTTTTGTCGTCTTGCTTTTTGGACGGAGCAAAAACGCGGTTCATACAAGCGGTAAAATACACCACTTTTTCCTCCAAATCCTCGCCCTTGTTTGTGAATTTATAGCCATTTGCGCTTGGCATAAAAGGCGGTGTGAAAGGCAAATTTGAATTTAAGCCGTGCAAAAACGAAGTGATTTTGCTGACATTTTTTTCGCCCAAAAGTGCGCTTGAAAAGGCGTAAAATTTAAGTCCGCCTTTGGCAAGGCTTAAAGTTTTTTCAAAATTATCATAAATTTTTTGCGCCATTTTTTGTGAATTTGCGCTTATTTTTTGGCGAAGCTCGCTGGCTACCTTTGCCGTGTCTATGCCCAAAGGACAGAGCCTAAAACAGCCCGAACACCCAGCACAGGTTTCATCGCCTGCATACTCATACTCTTTTAAAAGCTCATTTGCCTTGCTTTTTTCGCCATTTTCAAGCAGTCTTGTTACTTCTCGCAAAACGGCTATTCTTTGTCTTGGCGTGAGCGTTAAGTCTTTTGAAGGGCAAAATTTCTCGCAAAATCCACACTCCATACAGGTGTTTATCATCTCGTCATTTTCGGGCAAACTGAGCAAATTTTTAGGCGCGCTTTTGAGATTTTTCTTGTAAATGTCCTTGTCCTTAGTGATGATGACATCAGGATTTAGCAAGCCTTGCGGGTCGAAAATTTCTTTGATTTTAAGGTTGATTTGGTATGCCTTTTTGCCCCATTCAAGCTCGACAAAGGGCGCGACCATTCGCCCTGTGCCGTGTTCTGCTTTGGTGCTGCCGCCCATTAGAGCTACTTTTTGGCTCATTTGCTCAACCAAAGCGGCGAAATTCGCAAACTGCGTTTTATCTTGCAAGTCTGGCGTGATGATAAAGTGCAAATTTCCTGCTAGTGCGTGTCCAAAAATCACCCCCTCAAAGCCGTATTTTTTAAAAAGCTCTTGCAAAAAGCCAACGCCGTCTGTGAATTTGTCTATCTCAAAGCACACATCTTCTGTGATGACGGTTGTGCCTTTTGGGCGGTTGCCCGCAGTAAAGGGCAGCAAGCCTTTGCGGATTTTCCACCACGCATCATACTCGCTTGCCTTGCTCGAATAAAGCGGCTCAAACGCCATTTTAAGTGGCTTTAAACTCGCCTTGATTTGTGCTAAATTCGAATTTAACTCGCCCTCATCATCACTTTCACTTTGAAACAAAATACAAGAATACCCCTCTTTGCACGCGCTCACCACGCTTGGCACGCCCTCAATGTCCTTTACCGCCATCAAACAAGCATAATCCATCATCTCAGCACTCACAACCTTTTGCCGTCCTAGCTTTGAAAGGGCGACTATGGCTTTGCTCGCCTCGTTTAAATCCTCAAAAAAGAGCAAGCCACAAGCCTTAAATTTAGCGTCTTTAACCGCCTTGTAACGCACCTTGCTCACAAAAGCCAAAGTGCCTTCACTGCCTATGAAAAGGTGATTTAAAATGTCTTTTATCTCGCCAAAGTCCGCTAGTGCGTTTATGGAGTAGCCTGTGGTGTTTTTGATTTTATATTTTTTAGCGATTAAAGCCTTTAACTCCTCATCGTTTTGAATTTGCGCGTGCAGGGCTTTAAGCTCTTTACACATTTGTGAGTGAGAGTTTTCAAAGGCTTTTACGCTTTCGTTGTCGGCTGTGTCGATGATAGTGCCATCAAGCAGCACCGCACGCACGGAGTGAATGGTGTTGTAGCTGTTTTGCTCCACGCCACAGCACATTCCGCTAGAATTGTTGTTGAAAATTCCTCCGATGAGAGCTGAATTTATAGTCGCTGGGTCTGGTCCTATCTTTTTGCCAAACTCTGCTAAGGCTGCATTTGCATCACAGCCTATCACACCGCATTCACATTCTATCACTTCGCCATTTTGCCCGAGCTTAATGCCCTTAAAGCCATCATTTGCGATGATTAAAACGCTATTGCTACTGCTTTGTCCGCTCAAACTCGTCCCTGCGGCGCGAAAGGTAACGGGCGTTTGGCAAGTTTTAGCAAGTTTTAGCAAGGCTATGACTTCGCTTTCATCATTTGCGCGAATGGCAACTCGTGGCGTGTAGCTGTAACAACTCGCATCTGTGCCAAGCGCGTAACGCATAAGATAGCTGGTATAAACGCGCCCTTTGCAAAGGCTTTTTGCCTTGTTTATAAAGCTGGTGTAGTCGAGTTTGAGTTTCATTTCGCGTCCTTTTTGCGTGAAATTTAGGAATTTTGTTTATTGTAACGAAAAAAATTTATTTTAAACTTAAATTTATAAGATTTTAAGCCTTTTTAAAGACTAGCGAGTAAATTTTTGAGTAAATCATCGCTTGTGGCTTTTTGTGAGCTTTGAGCGTGGTTTTGAGCCTGTGCACTTTGGGCTGAATTTTGGGCTTCATTTTGTGTGTTTAAAATTTGAGCCTTTGGGCTTTGGGCGCTTTCGTCTAAAACAGAACTTTGTGTCTTTGTGTTTTGGGCTAGAATTTGTGCTTGCGTGCTTTGAATGATTTTTTGCCTTACGCTTTCTTTGACTTTTTCTTGCAGTAAATCAAGCGTCTTTTCTTGCCGCAGCCCATCATCTTGCTCTTTGCGCCCTTGAAGCTCGACTTTGTGTCTTTTGTGTCGTTTTTGCGCGATTTCTTGCGCCTCTTCAAAAAGTTGTCGCAAGGGCGTGTCGTAAAGATTAGTTTTTTGTCCTGCATTTGCGCTTAAATCAAGCCTTGTGTTTATCATCGCAGCCCCTTTTTTTGAATTTTAGCTTAAAAAAGCAAAAAACATTCCAAAAAATTTCAATCTTTACGCAGATTTGCTATAATGCTTTGAATTTTTGGCAAAGGACACTATGAAAACCCTAACTATCATCGATACTTTTGGCTTTTTTTTTAGGCTTTTTTACGCTTTAAAGGGCTTTACGACAAGCACTGGCAAGCCTAGCGGTATGGTTGCTGGCTTTGCGAACTTTATTTACAGCCTAAAAAACGAATTTAGCAGTGATTATCTCATCTTTGCGCTTGATAGCAAGGGCAAAACCTTTCGCAGCGAGATAGATACAAGCTACAAAGCTAACCGCCAAGCCGCGCCTGATGAGCTTTTGGAGCAAATTCCTGTTTGCATTGAGATGATTAAAAAAATGGGCTTTTGCGCCTACTCACAAGAGGGCTATGAAGCCGATGATATCATCGCTTCTGTGGTGAAATTTTGCGAGGACAAGGACATTTTCGTGCGTATCATCACGCAGGATAAGGACTTGTATCAGCTCATAAAAGACGGCAAGGTAAGTATTTACAGCCCTATTTCAAAAAACGACTACAACGAGGCTGGTTGCTTGGAAAAATACGGCGTGAAACCCACTCAAATCAAAGATTTTCTAGCACTTTGCGGCGACACGGCTGACAATATACCCGGTGTAAAGGGCATAGGCGCAAAGGGAGCTAAAACTCTGCTTGATGAATTCGGCTCTTTGGAGGGCATTTATGAGAATTTGCCCCTTGTTCGCAACGAACGCACGAAAAATTTACTCATCGATGGCAAAGATAACGCCTTTTTGAGTAAAAAACTCACTTCACTTTACGATGAATTAGACATTTCCTTTCTTTTTACGCAAGCAAACTACGATAAAGCCGAGCCTTTGCTTGAAGTGCTTGACATTTTGCAAGAGTATGAGCTGAATTTGTTGCTTAAAAAACTCAAATCCGCCCCGCAAAATATGGATAAAAATTTAGGCTTTAAAGCCACGCTTATTACCGATGAAAACGAGCTTTTTGAGCTTTTAAAAGGACTTGATGAGAGTAAAATCATCGCCTTTGACACAGAAACGACAGGACTTGAAAAAAACGCCGATATAGTGGGATTTAGCTTTGCATTAAACGAGCAAGAAGCCTACTATGTGCCTTTGGCGCACAGCTATCTTGGCGCGCCACAGCAGCTTTCAAAAGAGAGCGCAAAACGCGCTATAAAGATGATTTATGATGGTTTTGTTGTGGGGCATAATCTTAAATTTGACTTTAAAATCATTGAAAACAACTTTGACTTAAAAGCACCCGCAAACTACGCTGACACGATGATTTTAGCGTGGCTTTATGAGCCGAGCAAGCGCGTAAATATGGACGATTTAGCCAAAAGGCTTTTTGAGTATGAAACCATAAAATTCGAGCAAGTCGTGCCAAAGGGGGCAAATTTCTCCGCACTATCCCTTGAAAATGCCGCTAAATACGCTGCTGAGGACGCTTATATAACTTTGAGATTTTATTTGTATTTTCTTAAAAATTTAGACTCAAACTTGCTTGAACTTGCCAAAAGGCTTGAATTTCCTTTTATAAAGGTGATTATGAGTATGGAAAATGGGGGCATTCATTTAGATACTCAGCGTTTAAGCGCACTTATGCAAGAGTTTTCAAAGGACATAAAGGCTTTGAGTGATGAAATTTACGCCCTTACAGCTGAGAAATTCAATCTAAATTCGCCCAAACAAGTGGGCGAAGTGCTGTTTGTAAAACTTGGTTTGCCAAGTGGCAAAAAGGGCAAAAGTGGCGTGTTTTCTACCGATGAAAAGGTGCTAAAAGAGCTTGTAGATAAGCACCCTGTGGCACAAAAACTGCTTGATTATAGAGAGCTTGCAAAGCTTTATTCTACTTACTGCGAGCCGCTTTTAAAGCTTGCTCAAAATGATGAAAATTCACGCATTTACTCAAATTTTATGCAAACAGGCACGGCAACGGGTAGATTAGCCAGCAAAGACCCAAATTTGCAAAATATCCCAGCTCACGGACAATACGCCAAAGCCTACAAATCCTGCTTTACAGCCCGCCAAGGACATAGCTTTTTAAGCCTTGATTACTCGCAGATTGAGCTGAGAATGCTTGCTCATTTTAGCGAAGATGAAAAGCTGCTGCAAGCCTTTGCTGATGATGAGGACATTCACGCGCGCACGGCTGTGATGATATTTGGAGAAAGCAACTATGAAACGCGCAGCATAGCCAAAAGCATAAATTTCGGGCTGATTTACGGAATGGGCTATAAAACTTTAAGCCAAAATTTAAAAATAGAAGCAAATTTAGCCAAAAGCTACATAGAGCGGTATTTTGCGAATTTTACGAGCATTAAGGATTATTTTGAGCGCGTGAAAGAAAGTGCAAGGCAAAATGGCTTTATCAGCACGCTTTTGGGGCGAAAGCGATACTTTGACTTTAACACCGCAAGCCCTATGATAAAGGCAAGCTATGAAAGAGAAAGCGTAAATAGCATTTTGCAAGGCTCAGCAGCTGACATTATAAAGCTTGCTATGCTTGAAATTTACCCGCATTTAGATGAGGGGCAAAAACTCATCTTGCAAATCCACGATGAGTTAATTTTTGAAATAAAAGATGAAAAACTTGAAAAATTTGCTACAATTACGCAGGATATTATGCAAAATGTAGTAAAATTAAAAGTAAATTTAAAAACTAGCTCAGCAGTAGCGAAAAATTGGGGCGAGTTAAAATAAAGGAAAAAAATGGACTTAACCACGATACTTGGTATCATCTTAGCAACGGCGAGTATTTCTATCGGCGACATTTTGGAGGGCGGAAACCCCTTGCATGTTATCCATTTAAGCTCCGTGCTTATCGTTATCCCCACAGCTGCATTCAGCGCGATGACTGCTAGCCACAAAAAAGCCGTCAAAGCTGCTTACAAAGAACTTAAAATCGCCTTTACGGGCGCAAAGATAAATTTGCCAGAACGCATTGCCCAAATCATTGAATTTTCTGTCATCGCTAGGCGAGACGGGCTTTTAGCACTTGAAGGAAAGACGGTTGAGATAGAAAACGAGTTTTTGCGTAACTCAGTGATGATGCTTGTCGATGGTAAGAATTGGGACGAGATAAGAGATACTATGGAAATTCAAATCGAAGAACGCGAAGAGTATTATAAAGAAGCGGCTGAGTATTGGATACGCTTTGGGGAGACTTGCCCTACCTTTGGGCTTGTGGGCGCGGTTATGGGACTTATGCTTGCGTTGCAGCTGCTTGATGACCCAAGAGCGATGGCGATGGGTATTTCAGGCGCATTTACCGCGACGGTTACGGGGATTTTCGGCTCTTATGCGCTTTTTGGACCCTTTGGAGCAAAGCTCAAAGCTAACTCAATGGACTTGATAAAAGAGCAACGCGTGATAATGGAAGGCGTTAAAAGCATAGCTGAGGGTATGAACCCACGCGATTTGGAGCAAAAACTCTTTAATTTCTTAGGCGCGAACGAGCTTAGAATTTCACAATTTGAAAAATGATTTGAAAGGATAGAATTTGGCAAAACACAAGTGTCCTGAATGCCCAGCTGGCGAAAGGTGGGCTGTGCCTTATGCGGACTTTTTGTCGCTTTTGCTTGCCCTTTTTATCGCACTTTGGGCGATAAGTGAGAGCAACCCAGCAAAGGCAGAGGCTCTAAAAACCGAATTCATCAAAATTTTTGACTTCACTCCAAGCCAAACTGTCGAGCAAGAAAACCCTAACCAAAGGCAGCACAGAGGCGCATCGCAAAGACGCCAAGATGAAATAGGCGCGCTCAAAGCCCTCACAGCCTCACAAGAAGAGCTGATACAACAACTCCGTCAAGCACTTGACCAAAGCGAAAACCAAATCGCCCTCAAACTGCCCGCCCGCGTGGAATTTGAACGAGGTAGCGCACAAATCATCTCAAAGGATATGCAGGATTTCTTAAAATATATGGTAGAATTTTCCTTGACACTGCCACAAAGCGTGCAAATAGAAATTCGTGGCTACACAGACAACAGCGACACAGCCGTAAATAGCTTTAATTTGGGCTATGAACGCGCTAAAAATGTCGCCGAATACTTCCTAAACGGCGGCGTGGGCGTGAAAAATGTCAGCATAAAGAGCTTTGGGCTGAATTCTCCGCTTGAAAACAATGACGCCAGCTCGCTCAAAAACAATAGGGCTGAGATTTACTACAAAGTAGAACTTGCCGATGAAAAGGCACAGCAATCAGTCCTTGAAAGCATAGAGCAAGAATTCGGCAACGCACAAGGCGAGTAAGGCGTAATCAAGCAAAATTTTACCTTATGTTGCCACTTTTTAATACCATCTTGCTATCAATGACGGATTTTTCTTGTCATACTGATTTTTGCATAGCGTAGATTTTTCGCTTTCTAACAAAAGCTCAAAACAACAAAGAGTTCAAGCCCTTGCAGACCCCGCCAAGTAGGCTTTGTATCGCTAAATCCAAATCTCTATGAAAAGAGTGCCTATAAAGGGCGGGGCGTGCAAGGGTTTGACTGCACTTTTTTGTGAAATTTGACTTTGAATTCAAAGCATTTCATCTTTTTTAATTTTCGCTTTGAATTTAGGGCAAAATTCAAGCCTAATTTTTGGATTGCCACGCCGTTTTTGTGAAAACGGCTCACAATGACACAGCCCCAAAACTCCCACAAAACCAAATCCCCAAGCCACACACCCCAAAAAAATCCAAGCCACCACCACAAAAAATCCTAAAAATTTAAAGCGTGTCTCAAATTCTGTGGATTTTTTTGCTGCGACTGCGCCTTGCAACCCATTGGGTCGCTACGCTCAAAATGACAAAATCCGCCGTCATTGTGCTACAAAACGCTTTTTATCCACACGAGCCGTTAAAAAAAGCAAGGCAAAAACCCTTACGCAAAGGGGTTTAAGCACCCCTAACAAATCGGGTCATAATGAAACATATAAAGGGAATTCTAAAATGCGTAGTTTTAGTTTTGGCAAACGACTCAATTTTCAAGCAAAAAAAAAATTTTTGAAAGCCTTTTAAAATGTTTTTAAATTTTTGGATACTTCGCCAAAGGCTCGGTATAATAATTTTATAAGTATGATAAAATCGAAAATTTTTTTTGCAATTTTAAGATTAAAATTTAGGTGCAAAACTTAAATTTAAACTAGGTTTTCTTATGGATTGCCACGATTTGCGCTTGCTTGTTTTTATAGCTTGCATATCACATTTATTACTTATCATACAAAGTTTTACTCGCCAAAAGCCTAAATTCAAGATAGAATTCAACACAAAAATTTAATGCAAAATTCAGTGCAAAATTTAGCCTAAAATCCAGCAAAAATTCAAACGCTTTTCGCAAATTTTTTATAAAAAGTTCAAACAAATTTAAACAACTTCAAAAAAATTCAAAGTTTCCAAAATGTTTCCATTTGTGTTTATACTTTGCTTACCCTTTTGCAAAATGTGCGCTTGTTAGCTTGCATTCAAGGGACAAAGTTGAAAGGATAAATTTAAAAGCCTTGTTTTGTGCGTGAAAATATCATCGCAAGCAAATTTAAATTTGCGTGGCAAGCCTTTTTGCGCGACGCAAAAGCGTGCTTTGGGATAAATTCATAGCGCAAATCAAACTTTTAGTAAAAATTTATAAAGAAAAAAATGCAAAAATTCAAAGAAAGATTGATTAAATTTAGCCTGTTTGCCTGCGCCTTTGTCGCTGTGGTGATAAGCTTTGCCATAATGCTTACCATACTCATCGAAGCGTTGAAATTCTTTCAAAAAGAAAGCCTTTTTACCTTTTTGTTTAGCTCGCAATGGGCGGCTGATGCGGCTTTTGTAAGGGCTGATGGCAGCGTGGGACACGGCGTTTTTGGGGCTAGCTCGCTTTTTTGGGGGACCTTTTACATTTCGCTCATCGCGATGATAACGGCTTTGCCGCTTGGCATAATGTGCGCTGTGTATTTGGGCGTCTTTGCGAACAAAAAATCAAAAAGCCTTTTAAAGCCCGTTTTAGAAATCATCGCGGCTATTCCCTCTGTCGTTTTTGGCTTTTTCGCGCTCATCATCATCGCCCCTTTTGTGGTGTGGATTTTTGGGGCTTTTGGCATAGAAGCAAGCTACGAAAGTGCGCTTGCAGCTGGCTTTATAATGGGTATTATGATAGTGCCGATTGTGGCGAGTTTGTCGCAAGATTGCATAGAAGCAGTGAGTCAAAAGCGCATAAACGGCGCACTCGCACTAGGAATGACAAAAAAAGAAGTGGTTTTTGCCGTGATTTTGCCAGAAGCGATGCCCGGTATCATCGCCGCTTGTTTGCTCGCCCTTTCAAGGGCTTTGGGCGAAACGATGATAGTTGTGATGGCAGCAAGCTTGCGCCCAAATATGAGCTTTAATTTGCTTGAAGATATGACTACTGTTACCGTGCATATCGTCCAAGCCTTGCAAGGCGACCAAGCCTTTGACAGCTCGCTCACTTTAAGCGCCTTTTCGCTAGGGCTTGCGCTCTTTTTACTCACTCTCATCATCAACGCCATAAGCGTTCATCTTATCAACAAATTTCACAAAGGAAAGAATTTATGAATTTTAAGGACAGAAAACAATCCTCAAAACGCTTCAAAGCCTTTTGCAAAGCGGGGCTTTATGTGAATTTGTTTTTCTTGTGCGTGTTTTTAGGCTCTGTGAGTTATTTGGGCTTGCCTGCACTCAAACAAAGCTACATTTTAGTGAGTAAAGACAGCAACCAAACCGTGCTTAACCTACTCTCTCGCACCGAAAAACGCGCCTTGCGTTTGCAAGGTGGGGCGCAAAATTTAAAAAAAGCGCAGTGGCTTTTAGCAAACGCAGAAGCTGACCAGTATTTTAAGAGTAAATTCAATAAACTCAGCGATGATGAAAAAGCCCTTGTGGATACGCTCGTGCAAAGGGGCGAATTCATCGCTAAATTCAACGCAAATTTCTTTTTAGGCACAGACTCTAAAATCGCCCCCGAAAGCTCAGGCGTGCTAGCATCTGTTGTAGGCACGGTGCTTTGTATGCTCGTTTGTATGGGCGTGGCTGTGCCTGTGGGCGTGGCGGCGGCGATTTATTTAGAAGAATTTGCCCGCCAAAATGCGCTCACAAGTGTCATAGAAGTGTGCATCAACAATCTAGCGGGCATTCCAAGTATCATTTTTGGGCTTTTGGGGCTTGCTTTGTTTATAAATTTTTTCGGCTTGCCCCGCTCATCAGCCCTTGTAGGCGGACTTACACTAGCCATAATGAGCCTACCTATCATCATCGTCTCCACAAAGGCGGCTTTAAAAAGCGTGGATACAGGTATGAAAAACGCCGCTTACGCGCTAGGGCTTACCAAATGGCAAATGGTAAGTGGCATAATGCTCCCGCTTGCCGCTCCGATGATACTCACAGGCTCTATACTCGCCCTAGCCTCCGCTGTGGGCGAAACCGCACCGCTAATGCTCATCGGTATGATAGCCTTTATCCCCGATATAGCCACGAATTTAGCCCAACCCACGACCGTTTTGCCCGCACTCATTTACAACTGGGCATCTATGCCTGAAAGGGCTTTTTTAGAAAGGGCTGCTGCTGGCATTTTAGTGCTTTTAAGCCTTGTCGTGGTGCTCAATCTCACAGCGATAATGCTAAGAAAATACTTTCAAGGAAAAACACAATGGTAGCAAGAGTAGTGAATTTAAACCTTTTTTACGGCAAAAAGCAGGCTTTGTTTGACATAAATATGAGCGTAGCTAAAAACAAAATCACCGCACTCATCGGTGCATCGGGGTGCGGTAAATCCACATTTTTGCGCTGCTTTAACCGAATGAACGACAAAATCGCTAAAACACAAGGGCTTGTCGAAGTGGCGGGCAAAGATGTGCGAAGTGCTGATGTAGTGGCTTTGCGAAAGAGCGTGGGAATGGTGTTTCAGCAGCCAAATGTCTTTGTCAAAAGCATTTATGATAATATCATCTACGCCCCAAAACTACACGGCTTAATCGCTCACAAAGATGACGAGCGCGAGCTTGTGGAAAGGTGCTTGAAAGAAGTTGGGCTTTTTGATGAAGTAAAGGACAAGCTCACTCAAAACGCCCTTGCCTTGTCTGGCGGGCAGCAGCAACGCCTTTGCATAGCGCGGGCTTTGGCTATAAGCCCAAATTTGCTGCTTTTGGACGAGCCGACCTCAGCGCTTGACCCTATTTCAAGCGGTGTCATCGAAGAGCTTGTAAAAGAGCTGAGCCACAAACTTTCGATGATAATGGTAACGCACAACTTGCAGCAAGGCAAGCGCGTGGCGGATTATGCGGCGTTTTTTCACTTGGGTGAGTTAGTGGAATTTGGCGAAAGTGCTGCATTTTTTGAAAACCCGCAAAAAGAAAAAACAAAGGCGTATTTAAGCGGAGCCTTTGGGTGAGCGTGTTTGTGGAATTTAGCTTATGGCAAAACACGGCAGTGGAGTGCTGAAAAGAGAATTTGCGTAGATTTTTGCTGAGACTACGCCTTGCAAGGTGCAGTAAAATCCACTTGCAAAGACGGCAAGGCATTGTCATTTTGAGCTTTCGATAGAAAGCGAAAAATCCATAGAATTTAAGATATGCTTTGAATTTGTGGATACTTCACTTTGCTACGCAAAGTTCAGTATGACAGGGATTTTGTCATTTTGAGTGGAGTGCGTTAGCACAAAGAGTTAAACATTGTCATTTTGAGCGTTAGCGAAAAATCCACACTTTTAAAGTGCAACTTTGCACTTTGAATTTGTGGATACTTCGCTGCGCTCAGTATGACAACAAAAAAGTCGGTATGACAAATTTAGGGGTTCATTGCAAGGTATGATAAGAAATTTAAGAAGTTTGGTTTATAATAAGAATTTTGATTTTATGATTTAAAGCAAAGAATTTTAAGCACAAAAAAAGGCGGAGAGAGTATCTCCGCCTGCTTTGAGCGGCACACAAGCACGCTCGAAAGCTATTTTGCTCGCTACGCCGTTTTTAACGGCTCGAAAGTTGTGTGATGAGTTTTAAAACCCACCCCCAACCCCCTCCGCAAGGGAGGGGGCTTTTAAGCCCCGCAACCGCAAAGGTTGCGTAGGCAAGCCCCACACGCCACAGCGTAGCAAAAAAGGCTAGATAAGCCCCTACTGCAAGAGCTGCATTACATACTGAGATGAGGCGTTGGCTTGGGCGAGTGCGTAAGCACCACTTTGAGCCAAAATGCTTGATTTAGAGTAGTTTGCACTCTCACTTGCAAAGTCCAAATCCCTTATGACGCTCTCAGCAGACTTCAAATTCACCTGTGTGGTGGATATGTTGTTGATGGTGCTGTCTATTTGTTGTTGGGCTGAGCCTATGTTGGCACGGATTTGATCGACATTTAAGATAGCCGTTTCTACGATGTCCATCATCGCCATAGCCCCTTTGAGTGTCGTTACACCCGCGGTTTGATTGACAAGTTGCACCAAAGACACCACAGATTGCGCGCTGAGAGCAGTATTTTTTATTATGGAGTTAAAGCCTTGCCAGTTAGCTGTCATTACAAGCGATAATCCACCTGAGAAGAAAGCACCTTGTGCTAGTGGGTTCATTTTAGCCCAAGCAGAAATAGCATTCGCACCTTTGACAGATGTTGGACCAAAGTTAGCAAGTCCGCCTAGTGAAGCTAATGAAAGTGATGATGCATTAAAAATGGCTGAAAGAGAGCCAGCGGTAAGCCATTGCACGCCAAAGCGGGTTGAGTTCATACCCAAAGCATCTTGTTGATAAGCCCCTATTTGCATTTTGGTTTCGCGCAAGCTCATAGAGTATTGAGAAACCCTAGAAGCGTTACCAAAGCCGATAGCAGAAGCACCTTTTGCCTCAGTCGCTGCGGCACTCGCTTGTGTTTTTATAAACCCTACCCCAGAGACAAGTATATCAGCACCGCTGTTTTTTACCAGTGAAAGGCGTCCGAAGTTTTGATACATAGTGATACCTATGCCTGAGCCAACGCCCATAGCATTGCCACCTCGTGCTTCACCGCCACCGATATATACAGCACGCCCATCAGCAGAAGTAAGGCTTAAACGCCCATTTGCGTCTATGCTCGCCTCCACGCCTGTGGTATCTTTGACCGCGTTTATGGCATTGACAAGAGCGCCGTTTTGGTCGTTGTCTTGGTAATCTACCTTACCGATTAAAACACCGTTGATAGAAAAGTCATCAGCAGTGCTACTTGCCTTTACAGCAAAAACGCCTGTTGTGGTTACATTGTAGCTAGCGCGCACGCCTGTGATGCCTGAGTTGCGGTTGATTTCCTCAGCCAAAGCCCCTACGCCTGTATTGACAGAGTAAGAGATTTTTACGGCTGCGTATTTGAAGTCTTGGATACCATCATACTGCTTTAAGGTAAGCTGCATATCTGCACTCGCGCTAATGTTTGAACCTGTTTCAAAACGAGTAACGCCGATTTTAGAGCTTTGGGTAGAGCCTATGGTAGTCTTTACCGTGATGTTTGAGCGATCCCCTACTTGAAACTCTTGGTTGCTAAAACCACCGCTTAAAAGGTTTTTGCCGTTAAAGCTTGTGGTGTTGGCTATGTTGTCAAGCTCTTCCATAAGGCGGATGATGTCGGCTTGAAGCATATTTCTTGTCTTTGTGCTTTGTCCGTCTTGTGCTGCCTGGATGGCTTTTTGCTTGATTTGGTCCAAGATGTTGCTTTGCTCTTCGATAGCCTTGTCAGCTGTGAGCAAAACGGAGTTGGCTTGGTTGCCGTTGTCTATCGCTGCACCGAGCGAAGATGCCTGAGTTTTGAGCTGGTTAGCAATCGCCATACCTGAGGCGTTATCCTTGGCGGCGTTGATTTTAAGCCCTGTTGAGAGTCTTTCGAGCGACTTTTGTAAGTTGCCAGAATTGTTTGTGTTTGCCACGACACCTTGAAGTGCGGCGACATTTGTTACAATACGCATTCCTCCTGCCATTGTAAATCCTTTTAAAGTGAATTTCAACGAAGTTCCTTTCGTTGATAAGCACTATATCGTAAATTTTTTGGGAAAGTTTATAGGGGGATTTGAATTTTGTTTTGGGGGTTGGGTTTTTGCGGGAATTTTTGTTTTTTTTGGGGAATTTGGGGGTTTTGGAGGTTTTGGCGGGCTGAATTTGGGATTTTTGTTTTTGGAGTGGGTTTTGAGTGAAATTTTTGTTTTTTTTGGGGTGTGCTTGGGGGTTTGCGGGGGTTTGGGATTTTTTGTTTTTATGGGGGAATTTGGGGGTTTTGGGAATTTTTGTTTTTTTAGGGTTGGGTTTAGGGTTTTGGGTTTTTTTGGGCTGAATTTGGGGGAATTTGTCATTTTGAGCCTTTTGCAAAAAGGCGAAAAATCCATATTGTCATATTGAGCGTTAGCGAAATATCCACAGAATTTAAG